>CAZYMT010000083.1:0-13028 GCA_964649035.1 uncultured Rhodobacterales bacterium
CCACGGATGATATTGGTGCGCGGAAAAGGCGGGCGGGAACGGATGGTGCCGCTGTCACAACCATCGCGTGATGCCTTGGCGGTTTGGCTGGTTGAACGCGACGCCACCGAGGAAGATAAGCCCCAAAAATCCCCGTTTCTATTCCCCTCACGTGGTAAAAAAGGGCATCTAACGCGCGAGGCATTTTTCTTGCTGACTAAGGATATGGCGCTGATGGCGGGGCTCGATCCGGCGGGAATTTCGCCTCATACATTGCGCCATGCCTTTGCGACACATCTTTTGGCAAATGGCGCGGATTTGCGGTCAATCCAGATGTTGTTGGGCCATGCAGATGTCGCCACAACCGAAATTTATACACATGTTTTGGAAGAGCGCTTGAAGGAACTGGTCTTTGAGAAACATCCGCTGGCGGACAATTAACCGCGTTTTAATTCGGGTGGCAACACGTCTTCGCTTGGCCAATATCCGGTTTCCAGCGCAACTTCATACCCTTGCGTCAACCCCGCCGCTTGCATGGCTGTTTGCGCGGCTTTCCAGTCATAGTGCAATTTGTGAATTTGTGGCACATGATCCAGCAACACAAACCGTGTTTGCTGTCCGCCATCATTGGGCGGCATGCCGATAGCGCCGGCGTTGATCCAAGTCTTGCCTGCTATTTCCTTGATAAACGGAATGCCGGAATGTCCGGCGACAATGGCGTCAATCGGGCCAATTGCGGCCTCTATCGCCGTGATTTCCTCAACGAAAACTGTGTCCGGCGAGGTGCTCCAAATAAAGCGGTTAATATTGGTGAAACCACCGTGGGTAACCGCGTAACGTTTGCCATTATGAATGAAACTGATGATGTCCGGTAGATTGGTCATCCATATTTTCTGACTCGATGAAACCGCCCGCAACGCATGGGGATACCAGCCATCGGCAAGGATCGAACACTGGCTTCCCTCGTCAAACCCGCAACCGCAATCATCGGCGTCCGTCGCAAGCTGTTTCTCGCAATTTCCGGCCAGAACAGCGCACCCAAGCCCTTGAATGCGCTCGATACTTTTGTCTGCATCCGCGCAATAAGCCACCACATCCCCGGTGCAAATCATGTTGGCAGGGGGCATGTCATTGCCAGCGATCAACGCCTCTAGCGCCTGCAAATTGGAATACGGACCGCCAAAAAGCAGCACGGGGCCGTACAATTCACCCAAATCTTCATGTTTCATCGCAACACCCCGCTTGCAGGTCGCCTCGTCTCACCCCATAACTGAGGGTCTAGGAACTGCATTGCAAGGAGCTTATGCACATGGAAACCGCAGCTGGCGAAATCGTGAGTTGGGATATGGCGCTTTGGGGCACAATCGGCGCGATTGTGGCTTTGCTGTTGCTATCGGCATTCTTCTCCGGCTCGGAAACGGCGCTAACGGCGGCTAGTCGCGCGAAATTACATGGCATGGCCAAGGATGGGTCGAGCGGCGCAGCAAAAGCCTTGGCGCTGACGGACGATAATGAACGTCTTATCGGCGCGGTCTTGTTGGGCAACAATCTGGTGAATATCCTTGCCGCATCGCTGGCGACCAGCCTGTTTACGCTGCTATTCGGATCAAGCGGGATCGCTTTGGCAACGCTGGTTATGACTGTGTTGGTGTTGGTTTTCGCCGAAGTTATGCCCAAAACCTATGCCATTACCAATCCCGAAGCTGCGGCAATCAAGGTCTCGCCGATCATCGTAACAATCGTCTGGACCCTGTCGCCCATTGTGAATGTTGTTCGCCTGATTGTCCGAATGTTCCTGCGCCTACTTGGCGTAAAAGTTGATCCCGACACCCGCGTTCTAGCCCATCAAGAAATCGCCGAGGCCATCGCCCTACACCATTCGGAGGGCGGCGTGCAAAAGGATGATCGTGATCGTCTGCTGGGCGCGCTCGATCTAAAAAACCGCGAGGTTGAGGAGATTATGCTGCATCGCTCCAACATCGAAATGGTTGATGCGGACGGCGATCCGGCGGATATCCTGTCGCAATGCATGCAATCCTCGCACACCCGCATTCCGGTGTTTAAAGGCGAGCCTGAAAATGTGGTTGGCGTCGTACATTCCAAGGATTTGCTGCGTAGTATCGACGGGTTGCTGGGGGATAAGGAACGTCTTAAAACTTTCAAAATTCTCGACGTTGCAATGAAGCCGTATTTTGTTCCCGAGACCACCTCTTTGGATGATCAAATGCGGGAATTCCTGCGGCGGAAATCACATTTTGCGCTGGTTGTGGATGAATATGGGTCCCTGCAAGGCCTGATCACGCTCGAAGATATTATTGAGGAAATCATCGGCGAAATTTCCGACGAACATGACGAAGCCGAAGAGGTGATCGAGCGGGGTAGCGACGGCGCTGTCGAAGTTGACGGTGCGTCCACCATCCGCGACGTCAACCGTTCCTGCGACTGGTCCCTGCCTGACGATGAGGCCAACACCATCGCCGGTCTGGTCATCCACGAAGCCCAGACCATCCCGACAGTCGGGCAGGTATTTTCGTTCCACGGTTACCGTTTCGAGGTGTTGGAGCGGGAACGAAACCGTTTGTCAAAAGTGCGGGTTAACAAAATTTAGCTAGCAGATAGGAAGCGGGATAGTACCCACTATCGACGAGATTCCGTTCAGGATCCACGTTGTAATTCTTGCCCGGTTCAAAGCAATATCGACAAGGAAAGCGAAAACAGCTGCCATTGTAACGGCATAGGACATTCCCCAATAGTCATTGTATAAAATGGTGAAAAACCAATTTTGACCAAACAGATACCAATATACCGTAAGGAAAATCGCACCGGATAAGAGAAGAGCGAATGGCAGCAAATGCGCCGCGGCTTTCCCCTTGAACGCAGCAAGCCCCAACACCAAAAGAAATGCCGCGAGATTGCAGGTTATAAATATCATGACATCTGCAAGTAATTTAGTTTTTACGATTTCGTATTCTTCAACAATTCGCGCTTGAATCCGGACAAAGTTTTCGCGAGCACTAATGGATGTGGTTGTAAGAAGCTTTTCAATCTTTTCTTCGGACTCCGCCTGACATCCGCAAGATGTTAATCCTGCCGCAGCTAGAACAGAAGCCACAATTTTCGGACCACCATCATCGAAGAAAATATCTATTCGCTCAATCTTCCTATCAAGATAACTATCCGCCGCTTGCAATAACCGTTCCCTTGCAGAGCCTTCGGGAGCGATTTGTGCGACATCCGGTAGGATATCGGCATCGGGCAAAACATTGGCAACCCGCTTTTCCACCTCTTCGACGATAAAACCTTCAGCAAGTTCACCGAATTTTTCTGGCGAAAACTGAACCATGGCGAACATTGCCGCAAAAACTATACTGCCAAGGATACCAATGGACAAACTAATCCAACGCGCGGCTAGAATGAAACCGTGCTGCTTGATCATATTATTTTCCAATTTTATCGCCCCTTAAACAAACTTCCAAATATCCCACGAACGATGCGGCGGCCAGTTGTGCCTTTTAGTTCCTTAATTACCATCCCAGTGATTGCCGAGCCAAAACTGTCGTTTTTGCGGCTTTTACGAGGGCTACGGCCGCCATTATAGCGGCGTGCTTGCTTGAACTCGCGGGCCTCTTGTTCGGCGCGTTCGCTTTTCTGTTCCTCACGCTCGGCCTCAACCGCTACGGTTGAGGCGCGTTTGGACAATATTTCAAAGGCGGATTCACGATCGATTGCAGCCTCGTATAACCCCGCCAATGGGGATGCCGCAATAACTTTGGCGCGCTCTTCCATGCTTATGGCCCCAAGGCGCGAGGATGGTGGACGGATTAAGGTGCGTTGCACAATTGACGGTGCGCCTTTGGATTCTAGGGTCGAGACAATAGCCTCGCCGATGCCAACATCGCGAATGGCGTCTTGGGTGTCGAAATCGGGGTTGGGCCGGAAAGTTTCCGCCGCCGCTCGCAACGCCTTTTGATCGCGCGGCGTGAAAGCCCGCAATGCGTGTTGGAAACGATTGCCAAGCTGGCCCAGAATATCGGAGGGCACATCGTCGGGGTTTTGGGTGATGAAATAAACGCCAACCCCTTTGGACCGGATCAGGCGTGCGACCTGTTCTACTTTGTCGATCAGCGCCTTGGGGGCGTCGTCGAATAGCAGATGGGCCTCATCAAAGAAAAACACGAATTTGGGTTTGTCTGGATCGCCAACCTCGGGCAGGTTTTCGAATAATTCGGACAGCATCCATAACAGGAAGGTTGCGTAAAGGCGCGGCGATTGCATCAACCTGTCAGAGGCCAGAATATTGATCCGCCCCTGCCCGCTTGGCGTTGTGGCAATCATGTCGTCGAGATTCAGCGCCGGTTCGCCAAAGAACTGCAACGCCCCCTGATTTTCCAACACAATCAAACGCCGCTGTATCGCCCCGATAGAAGCCTTGGAGACATTGCCATAACGCAAAGTCAGCTCGCTGGCGTTTTCCCCAAGCCAGACCAGCAAAGACTGCAAATCCTTCAGGTCAAGCAACAGCATCCCCTGTTCGTCAGCCATGCGGAACGCGATATTCAGAACGCCTTCTTGTGCGTCGGTCAGTTCCAGCAAGCGCGCCAGCAATAGCGGGCCCATTTCGGAAATTGTGGTGCGAACAGGATGACCTTTTTCGCCAAACATATCCCAGAAAACTACGGGAAATGCTTCGTATCCGTAATCCATAAAACCGATAGTTTCAGCGCGCGATATTAGTTTATCATGCAGTTTGTGATCGGCGGATCCTGCAACGGCCAGACCAGACAAATCGCCCTTAACATCGGACAAAAACACCGGCACGCCTTGTTTGGAGAAACTTTCGGCAAGAATTTGCAGCGTTACGGTTTTACCCGTGCCTGTCGCGCCAGCAATCAACCCGTGACGGTTAGCGTATTTCAACAACAAATGTTGAGGCTCGCCGTAGTTTTCCCCACCGCCGCCAACGAATATCCTGTCGTTTTCCATTGCTTACCCTTTGCAAATTGTTCCAGAATGAAATCTAACTTAAATGCATGGAAAAGCTAGCGCAATCTCGCCTACAGAACTGGCTAATCGGTTGACTTGAGCAACGGTTCCTGACACCAGTATTACAACAAATCGTATAGGGGATAATCGATATCATGCGTATTTTAAAACTAGCCGCCCTTGTTTCGGCGCTGGCATTTTCCGCACAAGCACAAGAAGAAGGCAGCACGCTAGCGGACCAATTCCCAGTGGCCCAAGAAGCGGAACCGCAGGAAGTTGTTCGCGAAACATATGGCACATGGGAAATACGTTGCGTTGGTGAAACGGACACCTGTTTTATGTATCAGCTTTTGATCAACGAGAGCGGCACACCCGTTGCCGAGTTGAGCATTATCAAACTGCCCGTCGGTAGCGAGGCAGTGGCTGGCGCAACAACAATTGTTCCACTTGGAACCGTTTTGACCAAAGGGCTCGTAATTCAGGTCGATGACAACGAGGCCACGCGTTACCCGTTTAACTGGTGTGTCGCCCCCGGCTGTTTTTCCCGCTTTGGCTTAACTGATCTGCTGGTAAATAGCATGAAATCAGGAACGGAAATTAAGGTTATTGTCTTTTCCGTAAGCAACCTAAACGAACCTGTTATCGTCAGCGCATCCCTTGAAGGGTTCACGGCGGCATTTGATGCATTACCACATCAAGCTGGCAACTAATTAGATCGAGCGCAGTGCCAGCACTGCGTTCAATCCTCCAAACGCAAATGCATTGCTGAGCGCGACGTTGACTTTGGCCTCCCGTGCCTCGTTTGGAACGACGTCCAAGTCGCATTCTGGATCAGGTTGTTCATACCCAATGGTCGGCGCAATAATTCCATCGCGAACCGCCATAACACAAGCCAGCATTTCAACCGCACCCGTGCCACCAATCAAATGACCGTGCATTGATTTGGTCGACGAAATCAACAGATTGTCGGCATGTGCACCAAATACATCGCGAACAGCCGCACATTCAGTTTTATCATTCGCGGTTGTGCCGGTGCCGTGAGCGTTGATATATCCGACCACATCGCCGCTAATTTTTGCGTCCGTCAAAGCACCCTTAATAGCACGAGCAGCCCCCGCCTTGTTCGGCGTGACAATATCGGTTGCGTCGGACGACATAGCAAACCCAATCACCTCGGCGATAATATCTGCACCACGCGCCTTGGCGGTTTCATATTCTTCAAAAACGAAAACAGCGGCGCCTTCGCCTTGCACCATACCGTTCCGATTGGCCGAAAATGGACGACAGGCGTCTTTGGACATAACGCGCAGGCCTTCCCAGGCTTTGATGCCGCCAAAGACCAGCATGCTCTCGCTGCCGCCGGCCAACATAACGTCAGTCATTCCAGAACGGATCATATGAAACGCCTGTCCCATCGCATGATTGGATGACGAACACGCGGTCGCAACAGTGTAGGACGGGCCTTGCAAGTTATACTTCATCGACACGTGACTTGCTGCCGAATTATTCATCAAACGCGGAACAACAAATGGATGTACACGATTTTTACCGGCTTCATACACAGCCCGATAATTTTCATCTTGCGTATGCAAACCACCACCAGCCGTACCCAAAATAACGCCGGCTCTTTGCGCCATGTCATCCGTAACTTCTATGCCGGATTGCTCAACGGCCTCTTTTGCGGATAGCAGCGCGAATTGCGTGAAACGGTCATAAAGGACAAGTTCTTGGCGTGTGAATATATCTTCAGGAACATAACCTTTGATTTGCCCACCGATTTTCACCGAGAGGCGATCAACGTCCTGAATTTCCAACGTCGAGATACCACAACGCCCCTCGCGCATACCATCCATCGTGGCTTTCGCACTCATCCCAAGGGCGCTAACGGCCCCTTGACCTGTAATAACAACGCGACGCAAACCCGTTATTTTCCTGCCGCAACGAGGCTTTCAACGGCTTTCACCATTGATTTCACGTTGGATATATCAAATTCGGAATCGGTAGGGTCATTTGCGTTAAACGGCACCTGCACATCGAAGGTTTCTTCGATCGCGAAAACCGCCTCGACAAGACCAAGCGAGTCAATCCCGAGATCCTCAAGCGTAGCATCAAGATTGACCTCGGACGGTTCCATAATCGCCTGTTCAGCAATTATTGCGACCACCTGTTCTTGTACGCTATCGGACATTTAAACCTCTTCTTATTAAGTGTTGTCTTCGTCTACTCGCTCGCGCCGAGTTTTGAAACTAGTTTTTGCAATTCTGCGACTTTCTTGTGCAAGCGCGGCAAACGTCGCACAGCTTTATAACTTTCAATGCTGATGTCCATTTTCACGGCCGGGTTGCCCATGACAACACGATTATCCGGCACGTTCGATATAAGCGCCGACTGACCGGCAGCGACAACATTATTACCAACAGTAATATTATCCGCGACGCCAACCTGCCCCGCAAGGATAACACCATTCCCGATTTTTGCACTTCCGGCAATACCGACCATCCCGCATAAAAGGCAATTTTTTCCGATCTGCACATTATGCCCCACATGCACAATATTATCCAACTTGGTCCCGTCACCTATGCGGGTATGTGAAATCGTCCCGCGATCAATCGTGCTGTTCGCGCCAACCTCGACACGATCACCGATAATTACGGTTCCCAGAGAATTGATCCGCACGAATTCGGCGGGATCACTAACGCCAGTGACTTGGGACATATTGCGCGCGTCCTCAACCGAACCGGGCTGCGGCGTCACAAAGGAAAAGCCGTCATTGCCTATAGTGGCATTCGCGAGGGCGATAAAATCATCGCCGATTTCAACCCGCGCACCAATTCTAACGCCACTATGGAGCAAGGCATTATCACCAATTTTGGCGAATTCGGCGACGGATGTATGTGACAATATGCGCACATTGGCACCAATCCGTACCCCGCGCCCAATCGACACAAACGGGCCGATAGCTGCGTCAGCACCGATTTCTACGTCAGGTCCAATATGTGCCGTTGGATGAATGCCCATTTCAATATCCGGGCGAATTTCAAATATCCGGTTTATACCAGACATTGCGTAGCGCGGACGCGGTGCAAAAATCGCGGCCTTCAACCCCAACTCTTGCCAATCAGCACCATCCCAAAGGACAGCGACCTTGGCGTCGCCTGCTTGCAACGCTTCTGCGTAGGACGAGTTCATCGCCAATGCTAGTTGGGTTTCGTCTGCATCTTGGGGCTCGGATGGTGATGTTATCACCAAACTTAAGGCACCAACGGCTTTCGCCCCGAGTGCCTTAGCTAATTCTTCGACGGTTATTTGCATTCAAGCCTCACAAGTTTAAGGGTTTTGCCCTCTCACTTGTTATTTAGCCCTCTACTCCAACCAATGTAACCCCGGCGTTACGTAAAGCGTTCATAACAAGCGTATCTCTGCCGTAGATATCGTGACGAAATTGTGCCTGACCTTCGTGATCAACCCATGCAGTGCGATACACCAGGTGGACAGGGATCGCCGTATTCAGATCAATCCGCCGTTCCTGACGGGTCGCCAAAATTGCATCAAACGTACCTTGCGGATCAGTTTCCTGCAGGGATAGCAATTCGTAAGCCAGTTCCATCGGCTTTTGCACGCGAACACAACCATGGCTGAACGCCCGCGCATCGCGATTGAACAAGCTGCGCGAAGGCGTGTCATGCAAGTAGATATTGTATTTGTTCGGGAACATAAACTTCACTCGACCAAGCGCATTGCCGCGACCAGGACGTTGCTGCAAAACAAACGGGAAATCCGAAGATGAATAGGCGCTATAGTCAATAAGTGTTGAATCAACTTCCTGCCCGGTGCCCGAATAAATCATGCGGATGTTCGAGCGCACCAATGTGGTCGGATCGGCCAGCAATTGCGGGTAATATTCGGCCCGCGTGATGCTTTTTGGCACGTGCCATGTTGGGTTGGCGATCAAATGCGTCATAGTATCGTTGAACTCGGCTGTCTGATGGCGGTTCTTGCCAACAACGATACGGAAACTAAGGGTTGGTTGACCAAAATCCATCACCGACGCCTGATAATCTGGAATATTCACATAGATGTGACGATCACCCAGATCGTAGTTCAACCAGCGCATCCGTTCCAGATTAACAATAACCTGCTTCAAGCGACCATTTGGTTGCGCGTTTATTGACGCCAATGTCTGCGGACCAGCCGCCCCGTCGGAATTCAAACCAAAATCGGTTTGGAATTGCTTGACAACTTCGACCAACCCATCGTCATAAACAGTCGACGCAAGATCAGGCACATCATACCCCCGACGACTTAGGCGTACCCGTAACAATGGGACACGGCTATCGTTTTGGCCCGCTTTCAGAGTGCGGCCATTAGGAACCAGTTGGCCCCAACCGTTAGAGGAAACTAGCGTTTCCATTTCCCGCTTCAATTCCAGCATTTGCGCATATTCTTCGGACGAAGGCCCAAGAGAGCGGTAATGCTCAACAACATTCGTGGCCGTTGCAACGCCGCTCAACACATCCCCAATTTCGGGAACACGGCGCGTAGCATTCATTTCCTTATCAATCGATTTTGGATTTAGCATCCCTGCGGTCAAATCCTTGGCGAAAGTAGCGTAAGAAACCGCCGCGGCGACCTCCAATGCAGCTAAACCTTCGGGCGTATCAGCGTTTGCCCATAATGCCTCGAGTGCAGCAATACTATACCGTGCAGTCGGCAAACCGTGAACTGGTGCCTGCTCCAACGCCGTAACCAGCGCCAGCATCGTCCGGGGATTTCCATCGGCCCAGATCGGTGCAAAGCCGTTTGCGGCATAAAACGCTGCGAAAGCAACGCCATCTTCACCAAGCGCTGCGAACCCTTGTTCCAACCCACCGGCAAATATATCGGCAGCGGTTAGTGGCGCAGGCAGGGTTTCAACCTCGGCAGCGCTATCCAGAACGAATTCGTTTGTCGTTGCTTCAATAGCTGTCTGTGCGAAAACCGGACTAGCGATGAGCAGAAAAGAAAGAGAAAGTGCTGACTTCATAGAATTATACCTGCGACTGTTGTTATTATGACACATTGCGCCCCCCGACACGATATTTGAACATCAAGAACCCATATAGGTAGGACCTTAACCAATCGAGAAAAAAAGCTTAATATAAGGCTAAATCTTGCCGATTGTGTGAATTGGGATACATATCAAGGGAATAATCACACGCCAATATGTAGATTCTCACACTTGCGTGACATTTAAGCGGAAATCCACCTACCCAAAATTATTTTTGAACTATTTCTTGGCCTATGATTCGTTCTGTGTAATAACGTCCCTCAAGGTACTAGCAGTAATACCAAAAACAAGGGCCGAAAAACGGTCAAGACCCTGAATATGACGAGGCAGTCAGAATGATGCAAGATAGTTTGAACCCTACTCGTAGGCGTTTATTAGGTGCGTTAGCGGGCGTTGCAGTTACAGCGGCTCCGGTATATGCGAATGCAGCAGGTTTCTTGCGTAATGCAGGCGATGTTCGACGTATCAGCATGCGAAACTCCCGTACTGGCGAAACTCTCGACACTATTTACTGGATCGAAGGCGCGTATATCCGCCCTGCCCTTGATGAAATCAGCTTTTTCATGCGTGACTGGCGTCAAGACGAAGTCATTCGTTACGACAAACGCAACATCGATACGATGGCTGCCGCGCATAGCTTGATGGAAACTTCCGAGCCTTATCAATTGCTTTCCGGCTATCGTAGCCCGGCGACCAACCAGATGCTTCGCTCAAACAATCGTGGTGTTGCGTCGAATTCATATCACATGCGTGGTATGGCCGCTGACCTTCGCTTGAAATCGCGTTCGGTATCGCAAATGTCCGCAGCAAGCCTTGCTTGTGGCGCTGGCGGTGTTGGCAAATATTTCGGTTCCAACTTTGTCCACATGGATTGCGGTCCGGTTCGAACTTGGAGAGGGTAATTTAACCCCATACGTTTAATTAGCCCGCTTTTCGCGGGCTTTTTTATGCGCGAATGCTACCGTCCCCGACAACCAGATACTTGAAACTGGTCAATTGTTCAGCGCCCACAGGTCCACGCGCATGCATTTTGCCCGTTGCGATGCCAATTTCCGCCCCAAAACCAAATTCTCCACCATCAGCAAATTGGGTCGAGGCATTTCGCATCAAAATCGCGCTATCCACTCGCTCAAAGAACTTTTCGGCAACCGCATCATCCTCGGTCAAAACCGCGTCTGTGTGATTTGAGCTATACAGGCCAATATGTTCAATTGCCCCATCAATGCCATCAACCAGTTTGGCCGCGATGATCATATCGAGGTATTCATTCCCCCAATCATCCGCCGTCGCAGGAATAGTGCCGGAAATATCGTGCAGCCCCTCACCCACGCGCACTTCGACACCCGCTTCAACCAGATCGTCGACAAACGGCGCGCCGTGGGCCGCGTAAAACACCCGATCAATCAGCAAACATTCCGCTGCCCCGCAAATACCTGTGCGCCGCGTCTTGGCGTTGACAATAATTTCACGCGCTTTGGCAACATCCGCTGCCGCATCGATATAAATATGCACGATCCCTTCGAGATGGGCAAAAACTGGCACTCGCGCCTCGCGCTGGACCAGACCAACCAAACCTTTGCCACCACGCGGCACAATCACGTCGATGTAATCCGTCATGGTCAGCATTTCGCTAACCGCTGCGCGATCCCGCGTTGGCACCAACTGGATTGCATCCACAGGCAACCCCGCCGATTTCAAACCATCGACAAGACAAGAATGGATCGCGGTGGAGCTGTAAAAACTCTCGGAGCCACCACGTAAAATCGCAGCGTTCCCAGCCTTTAGGCACAACCCACCAGCATCCGCCGTCACGTTCGGGCGGCTCTCATAAATCACGCCGATCACGCCAAGCGGCGTGCGAACACGGCGAATATTCAGGCCCGAAGGCATATCCCATTCCGCCGTTATCACCCCAACCGGATCAGGCTGTTCGCCAACCATGCGTAAGCCGTCGACGATACCGCGAATGCGGTCCTCGTCCAGCATCAGGCGATCCATCATTGCTGGCGAAAGCCCCTTTTCGCGGCCAAATTCCATGTCTTTGGCGTTGGCCTTGATGATCTCGGCACGCCGCTTCCAAACAGCCTCGGCAGCCCCAATCAGCGCGGCGGTTTTCTGGTCAGCCTTGGCATAAGACAACACGGCGCTCGCCGCTTTGGCTTTCTTGCCAATTTCCTGCATTACAATTTGAATATCCATGTTCCCTCACATCGCCATATCATCACGGTGAACTATTACGGTGCGGCCAGGATGGCCCAACCGCGTGGTTATTTCAGCGGACTGACAGCCCATAATTACCCGCGCATCTTCCGCATCATAACCCGCCAGAGCCCGCGCCACGGCCCCGTCCGGACCAACAATTTCAATGGCCTCGCCACGATCAAATTCGCCTTCAACGGCCGTGACCCCAGCGGGCAACAATGATTTTCCACGTTTCAGCGCCGCAACCGCGCCCGCATCAATCACAATTTTACCCTTTGATTTCATTCCAGAAATCCAGCGTTTACGGGCCTGACCAGGGGTATCGGCGGCCTTGAACCATGTGCATTTAGCCCCATCAATCATCGCCGATATTGGCCGGTCAACCCCACCCTTGGCAATCGCCATGGCACAGCCAGCATGCATCGCCGCCTTGGCCGCCATGATCTTGGTTTTCATGCCGCCTTTGGCGCCAGCCGTTCCAGCCTCGCCCGCCATTGCTTCAATCTCGGGTGTGATATTTTCGACGATATCTATGTGCGTAGCACCTGCCTGTTTTGGATCAGCGGAATACAGGCCATCAACATCCGACAGCAAAATCAACACATCCGCCCCCGCCATCGAGGCCACCTGCGCCGCCAGTCGATCATTATCGCCAAAGCGGATTTCATCGGTGGCAACAGTGTCGTTTTCATTCACAATCGGCACAGTGCCAAGTTCAAACAGCGTTCCGATGGTTGCCCGCGAATTCAGATAGCGGCGTCGGTTTTGGCTGTCCTCAAGCGTCACCAATATCTGCGCGGCTTCGATATTGTAGGGC
>CAZYMT010000084.1:0-12947 GCA_964649035.1 uncultured Rhodobacterales bacterium
ACATGGACGAAGTTGCGCGTCTGGCTGAGGAACATAAGCCAAAGCTGATCATCGCCGGCGGCACCGCTTATTCCCGCGTTTGGGACTGGGCACGTTTCCGTGAAATCGCTGACAGTGTTGGTGCGTATCTGATGGTTGATATGGCGCATATTGCCGGTTTGGTGGCAGGTGGCGCACATCCCTCGCCGATCCCGCACGCACATGTTGTGACCACCACCACTCATAAATCCCTGCGGGGTCCACGCGGCGGAATGATCCTGACCAATGACGCGGATATCGCCAAAAAGGTAAATTCGGCAGTTTTCCCGGGCCTGCAAGGTGGGCCGTTAATGCATGTGATCGCCGCCAAGGCCGTGGCCTTTGCCGAGGCGCTGCGCCCTGAATTCACGACCTACGCTGCGCAGATCGTAAAAAACGCGCAAGCGCTGGCGGATCAGTTGCGCAAAGGCGGGTTGGATATTGTAACCGGTGGCACGGATAATCACGTCATGCTGGTTGATCTACGCCCGAAAGGTGTGTTGGGGAATGCGACGGAAAAAGCGCTGGGGCGCGCTTATCTGACCACCAATAAAAACGGCATCCCGTTTGACCCCGAAAAACCGTTTGTGACATCCGGGATTCGCCTTGGCACACCCGCCGGAACCACGCGCGGTTTTGCCGAGGCTGAATTCCGTGAAATCGCTGATCTGATAGTCGAGGTTGTGGATGGTCTGGCGGCAAATGGTCCAGATGGAAACGCCGCAGTCGAGGAAGCCGTTAGAGGGAAAGTCAAAACCCTGTGTGACAGCTTCCCGCTTTACGACAACCTGTAAACCTAGCAGATAACCGTCAAAACAAACGCGCCCCTCTCCCTGATCTAGGGGGAGGGATAGGGTGGGGGTTTTGGCAAAATAATGTGCGGTAGCACTCCGCTGAATTCCCCACAATAAGGAACCCTTCCGCCCGTCTAAGTTGGATTGGAAATCCAACTACTTCCGTTGGGCTGGGCCTCGCCTTCGGCTCGGAAATCTGTAATAAGACGCCATGACAACAATCCTCTTCAACAAACCCTTCAACGTCTTATCGCAATTCACCGATAATGGCACCGCTGGCAGCGCCCGTGAAACTCTGTCGAACTATATCAATGTGCCGGATGTCTATGCCGCCGGCCGTCTTGATAAGGATAGCGAGGGCCTGCTGGTTTTGACCGATGACGGGCGTTTGCAGCATCAGATTGCCGACCCGAAAAACAGGACCGCCAAAACCTATTGGGTTCAGGTGGAGGGGGAGCCGCGCGAGGCGGATTTGCAAAAGCTGCGCCAAGGCGTAACCCTGAAAGACGGCCCAACCGCCCCTGCCGAGGTTCGCCAGATTGACGAACCCGACCTATGGCCCCGAAATCCCCCTGTGCGCTTTCGCAAAACTGTCGCTGATAGCTGGGTTGAAGTGACAATTACCGAGGGCCGCAATCGGCAGGTGCGCCGGATGACTGCGGCTGTCGGGTTTCCGACATTGCGGCTGGTGCGCTATCGCGTGGGGGATTGGACGATTGAGGGGATTGGGAATGGGGAGTGGCGGGAGGCGTGAGCCGCTACCTCCGCATCCGAAAACCCAACTCTTGGCATAGTTCTTTTGAAATACGGACAAACCCATATTCGCGTCCGTCACCATGCGTAAAAATAAGTTCTATTGTTGCCCCCAATTCGACTAGTTTTCGATATCCAAGATAGGTGCAGTTTTGGGTTTGTAGGTCAAATATCTTGGCATCCGTCATCGTATCGTCATCAGTCGTAACTTCGTGAATATATTGGATTGTTGTCGCGTCTGCCTCCAACCGAAGCAATCGGGTTGACTCATCGATCTGATTTGGTTGCGCCTCCGAAGCGAGCTCAGTCAAAGTCGCCTCCAAGCCATCGGCCCGAATTTCCCGCCCTAATTCAGCTTCTGAAAAGGATTTTTCTAACGCATCACTACTTCGGATGTAATCGAATTTTGGGGACCATATCAATCCCAACTCAATACTAGCCGTAAGCGCAACAATCCCGATTAGGACACCATGATTTAGTAAGAAAGGCAGCTTTTGTGAAGCTACCAGTCCCTCATCAAGTTTGGATTTCAGAACAAATAGCGCAATGTTGGCCACGGGAATAAACGCGAGTATCGCACCATACGGGTTGCCGAAAATATCGCGCGACCGAGCAACCGCAATTGCACCATAGCCGATACACAGCAGTACGCTCGAAGATATAACTAGAACAACAACGATCCAATAATATCCGTTATCAATCGCGACGAAGCTATATAACCTCGCTCCTTTGGCAACAATGTTGGTCAACATTATCAATCCAAAATACGCGCAATATTGCGAACTCTTGAGTACAAAGCTCTTGGCGGCAATTCCAGTTAACACGGTTCCAAGGATTGCGGCCACAATTAGGACAATCACAAGGTAACTTGAAAATCCCTTGGAAATTGAAATGGCGATTTCATCGAACAAATTGATGCCTCCTAAGAGCGACTAATTATGAACGCTCTTTACACCAAGCTGAAGCAATAAAACATATGCGTTTTTATTTTCCAATCAAACGATTTAATGTTGGCGCTTTGACAAATGTTGCGGGTTACCCCTTAACCTTCACCGCCGTCCCGAACGCCAATATCTCGGAACTGCCTTGCGCCACAGTTGACGTCGTGAACCGCATCCCGACAATCGCATCCGCGCCCATCGCTTTGGCGTCGTCAATCATCCGGTCCAGTGCTTGTTCGCGCGACGCGGCGATTAATTGGGTGTACTCGTTAATCTCGCCACCCACGATACTTCGCAGGCTGGCGATAATGTCGGAGCCGACATGTTTCGCCCGCACCACATTGCCTTTGGTCAGGCCAAGTGTCTCGGTGATTTCCATTCCTGCTAGTGTATCTGTTGTCGTTACAATCATGTTCTACCTCTCAATTTTGTCATAATAATCGTCTTCGCGGTTCTTTAGGCGTTGGCTGATAACCATGCCCAGAAAATAGCCGCCGATAGCGATTGGAAGTAGCAATAGGAACCCAAATGCTCCCGCTGCCAAAAAACCGCCAATCATTGCCGTTAACCAGACAACAAAGGCGATGCAGGTAAATACTAATGCTAATGTATCAATTTTCATATTATGCCCCTCTTTGTTAAAACATTAATATATATGTAGGAAGTTTTTGTGGTTTTTCAATGGATTCACTTAAGATTCACGCCCTGCGGCTTGCGTGTTCACCGCCACAGGGTTAGCAAGGCGATGAAATCGAAATGGGGCCAAATGGGCATTTTGAAGCACAATTCAAAATATGTGACGGGGGCAATTTTAGCCACCCTAATCGGCTGTGCGCCCGCTGACGATGTGACACGGTTTAACCTCAACCCAACACCCGAGTCTTTGGCGCGCGGGTATCTGCCGATATTGCCGGTTTCCTTCTTTGATATGGAGGCCTTCACGCCCGTTGACACAAAAAACCTTGCAGCACGCGCGGCCCGTCTACGTCGGAAAATCCGCGCATTGTCGAGACCGGTAATCTCGACGCGGGATCGAGCGAGACTAGAGGCGGCGATCGCGCGGCGCTAACCCTCTGTCATTTCTTACCGCGCGGTTCTATAACGCCTTCAAATCCTGCATTAAGGTCTCAAAATGTCTGAAGAATTTTACCGTATTAAACGCCTGCCCCCGTATGTTTTTGCCGAAGTGAACCGGCTGAAGGCGCAATATCGCGCCGAGGGTATGGATATCATCGATTTCGGCATGGGCAATCCAGATATGGATACGCCCAAACATATCGTCGATAAACTGATCGAAACGGTGCAAAAACCACGCACGCATCGCTATTCGTCATCAAAAGGCATCCCCGGATTACGCAAGGCACAGGCCGGATATTACGCGCGCCGTTTCGGCGTCGATCTTGATCCCGAGACCGAGGTGATTGCGACCTTAGGTTCCAAGGAAGGTCTGGCCAATCTGGCCATGGCGATCACCGCGCCGGGCGACGTGATGCTGGTTCCAAACCCGTCTTATCCCATCCATCCTTACGGATTTATGATCGCTGGCGGCACGTTGCGCCATATTCAGACATTGCATAACGGGGTGTTCGATCCCGAAGAATACATGCGCCAACTTGAACGCGCTGTAAAACATTCGGTGCCAAAACCGGTGGCTGTGGTTGTGTCTTTCCCATCGAACCCGACGGCGCAATTATGCGATCTGGATTTCTACGAAGAACTGATAGCCTTCGCCAAGAAACACGAGATTTGGGTGCTGTCCGATCTGGCCTATGCCGAGATTTATTTTGACGGCAACCCGCCGCCTTCGATCCTGCAAGTTAAGGGGGCCAAGGACGTGGCCGTGGAATTCACCTCGCTGTCCAAAACATTCGCCATGCCCGGTTGGCGCATGGGGTTTGCGGTTGGTAATAAACGTCTTATAGACGCGTTGACGCGGATCAAATCGTACCTTGATTACGGGGCGTTCACGCCCATTCAGGTGGCGGCAGCATCCGCGCTGAATGGTCCGACCGACTGCATCGACGAAATCCGCGCGACTTATAAATCGCGCCGCGACGTATTGGTCGAAAGCATGGGCCGCGCCGGTTGGGATATTCCACCGCCCCCTGCCACCATGTTCGCATGGGCACCTGTGCCGGAAAAATTCGCCTCCATCGGATCGATGGCATTTTCGAAAATCCTGCTACGCGAGGCCGAAGTTGCGGTGTCGCCAGGCGTTGGGTTCGGCGAATATGGCGAGGGATATATCCGCCTCGGGCTGGTAGAAAACGAAGAACGCACCCGCCAAGCCGCGCGTAATGTTCGCAAGGTTATGGAAAACGCTGACGATCTGATTGAAAAATATAAGGACAACCCTGATGGCTGAAGAATGGGACTGGGAATTGCAACAAGCGCAGACGGCTTATACCGTTTCCGAATTGCTGAAGGACGGGGTGAAGGAGGGGGGGACGATTACCCTCGACTTCTCGTTCAAAGCCGCTGAGGGCGCGGATCGCACGGCGCTGGAAAAAGCACTGGTCATGTTTGGCTATGAACTTGGCGATGAGGGGGCAGAATTCACCGCTTCGATCTCGGATATTGACTTTAGTTTGGAGTCCATCTGGACCCATGAAGAACGCACAACAAAAATGGCCTTAGCGCGGGGGTTTGAACCCGATGGCTGGGGATTTTGGGAGCCATCGAAATGACAAAACCCCTTAGAATTGCCATCGCAGGCCTTGGCACTGTTGGTGCAGGCATCATCAAAATCGTTCAGAAACACGGTGACCTTTTGGCTGCGCGTGCTGGTCGCCCGATTGAAATCATCGCCATTTCTGCGCGTAGCCGCAGCAAGGATCGCGGTGTTGATCTGTCGGCATATGCATGGGAAGACGACCCCGTTGCCCTCGCGCGTCGCGACGATGTTGATCTGTTGATCGAGGTGATGGGCGGCGAAGACGGCCCTGCCAAAGCGGCCACTGAAACCGCGCTGGCGGCTGGCAAACATGTTGTGACCGCCAACAAGGCGATGCTGGCCATGAATGGCCATGCGCTGGCTGAATTGGCTGAGACCAACAATGTTGCACTGCGTTACGAGGCTGCCGTCGCTGGCGGCATTCCGATTGTCAAAGCTCTGACCGAAGGTCTGGCGGGCAACGGGATTGAACGCGTCATGGGGGTCATGAACGGCACCTGTAACTACATCCTGACGGTGATGGAAGACACCGGTGCGGATTACGCTGACGTGTTGAAAGACGCACAGGACCTCGGCTATGCCGAAGCGGATCCAGCCGTGGATGTTGGCGGTATCGACGCCGCTCATAAGCTGGCCTTGCTGGCCGCGACGGCGTTTGGCACCAAGGTTGATTTCGCTGGCGTTAAGATCGAAGGTATTGAGCGGATCGAGCTGACCGATATCAAAGACGCTGCCGATATGGGCTATCGCATCAAATTGTTGGGTGTGGCGCGGATGAACGCGGACGGGTTGGAGCAACGTATGCAACCCTGTCTGGTCCCCGCGAATTCCCCGCTTGGCCAGCTCGAAGGCGTCACCAATATGGTTGTCGTTGACGGCGATTTTGTCGGGCAGACGGTTTACCAAGGTCCCGGTGCTGGCGAAGGCCCAACAGCCAGTGCGATCATGGGCGACGTCATGGATATCGCACGTGGTCTGGTCATTCCTGTCTTCGGGCAACCCGCGAATACGCTTACGCAAGCTGCGCGTTCCTCCGTAGGTGCCGATGCCGCGTATTACTTGCGCTTCACGCTTGATGACCAACCCGGGGTCTTGGCGGTGATCACTGCGATCCTCGGCGAGCATGGCATTTCCATCAATCGGATGCGCCAATATGACCACGCGGACAACAAGGCACCCGTGCTGATCGTTACGCATAAGGTCGCGCGCACCACATTAGACGGTGCCCTAAATGTCATCGACGCCAGCGACGTATCCTTGGCCGCACCTGTCGCCATCCGGATCGAAACCGTATGAGTGTCGCGCTTATCCTGATCGATATCCAAACGGGTTTTAACAACCCGATTTGGGGTGAGCGCAACAACTTGGACGCCGAAACCAACGCTGCAAAACTGCTGACGCATTGGCGGGCTAACGACTGGCCGATCTTTCATATCCGCCACGTCAGCGTTGAACCCAACAGCCCGCTAAGCGGCGAGGGAACTGCGTTCAAGCCTGAGGTTGCGCCGTTGGCGGCCGAGGCAATCCTAGAAAAATCCGTCATCAGCGCCTTTATCAACACCGATCTGGAAACCCGTCTGCGGGATGCCAAAATCACCGATCTGGTGATCTGTGGTCTAACCACCCCACACTGCGTTTCCACCACCACCCGTATGGCTGCCAATTTGGGTTTCAGCGTCAAACTGGTTGCCGATGCCTGCGCGTCCTTCACCAGCAATGCGGACATGAGCTGGAAAACCAATGCCGCGGCGCTTGACGCACAAACTATCCACGATACGGCGCTGGCCCACCTGCACGGCGAATTCGCGACAGTGGTACAAAGCGCGGAGGTGCTGGTGTGAGCTCCTACCTAAACGTCTCCTCCTCGGCCACAGGTCGCCAATGGATTGGCCCATCGATTGAGGATGAGCGCCAAGGCATGGCCATCGCCCAAGCCACCGGAATGCCGGAACTGATGGGGATAATCCTCGCCAAGCGGGGCGTCACCCCGAACGAGGCCGAAGGGTATTTGAAACCCTCCATGCGGGAACTAATGCCCGACCCGTCCAGCATGCGGGACATGGACAAGGCCACCGAACGGTTTTTGGCGGCCGTCAAAGCCAAACAAAAAATCGCGATATTTGCGGATTATGACGTTGATGGCGGCAGTTCGGCGGCGCTGCTGATCATCTGGCTGCGGGCCTTCAACATCACCCCGACCCTGTATATCCCCGACCGGATCATTGAGGGGTATGGCCCGAATAATGAAGCCATGGCGCAGCTTGGTGAAACCCATGACCTGATCATTACCGTCGACTGCGGCACAGTTAGCCATGAACCAATTGCGGCTGCCAAATGTGACGTTATAGTCCTCGATCACCATCTGGGCGGCGAAACCCTGCCCGATGCGATTGCCGTGGTGAACCCTAACCGCCAAGATGAAACCGGCGATCTTGGGTATCTTTGCGCGGCGGGTGTCGTCTTTATGATGCTCGCTGCCGCCAACCGCTCGCTGCGCGAAGCTGGTGAAACCGGCCCCGATCTGATGTCGATGCTGGACCTTGTGGCGCTAGCCACGGTCGCCGACGTTGCGCCACTGATCGGGTTTAATCGCGCGCTGGTTCGCCAAGGCTTAACGGTGATGGCGCGGCGCGATCGGGTTGGGCTGGTGGCGCTTTCGGATGTTGCCAAGGTCAATTCTGCGCCCAGCGCGTACCACCTCGGCTATATCCTTGGCCCCCGTGTCAATGCAGGCGGGCGGATCGGAGCGCCCGATATCGGCGCGCGCCTTCTGGCCACAAATGATCCAGCAGAAGCTGCCGCATTAGCCGAACGCCTAGATTTCCTAAACACCGAACGCCGCGACATTGAGGCCACCGTGCTAGCCCAAGCCAGCGAACAGGCCGAACAACGTGGTACTTCGCGTGGCCTTGTCTGGGCCGCGGGGGATGGCTGGCATCCCGGCGTTGTTGGCATCGTCGCCAGCCGCCTGAAAGAAGCTTATAATCGCCCCGCCGTGGTCATCGGCCTTGATGGCGGTGAAGGTAAGGGATCGGGGCGATCAATCAACGGGGTTGACCTTGGCAACGCCATCAGCGCGCTAACTCGTGACGGGTTACTGCTGAAAGGCGGCGGGCATAAAATGGCGGCAGGCCTGACGGTTGCGACCGGTAAGCTGGACGAGGCAATGGAACGCCTGACCGAATTACTGGAAAAACAGGGGGCGGCCAATGCTGGCCCTGCTGATCTGCGTATTGACGGGTTGATCACCACGGCTGGCGCCACGGTTGAGCTGATCGAAATGTTGGAGGCTGCGGGACCCTTTGGTGCATCATCGCTAGCGCCGCGATTCGCGTTGGCTTCGGCACGGATAAGTTTCGCCAAACGCGCTGGCGAAAACCATTTGCGCCTGACCCTGACCGACGGCGCGGGTAGCAAGCTGGATGCGATTGCGTTTCGGGCGTTTGATACTGACCTAGGCCCAATGCTGGAAAAGCATGGTGGCAAAGCCTTCCACTTTGCGGGGCGTTTAGAAATTGACGAATGGGGTGGGCGACGCAAGGCGAAACTGAAACTCGAAGACGCCGCGCCCGCCACCTAAAAGATTCCGCGTTTTTTCGCAAATACCCTCTTGCGCACCGCGCGGCTTCACCTTAAATACCGCTCCACAGAGAGTGTTATGCGCCCTTCGTCTATCGGTTAGGACGCTAGGTTTTCATCCTGGAAAGAGGGGTTCGATTCCCCTAGGGCGTACCACTCTCTGTTATATCCCTTACATTTTGATCTGGTTACCGTACCTTGGCTTGCCGTCCATCGCACACCCCCAAGGGCCTCGTTCGATCCTGGGAGGGTGCAAAGCGCCCTCCCATCGGGAGGATCGGGCGCGGCCCGTGCTAAGCACGCGCCCATTTGAGGAGAGGGCAACGCAACCCCAAAGGTATCCCACAAACGAAAAGTTAACACATGGCGAAACCCGTAGGGTGCGTGGTTTCCACGCATCATTGTGACGTCACGACAGACGGCATCTATTTGGGAAGTGTGAATGTTTTTGTTTGAAGGTCAGAAACAATTCTGAGAGTTGCCCCCGCAACAGAAAATTGCGTTGAACTGCTAAACATTTTTTCTCCTTGCCTATTGATCCATTCAAATGCGACAACGTTTCTAGCGATAAAACAACTATAAACATTTCCAGCTTGGCTGCGAAACTCATACACTTTCGCATTTTCTTGTATAAGAGATGGCGATGAATCTAGAAAAAAATAAGTTTGCATCGCAGCGCTACAAATCTCGACTTCGTCCCAAGCGTATTCAGAAACATTGGCGGGTATCGCTAAATTTTCCTGATTGGGCGAAAAAATAGACATGTCTGACGAACACTCGCCATATCGTGTAAAACTACTGTTGCTCCCATCAGACCCAGACACAGTAACGGATGCGGGGTATTGCCAAGCGATTGTATAACTATTCCCATCCATTGAAGCGCTAGATAAACTAGACCCAATACTTAGCTGTACTGGATCTTTCGATCCAATTTGCAAGGTGTTATCACTAGCTCCCATCCCTCCTCGTAAGGTCATTGTCATTCCCGGCAATCCTTCAAACTGACAATAAACAATGGTTCCATCAGCCAGTGCTGGTTGCCAAAATGTAAGTAATGTTAACGCTGTTATTGTAAATAATTTCATTCACCTAATCCTATGTTGCGACTTGCAAATTCTATGTTACCAGACGACTTATAACCGCCCTCAATTATCCCCTCCTCTTCGCCTTCCCCTTAACAACCGTCGTCCCTGCCCGCCCACCAGACGAGCGACCGCGAGGTTTCGACGCAGCTTCCCCAGCCGCCGCAATCGCAGATTGCCGCGCGAGTGGGTCGTCGTGGATGGCCAGATCGACCGCCTCCAATCGTTGGACCTCATCCCGCAACCTTGCGGCTTCTTCGAATTCTAGGTTCTCGGCAGCTTTGCGCATGGTTTTGCGTAACGCCTCCAGATGGGTCGCGAGGTTCTCGCCCATCAGGGACTTGTCGATTTGCGCCGTGACCCGCGACATGTCGGTGTCGCCTTTGAACAGGCCTTCCAGCACATCCGCGACGTTCTTTTTGATCGTGGTCGGGGTGATGCCGTGTTTTTCGTTATGGGCCTGTTGCTTTTCGCGCCGCCGATTGGTTTCACCCAACGCGCGTTCCATCGATCCGGTGATCCGGTCGGCATACATGATGACGCGGCCATCGACGTTGCGCGCGGCGCGCCCGATGGTCTGTACTAGGGAAGTTTCGGAGCGCAGGAACCCTTCCTTATCCGCATCCAAAATCGCCACCAGCGAGCATTCGGGGATATCCAGCCCCTCGCGCAGCAGGTTGATCCCGATCAGCACGTCGAACGTTCCAAGGCGTAAATCGCGAAGGATTTCGATGCGTTCCAGCGTGTCAATATCGGAGTGCATGTAGCGCACGCGGATGCCCTGTTCATGCAGGTATTCGGTCAAATCCTCGGCCATGCGTTTGGTCAGGGTGGTGACAAGAATACGCTGGTTTTTCGCGGCAACGATACGGATCTCGTCGAGCAGGTCATCGACTTGCGACTCGACAGGGCGGATTTCGACGGGGGGATCGAGCAGGCCCGTGGGGCGGATCACCTGTTCGGCGAAAACGCCGCCAGCTTGCTCCATCTCCCATTTTTGCGGGGTGGCGGATACGAACACCGATTGTGGGCGCATGGCGTCCCATTCTTCGAATTTGAGGGGACGATTATCCATGCAACTTGGCAGGCGGAAACCATGTTCGGCCAGTGTCGTTTTACGACGGAAATCGCCCTTATACATGCCGCCGATTTGAGGTACAGAAACGTGGGATTCATCGGCAAAAACCAACGCGTTATCGGGGATATATTCGAACAGCGTGGGGGGCGGTTCGCCCGGGGCGCGGCCCGTTAAATACCGTGAATAGTTCTCGATGCCGTTGCAGACCCCCGTAGCCTCCAACATTTCCAGATCGAAATTTGTGCGTTGCTCAATTCGCTGCGCTTCCAGCAATTTGCCTTCTTTGACAAACCTATCGAGCGTGACCTTCAGTTCTTTCTTGATGCTGATAATCGCTTGGCTCATCGCGGGTTTGGGCGTCACATAGTGGGAGTTCGCGTATATCCGCACCTGTTCCAAATCGTCAGTTTTGACACCCGTCAGCGTGTCAAATTCGGCGATAGCCTCTAGTTCATCGCCAAAAAACGACAGCCGCCAACCGCGACTTTCAAGGTGGGCGGGCCAGATTTCTAGACTGTCACCGCGCACCCGAAAAGATCCACGCTGGAACCCTTGATCGTTGCGTTTATATTGTTGGTCAATCAGATCCGTTATCACCGCGCGCTGGTCATAGGCCCCACCGGTTTTCAGATCGACGGTCATTGCGCCATAAGTTTCGACCGAACCGATACCATAAATACACGACACCGAGGCGACGATAATCACGTCATCGCGCTCCAGCAGCGAGCGCGTTGCCGAGTGGCGCATCCGGTCGATCTGCTCGTTAATCTGGCTCTCTTTTTCGATGTAGGTGTCGGAACGGGCGACATAGGCTTCGGGCTGGTAATAGTCGTAGAAGCTGACAAAATACTCAACGGCATTATCAGGGAAAAACGCCTTCATCTCGCCGTAAAGCTGAGCGGCGAGGGTTTTGTTAGGGGCAAGGATAATCGCGGGCCGCTGCGTCGCCTCGATCACTTTTGCCATCGTAAATGTTTTGCCAGTGCCCGTTGCACCCAATAGCACCTGATTTTGTTCACCGTCATTGATACCGTTGACCAGTTCCCGGATCGCCGTTGGTTGATCGCCCGCCGGTTCAAATTCGGTGTGCATAACGATGCGCTTCCCACCGTCGGGCTTAGGGCGGCTACGAACATCCAATACTGCGTCATCCATCCTGATTCCCCTTTTGTTCTCAATTTGGGGATTTGTACGTAGAATACAAGAGAAGAAAATGCCCATGGCACACCCACACCCAAGTTTTCCGTATATTGCAGGTTGTGATTATGCCGCAAGCGTGAAGTGAGAGGACGTGACATCCGCCATATACGCGCTAATACTGACAGAAAGGTGGTATTATGTCGCCGAAATTTGACAACCTAAGAGGACGGAATTGCTAGACTTTCTAAAAACTATTGCAACTATATTGCTACACTTTCTAACAACTATTATAGCTCTATTGCTAGCCCTTGTGGCCCTTGTGGCCCTAATACTGACCCCTGTCATTCTTCCTTTCATACTGCTGTTCGGCTGGATTGATGGTTACCAACGCAAGAAAGGCAAACGGCCAATTACGCAAGATGACATCGACATAATAACCCAAAGGAAAAAGGATACCGAGCGACCTGTCGTCAAACTGATCCCAATTACAAATACGTCACCAGGCGCTTTGGACACGAAGCTTGGTGGATTGCCTTGGGGTAAAATGGCAGAATGCGTTTGGCCGATTTCGAAGACCGGCGACCCAATGTGTTTTTTGGGGCAAGTCAACTTTGCCCAAATGCCCCCAATAGCGGGATTTCCCGATCGCGGATTGCTACAGCTATTTGCCTTTATGCCCGAAGATGACGACTGGGGGTATCCCGGCCACAGGTACGACATAGACCAAAGGATAGATCATCTGGTCCGCTGGTTCCCTGATGCTGACGGACCAGATGTTATGGCAAGGCCCGATAACCTATCCTCTTTCGTGGATAAATACCTATACCATTTGGACGTGTAAAACGCAGTGCAATATTGGTCCACAGAAGCAATCACAAAATGTGATTG
>CAZYMT010000085.1:0-12769 GCA_964649035.1 uncultured Rhodobacterales bacterium
GCGGGGCGATCGGGTTGACGCAATTGATGCCCGGAACAGCTGAAGAACTTGGTGTAGATCCTTGGGATACTTACGAAAACCTAGAAGGTGGCGCGCGCTATCTTAGCCAGCAATACCGGACATTCGGGACGTGGGAACTGGCACTGGCCGCGTATAATGCCGGCCCCGGGGCTGTGCGCAAGCATAACGGTATTCCGCCTTACACCGAGACGCAGGAATATGTCGAAAAGATCATGAAGGATTTCAACAATGATGAAGGGCTGCAGTTGGAAAATGTGCTCGATATGGTGCTGGCGGAGCCGACGCCGACGGGTGGGTTGTAGAATTATCTTGCAAAACTGAATGCGAATTCCCATTCTACAATCATGACGGATTTTATCAAGAATACGCTAATTGGCCATAATCAGGGACCGCCACTAGAATTAGGTCGCGGTTGGCAGCGTTATGCGTGGAAACGGGCGCGGGCGGGTTTGCTGGGCAATAAGGTGCCCTTGCAGATCGTGCGATTACGGGTGAAACGCGCGCAAGAACTGGGGCTTAGCTATCCGCAATATGCCTCGATCCTGATGGGAACTGGCCGTGATATTACGGCGTTTTTGTTCACGGTGGATGGCTTGCAATTGCGCCTTCGCCGCGAATTGGAGATGCCCGAAAAAGTGTCGGAAAAGCTGCAAGGTTTGGGGAAATGCGATTTGTTGGCCTTTGCACCGTCAGGTGAAAATGCCGAGGATTTCCGGATGGAACTCTCCGATATCGCGGGTGTGCCGTTTGTGAATGCAACCGCTGAATTAGCCCCGTCAGCCAATTGGGCAGAGGCAAAACTGGCGGTTCGTGCCGCGCTCGATCCGATAAAATTACCCGGAAATGCCGTGGTAATGATTGGCACACGCAAGGTTGAGGAAACATGGGCGACGGCGGGTAAAATCGCGCGTTTCATACCATCCGCCGAGTATTTTACGGCGACCTAGATGCATCTATTTAAGAAAATTAGCATTGGCTTCGTCGCGTACCTCATTGTTAAATGGGGGTTAATCGGTTTGGTCATATGGGTGTTCTCGCGCTATGAATGGTTCGAGACCCATCACGCTTTTTACGTAATTCCGGTGGTGATCATCGTGGTTGCTGGCGGGTTTTGGCTGTGGAAACGGCGCAAAACCCCACCGGATGATTTATGAACTGACCTTGCCACCTGCTGCGGTCCATTGACGAATGCTACCGATATTATAAATTTCGGTGAATCCATGCCCCGCTAGAATTCTGGCGGCCATGCCAGAACGCGCACCCGTCGCACAATAGATCAGCACCGGTTTATCGACAGACAGATTGGCGTGGAATTCTGGATGGCGTGGGTCGCCTTGTGATTTCAGCAGGAATAGCGGGATGTGCAACGCGCCCTTGGCACGACCTGTGCTGGCCAGTTCCGAGACGTCGCGGACATCCAAAAGTGTAACATCCTTATTTTTGACCATAGTGACAGCATCGACGGGGGCCATTTTGTGAATGGCGGGGTTTGCAGGGCGTAGAAACGGGAATTTCATGGGTTTATCCTTGTGATTTCCCTAACTACATAATCCAACTGTTGAATATGTCCAGAGGCGCGGGCAAAAAAATCGAATTCGCTTGCAATGATCCCGTTTTGTTCCCATGGTGTCCGCCACAGATTTTGCACGATTCCTCGCAATTATTGGGGCACAGAATGGCCGAGCTAAAAAACATTGAAGTGCGCGGGGCGCGCGAAAATAACCTCAAGAATATCGACATCGATATTCCGCGCTACAAGCTGGTGGTGATAACGGGCCTGTCGGGGTCGGGAAAATCGTCGCTGGCGTTTGACACCATCTATGCCGAGGGGCAGCGGCGCTATGTCGAGAGCCTGTCGGCCTATGCCCGCCAATTCCTTGATATGATGCAGAAACCTGACGTGGATCACATTGCGGGGCTGTCGCCGGCGATCTCGATTGAGCAGAAAACCACTTCGAAAAACCCGCGCTCGACTGTGGGTACTGTGACCGAAATTTACGACTATATGCGCCTGCTTTTCGCCCGCGTCGGGACGCCGTATTCGCCAACCACCGGCCTGCCGATTGACGCGCAACAGGTCTCTGAAATGGTGGACCGGACGATGAAGCTGCCCGAGGGCACGCGGGGCTATCTGTTGGCGCCGATTGTGCGGGATCGCAAGGGCGAGTATCGCAAAGAGTTTCAAGAGCTGCGCAAGCAAGGATTTCAACGGGTTAAGGTCGACGGGGAGTTCTATGAGCTGGAAACACCCCCCGAATTGGATAAGAAGTTTCGCCATAGTATCGACGTGGTTGTTGACCGGATTGTCATCAAGGCCGGGCTGGAAACCCGTCTGGCTGACAGTTTTAGAACGGCGCTTAATCTAGCCGACGGTATCGCTATTTTGGAAACTGCGCCATCGGGCGGTGATCCCGAACGCCTGACATTTTCAGAAAATTTCGCCTGTCCGGTTAGCGGTTTCACCATCCCCTCGATAGAACCGCGCCTGTTTTCGTTCAACGCGCCGCTTGGGGCTTGTCCGGAATGTGGTGGGTTGGGGGTTGAATTGTACTTTGATGCGCGCCTTGTGGTGCCCGATGAAAGTCTAAGCCTTTATGGCGGCGCGCTGGCCCCTTGGTCAAAGGGAAAATCCCCGTATTATCGTCAAACGATTGAGGCGATTGCCAAGCATTACGGTTTCAAGGGTTCGGCGGCGTGGCGCGATTTGCCTCAAGATATGCAGCGGGTAATGTTGCAAGGATCCAGCGGCGACGAGATCAAGTTTCGCTATGATGAAGGCGGGCGGGTTTACGAAATTTCACGGCCATTTGAGGGGGTTATCCCGAATATGATGCGCCGTTATCGCGAAACGGATTCCAACTGGGTCCGCGAAGAATTCGAGCGCTACCAAAATAACCGCCATTGCGGCGAATGCGACGGTTTCCGCTTGAAGCCAGAGGCGCTGGCAGTGAAAATTGCCGGTCTGCATGTCGGGCAAGTTGTGCAAATGTCGATCAGGGAGGCGCATGAATGGATTGAATCCGTGCCTGCTGACCTGAACGCCCAGAAAAACGAAATTGCGGCCGCGATCCTGAAGGAAATTCGTGAACGGCTGGGGTTCTTGGTGAATGTGGGCTTGGATTATCTGACGCTTAGCCGCAATTCCGGCACGCTTTCGGGCGGCGAAAGCCAACGGATCAGACTGGCCAGCCAGATTGGGTCAGGGCTGACGGGTGTGCTTTATGTGCTTGATGAGCCCTCCATCGGGTTGCATCAGCGCGATAACGGGCGGTTGTTGGTAACGCTGAAAAACCTGCGCGATCAAGGGAATACGGTGATTGTCGTCGAGCATGACGAGGAAGCCATTCGCGAGGCTGACCATGTCATCGACATCGGCCCCAAGGCAGGGGTGCATGGCGGTGAGGTTATAGCCCAAGGGACGCCGAAACAGATTTGTGCAACGAAAAAATCGATTACTGGTCAGTACTTAACGGGCAAACGTCGCATTGAAATTCCGGCGACGCGGCGCAAGGGTAATGGCAAGAAAATTGTTGTCGAAAAGGCGACGGGGAATAACCTGAAAGGGATCACAGCGGAGTTCCCGCTCGGCACATTCACCTGTGTTACTGGGGTGTCTGGGGGCGGAAAATCGACGCTGACAATTGAGACCTTGTTCAAGACCGCCTCGATGCGCCTGAACGGGGCGCGGCAGGTGCCAGCACCGTCTGAATCGATCAAGGGTTTGCAGTATCTCGACAAGGTTATCGACATTGACCAATCGGCGATTGGGCGGACGCCGCGATCGAACCCTGCGACCTATACGGGGGCGTTCACGCCGATCCGTGAATGGTTTGCGGGACTGCCCGAGGCCAAGGCGCGCGGCTATAAGCCCGGACGGTTCAGTTTCAACGTTAAAGGTGGACGGTGCGAGGCATGTAAAGGTGACGGTCTGATCAAGATCGAGATGCATTTTCTGCCCGATGTCTATGTGACTTGCGAAAGTTGTGAGGGCAAAAGATACAACCGTGAAACTTTAGAAATATTGTTTAAAGGCAATAGTATATCAGACGTTCTTAACATGACAGTTGAAGATGCGGAGGCGTTTTTTAAGGCGGTTCCAAGCATTCGCGAAAAAATGACAACGCTGATCCGTGTGGGGCTGGGATATGTCAAAGTCGGGCAAAGCGCGACGACCCTTTCGGGGGGCGAAGCGCAGCGTGTAAAGCTATCGAAAGAGCTGTCGAAACGGGCCACGGGCCGGACATTGTATATCCTTGATGAGCCGACAACGGGGCTGCATTTCGAGGATGTGAAAAAACTGCTGGAGGTCCTGCATGAACTTGTTGATCAGGGGAACACGGTGATCGTGATTGAACATAATCTCGACGTGGTGAAGACGGCCGATTACATCATTGATATCGGCCCTGAGGGTGGTGATGGCGGTGGTCAGATTGTGGCGACTGGCACACCCGAAGAAATCGCTTTGGTCAAGGCCAGCTATACTGGGCATTACCTGAAAGACATGTTGTAAAAGATGCCCGACGTGATTTTGCAGAAATGGGAATTTTCGGCAAAATCTGATGGTTCGTCAATTGTGATCCCCGACGGGTGTCGTGATCTGATATTTATGGCAAAGCGCGGCCAGCAGCCCCGCTGGATGGTCAGCGATCTGGATAACACGGTTTATTCGGTCAGCAGTCGTGCAGGCGATTATATGAAGGGTTTCCGATTGCGCCCGGGGGCGGTGATCGACGTTGAGGCGCTGCTGCATTCGGTGCGAGACATTGATGCCCAAGGCGATATTGCGGACCGGATTGGCAGTTTTACAATACTTTCGCGCAACATGTCCGAGGCGCTGAATTGTCTTGGTGCGGTAACGTCACCCCATGAAGCTGCCCGAAACCTTGGTGTGAATGCCCGTAATCTGCAACGCCTGTTGAAACCAACGGGGCGAACGCCAGCGGCTTGGCTGTCTTTGGCGCGGGCCAGACGGGCCGCACGTTTGGTTTTGGAAGGCGATCTGTCCGACGCTGCATTTACCGCCGGATACGCGGATCAGGCGCATATGAACCGTGAATTTCGGCGCTGGTTTGGGGCCACGCCCGGGCAAGTGTTTACGGGGTCGTCAATTTCTAAGGGTGTTCGGCTTTCTGGGTACTTTTAGCGATCGCTTGATCAATAAAAAACGCCACTTTCTTTGCCAAAACATCGTCGGGCGAGCGCAGTTTCAGATGCTGGCGATATTTTCCGCCACCTTCCAGCAGCTTATCGGGATCTTCAAATAGATAGCCTTGGCCAAATTCGAATGAAATATGGTGCTTATGGGCGAAAATACCGCCAAAATCCGACCCGACGCTAAACATGATACCACCATAGATAAATCGTTCGCTAGCATCGGGGGCTTTGTCTAAAACAAGTGTGCGAAGGGTATGTAATATCTCGTATTTCTCAACGTCCACCAATCGCATCCCGTCCAGAAATGCACATATTTTGCTGTCAGCTGAAACCTTCATGCGGCCGCGATCTCGGTGCAAATTTCGATCAGGAAACCGTTGCTGTCTGAGACATATCCAACGGTCTGGCCCCATGGCATTTCGGTGGCTTCTTGCACCAGTTTTGCGCCGTGCTTTACAGCCAGCGTAATGCCGGCTGCGACATCGTCGGTTTCAAAGGCGATTTCAAAGCAAGGGGCTTTGGGGTCGGCGACGCTGGGGGATTTGCCGATCCGCGAAATCAACTCGCGCGAGGCAAAGGCCAGCAGGGTTGTGCCCGTGTCCAGTTCACCATAATCACCACCTTCATGCAGCATTTTTCGGCTTAAACCGAACGCAGCCTCGTAGAAATCCAAGGTTTCTTCGACGTTTTCTACATAAAGAATGGTGTATCTGAATTTCATATTATCCTCGCTGATTGGCTGTTGTTCGTATCATACTGACAGACTAGTTTAGCGAAATATTGAATATTTACGACATATTTTGATGCGGGTGGGATTGATGAAACGGGTGATGGTGATTGGCGGTTCGGGCTGCGGGAAATCGACGCTGGCGCGGATGATTGAGAAGATCACCGGATTGCCGGTGGTGAATATCGATCCGTTTTATTTTCATGCAAACTGGGTGATGCGGGATCGGGCGGAAACTCAAAGGTTAGTACGTCAGGCCGCGCTGGAAGACGAATGGATCATTGAGGGGAATAATTCCGAGACCTTTGGGGATCGGTTGGCGCGGGCAGATACGTTGATTTTTATTGATCTACCGCTTTGGCTGCGGCTTTGGCGGGTTATTCTTCGGGCCATCCGGTATCGGGGGCAGACCCGACCGGATATGGCGCCGGATTGCCCTGAAAAGCTTGATCTGGATTTTTTGGGTTTTGTTGTGAACTATCGTCGCAATCATCGCCCGAAAGCGTTGGCGGTAATGAAAAATGCGCCCGAAAATGTTTCCGTTGTTCATTTGAAAACTCGACGGCAGCTGCGCGCGTACATTGAAAATATGCGCCGTAACGGTTAGGTGCTGATTAGACATTTTTAAACGGCGAGCAAAATCATGACCAAACCTAAAATCGGCATAGCTCTTGGTAGCGGCGGCGCGCGTGGTTGGAGCCATATTGGCGTTCTGCGCGGGCTGGAAGATCTTGGAATTGAACCGGATTACATCGCGGGTTGCTCGATGGGCGCGCTGGTTGGTGCGGCGCGCGCGGGTGGGCGGCTTGACGAGTTGGAAGAATGGGCATTGACCCTGACCCCAGCCAAGGCGGCGATGATGGTTGATATGAATTTCCTGCATGGCGGGCTGGTTGACGCCAAACCGTTGATCAAGTTTTTCGAAAAACTTGATATGCCGGAAATGATCGAAGATTTGGAAATTCCGTATATTTCGGTGGCGACCGACATGCGGTCTGGCAAAGAGATTTGGCTAAAAGACGGCCCGATGATTGAGGCGATGCGGGCCTCGATTTCGCTGCCCGGCGTGGTTAGTCCGGTTTTCAAGGATGGGCGTTGGTTGCTGGATGGCGGCATGTCGAACCCGCTGCCTGTGTCGGTTTGTCGGGCGATGGGGGCCGATGTGGTGATTGCGGTTAACCCTGAGGGCAAACCTGATGATCTGATGTGGCAGGAACCTGCGCCAAACGAGGCGTGGGAGGCGGTGAAATCTGCTATGAACCTGCCGCTACGCACGGCGCTTGCGACGTTAAACGTCGGTATGCCCAAGAGCGGCCCGAAAGCGCCGAACTATTTTGATGTGGTGGCTATGTCGATTGATCTGATGATCGACCGCATTCGCCGCAACCGTCTGGAACGCGATCCCCCCGACGTGCTGATCGAGGTGGAGCTGGATAGATTTACGATATTGGAATTCCTGCGGGCCGAGGAAGCGATCGCCGAGGGGCGGGCTGCTGTGGCGGCGATGGAAAGCGAGATTGAGAAGGCGTTGATCGGGTGAGATGGTCTTGGTATTATTAACTTAATGGAGGTGTATTTTGAGGAATAAATCAATTTCAGTAAACCTGAACATTTTGTTCGTGAGTGGTTTTTTCGTACTCTCAATGATTTCTCCGTCCGACGCGATAATTAACGGGCAGACGTTTGTTTCCGGAACGGTTTCGTCCGTTTCTGATGACGGAGTAATCGAATTCGGGGACACTGGCTATCTAATCCAGATTTTCGATCATTGCAGTCTTGCGGAGGGGCGAAAAGCTGAAACACTTACGGAGGGTTGGAGATTGCGGGCGATGACGCTTGGACGCGAGTTGGAATGCCAAGTTTTTACGGGAGCAGAAGACGCGGGTGCTGCACGTGATTTGGGCGTTCCATTGCTGGCATCTTGTGTGGCTATCGCCGAAGGCGAAAGAGCTGTTCGTGTTGGGTACTCGATAGCGCAACTTTCGATACCGCTAAATTCAACTGATCCAAATCCATACCCATGTGCAAAATGACCGGGAAAATCCCGTGACAGTCAGCCTTGAAACCTTATCAGATATCCCCCAAACCAGAGCCGTTCACTTCACCTCATTTCCGTACGCGGACGAGGCCAACCTTGTTGACGAATTACGGGCCAAGGATTCCGTCTATTCGCTCGTGGCCATGCAAAATGAAACCGTGGTGGGGCACTGCATGTTTTCGCGTATGGTCTCGCCAACGAATACACTTGGGCTGGGGCCTGTTGCGGTTCTGCCGGAGTTTCGCGAGCAAGGCGTTGCGGATCAGATGATACGGGCGGGGCTTAACTTGGCCGTTCAGGACGGCTGGATAGGGGTTTTGTCTTGGGCAATCCGCAATATTATCAACGCTTCGGGTTTGATCCCAAGAATGCCGAGAGGTTCTCGTCACCCTATAGCGGCCCCGCTTTCATGGCCTTGGCTATCAAAGAAGCGGTGTTTGGTGGTCTTTACAGGCGCGCCGAATGTCGGCCTGCGTTTGATAGTTTATAGATAAACGAGGTATATCAACACTAACACCAGTTTTCGGGCACAAAAAAACAGGCATACGGTGGAAAACCGCGCCTTTGTCTTTGAAATCTCGGGGAGTTCCGTAGAACCTGATTTTGACCTAAGGGGTTACAAAGGTCGGCACTGAGAGCGGCTTATCGTGCTAATGTCCCAAGCCTGAGCAATTGCTATTTGTCGGTCATTAGGCGACGCAATGCTTGGGCGGGCAGTCCGGTTGCCGCGATACTCTGCGGCGAATAATTTACAAAATTAGCGCGATAAACCCGTGTATCTCTCGATACTTATTCGCTCAGTTCTTTGGGTTATACGCGAGATTGGTAAAATTTTAGTTAAACGCGTGGCATTTTTTCGAGATAGGGGAGGATGGCGGAGAAATCTAGGTCTCCGTCGGTTTCGGCAAAGGCTTTGTACAGGTCGCGGGCGTGTTTTCCAAGCGGGGTGGCGGCGTTTGCGCCCTCGGCGGCTTGTTGGGAAAGGTTGAGGTCTTTTAGCATGAGGGCGGCGGCGAAGCCTGCAATGTAGTCATTATCGGCGGGGGTTTTGGGGCCGATGCCGGGGGCAGGGCAGTAGGTGTTCAGGGACCAGCTTTGACCTGACGAAGTTGAAGCCACGTCGAACATTTTTTGGCGATCAAGGCCGAGTTTATCGGCGAGCGCGAAGGCTTCGCAGGTGGCGATCATGGTGACGCCGAGGATCATGTTATTGCAGATTTTAGCGGCTTGGCCTGCGCCGGATGGGCCGCAATGCACTGCCTTTTGGCCCATGATGTCGAATAGGAGGGTGGCTTTGGCGAAGGCTTCTTCGCTGCCGCCAACCATGAAGGTTAGGGTGCCTGCTTCGGCGCCGCCAATGCCACCGGAAACAGGGGCGTCTAGCGGGTTTTGGGTTTGGCTGGCAACTGCACGGGCCGAGTCGATATCAACGGTTGAGCAGTCGATGAACAAGGTTTTCTGGGCCATCGCTGGAATGATTTCATCGGCAACCGAGCGCAGGATTTCGCCGTTTGGCAGCATGGTGATGACAGCGTCTTGATCGCTTACGGCCGCAGCGGCGCTGGCGGCTTTGGTTGTGCCCTCAACGGTGATGCCAGCGACGTCGAAACTGGTGATCTCGTGACCTGCTGCGATCAGGTTTAGCGCCATAGGCGCACCCATATTACCAAGGCCGATAAATCCGATTTTCATGTGATACCCCCAAATAAAAAAGCCTCCCCGCGTGAACGGAGAGGCGAAAAGTTAGTCCATCGTCGGGATGGAGAATTCTGCGCCTTCTTTAGTGCCGGATGGCCAGCGCGAGGTTATGGTTTTGGTGCGTGTGTAGAATTTGAACGCATCAGGTCCGTGCTGGTTCAAATCGCCAAACATGGATTTTTTCCAACCACCAAAGGTGTGATAGGCGAGTGGCACAGGGATCGGAACGTTGACGCCAATCATGCCGACATTCACACGGTTGGAAAAATCACGGGCCGTGTCGCCGTCACGTGTGAAGATCGCGGTGCCGTTGCCATATTCGTGGTCCATGGTGATTTTGAGGGCTTCTTCATAGGTATTTGCGCGAACCGTGCACAGGACCGGGCCAAAGATTTCCTTTTGGTAGATATCCATGTCTGTGGTCACGTTATCGAACAAATGTGCGCCGACAAAATAACCATTTTCGTAGCCCTGCAAGTTGAAATCGCGACCATCAACAACCAGTTTGGCACCTTGATCGATACCTGTCTCGATGAGGCGAAGGATGTTTTCCTTGGCAGCCGCAGTAACAACAGGACCAAAATCAACATCGTTGCCAGATGTATAAGGACCGATTTTCAGTCTCTCGACGCGTGGGGCCAGTTTCTCGATCAGGCGGTCGGCTGTGTCTTCGCCAACGGGGACAGCCACCGAAATTGCCATGCAGCGTTCGCCTGCTGCGCCGTAGCCCGCGCCAATCAGGGCGTCGACAACTTGGTCCATATCGGCATCCGGCATGATGATCATGTGGTTTTTTGCACCGCCAAAACATTGCACGCGTTTGCCAGCGGCACAGCCGTTACCATAGATATATTCGGCAATAGGCGTCGAGCCAACGAAGCCAATGGATTGGATGACGGGATGCTCAATAATGGCGTCGACGGCTTCTTTGTCACCGTTTATGACTTGTAGGATACCTTTTGGAAGGCCCGCTTCCTCCATCAATTCGGCCAGCATTAGGGGCACGGATGGGTCACGCTCGGACGGTTTCAAGATGAAGGCGTTGCCACAAGCAATGGCGGGGGCGAACATCCACATCGGGATCATGGCCGGAAAGTTGAACGGGGTAACGCCAGCGGTGACGCCAAGGGCTTGTTTCATCGAATACATGTCGATGCCTGGGCCAGCGCCGTCGGTATATTCGCCTTTCAACAATTGCGGTGCGCCGATGCAATATTCAACGACTTCCAGTCCACGGATTACGTCGCCTTTGGCATCGGGGAAGGTTTTGCCGTGCTCGCGCGAAAGGGCCTCGGCCAGTTTATCCATGTCGCGGTGCAGCAAGGAGACCATTTTCATCATGACGCGGGCGCGGCGTTGTGGGTTGACGGCGGCCCATGCTGGTTGTGCGGCGGCGGCGGCTTTGACGGCTTTGTCCATTTCGGCAGCATTGGCCAGTGGGACATGGGCCTGAACCTCGCCAGTGGCGGGGTTATAGATGTCTGCGAAACGGCCAGACATGCCTTTGACGTGCTCGCCGTTAATGTAATGCGTAAGTTCGATCATGGTTATTCCTCTGATTTTCGGCGGGAGCTTAACGGTAATGAACGAGTTTGGGAGGTGCAAGATCCCACATCCATATTGCATTTTTGCATTTTGAAGTGGCTGTGCTATAGTAGCATACATGGGAAATAGCCAGATGAAATGGGATGACTTGCGGGTGTTCCTGCAAGTTGCGCGCCTTAACCGCCTTGTGGTTGCCGCCAAAGGGCTGGGGATGGATGCGGCTACGGTTGGTCGGCGGATCACGGCGCTGGAAAATGCGCTTGGTGCGAAACTGTTTGACCGCTCGCCGCAAGGGTATGAATTGACGGAGGCTGGGCGTAATCTTGTTGAGCATGCGCAGGGCATTGAAAGCATTGCTTCGGTCGCGCAAGAAGATGTTGGTGGCCATGCAGATAGGTTGTCGGGAGTAGTGCGGATCGGCGCGCCGGACGGCATTTCGAATTACTTGCTGACGGAGGCGACGGCGGAACTTAGCCGCGACAATCCAGATTTGCGGATACAAATTGTGGCGCTACCACGAGTATTCAGTCTGTCGCAACGTGAGGCAGATCTGGCATTGACAGTATCACCGCCGACTGCGGGACGCCTGAAAGTCCGGAAAATTGCGGATTACAACCTGCATCTATATGGAACCAAAGAATTGGTTGCCAAACATAACGTGCAAAAACGCAAAGACATCGCTGAGGTGCCGCTGATTGGCTATATCTCCGACATGATTTTCGACAAGGAGCTGGATTACCTTTCAACGATTGGGCAGGACCGGGGGGCGAAGCTGACCTCAAACAGTTTGATTGTGCAATTACGGTGGACCTTGGCGGGGCACGGTGTCTGTATTTTGCCGGATTTTGTGGCGCACGAATATCCGGATTTAGTGTCCATATTGCCGGATGTCACACATCTCACACGTAGTTTTTATCTAGTGCGGCATCAGGATGACGACCGGATCGCGCGGATAAACCGAGCGGCTGACGTGGTGGCGGCGCATTTGCGCAGTGCGTTAAGTATTCTGAACCGTGAAACTTGACACACGCGGCACGTGTGTTGCACGATAGGGTATTCAGAAAATAACAGAAGGAGGACAACCATGTTTGTCAAAGATATCCTTGCTGGCAAGCCTCAGGGCAATATCTATTCTGTCTCCAGCGATGACACAGTTGCGAGTGCTGCCCAATTGCTTTCCACAAAACGCATCGGTGCGGTGATTGTCAGTGATGGCGGCGCGGCATTGGACGGGATTTTATCGGAGCGTGACATTGTGCGCGAAATTGGCAAAAGCGGAACGGGATGTTTGAGCGGAAATGTTTCTGCACTGATGACCGCCAAGGTGCAAACCTGTGGACCTGCTGACCCCACAACACAAGTTCTTGAACGCATGACCGAGGGTCGTTTCCGGCATATGCCAGTGCTGGACGATGGAAAGCTGGTTGGTGTGATTTCGATTGGTGACGTGGTTGCCGCGCGTATCAAAGAGGTAGAATTCGAAAATAACGTGATGGTGGAAATGTTCACCGGACAGGTCTGATCGCTCTTGACGGGGGGGGCGCAATAATGTTGCTTGCCCCGAAAAAGGTGGTGACCCATGCGTA
>CAZYMT010000086.1:0-12690 GCA_964649035.1 uncultured Rhodobacterales bacterium
TGATCTTTTGTTGGTCGATGTGAATGGCGCCACCAGCGAGGGCGATTTCTTCTTGGTTGGCGGGCCGATCACAGCCGGGGCGTTTGACTATTCGCTTGATCTAGTGGGCAGCCAGTGGATGCTCGTTGGAGACGTAAACGCAACGGGCGCGGTTTATGAATTCCTGCCCTCGATGTTGATGACAAGCCTGCCGAGCCTGAAACAACGGCAATCGCTTTCATCCGGTAACGGCGTATGGATCAGGATCGTGGGTGAGCAGCTTACGCGAACTCAGGACGATGTCAGCTTTGAGAGCGAAAGTTTTGGGGCGCAGGTGGGCGTTGATATTTACACTCTTGAAGGTGACAGGGGCGATTGGCGCTTCGGGATCACCGGACAATATACTCAGATAAATGCGAATGTGTTGGCAACGCTAGGTTTCGGTACGCTTGAGGCCGAAAGCTACGGTGTTGGCGCGACCGCCACGTGGTTGGGACGTGGCGGTACTTATTTTGACGCGCAAGCGCAGGTGAATTGGTTGAATAGCAATCTTTCGTCAACCACATCAGGCGGCGCGTTAATCGAGGACCTCTCGGCCATGGAATACGCGCTTAGCGTTGAGGCCGGATATGATTTCCAGTTGGAGGAACATTCTACGATTACCCCGCAAGCACAGCTAAGCTGGAACATGTTAACGGGCGACGATGTTGTCGATAGTACAGGGAATTCGGTTAGTTTTGATGAAACTCAAAGCCTGACAGCGCGCATCGGTGTGGCGTATGAATACGAAATTGTCGGAAATCCACTTGTGGGGGATGCCGCCCAGTTCCATGTCATTGCCAATTTGCGGCAAGATTTAATCGGTGGTCACGACGTAGGCGTCGGTGACGCGGTTCTTAGCGTCGAGAACGATATGCTTTGGGGTGAAATCGGGTTTGGCGGGTCAGTTAATTGGGGCCGCAACTCCATTTATGCTGAAGGGTCTTACAGCACTGCATTGGATAGCGAATCTGATGGCAACGAGGGCTACAATCTGAGCGCGGGGTTCAAAGTGGAATGGTAAGGCAAAATTGGCGGTTGAGCGCACCATGTTGCTTTCGATTGGAGTGCGCGCATTTCCTGCAAGGTTGCATGACTGATATCAAGGAGCGTTGTCAGAACCTAGTGTGAACTCGGTGGAAAAGAATTCGGCATATTGGGACATGATATCGGGCAGGCGTGAAATGGTTCCGGAAAGATGTGCACGCATTGCGTCGGTTGCAGCGCAGCGGTCGCCGGAAAGAATGGTGTCGATGATGGCTTCGTGCAGCGTAACAACCGACGCGAATTTTCCTTCGCTAGGCAAATCGAGGCTTCTTAGTCGTGCCATTTGGCTCGTTTTTTCGGTTGCGAACAGGTAAAGTGCACCCTCGCCAGCGGCTTCGAAAAGTTCGTGGTGAAAGTCTTCGTCGAGTTGACGGAAAAGGTCGATCTGATCCGGATCATCGACCAAAACACGTTGCATCTTGATGATCGCGGCGGCTTTTTTAAGCGCGGTTTTGTTCGCCATTGCGGTAAGTTTATTTACCACTTCGCACTCCACCGCTGTGCGCAGGAAATGTTCGCGTTGCAACAAATCCGGATCAATGCTCGTAACAACAGTGCGTGATTGGCGAAATGTTGCGACTAAACCATCGCGCTCCAACCTTTGAATCGCCTCTCGCAATGGTGATGAACTGACGTTGAATTTCTTGGACAGTTCCGAGCGTGACAAGCGTTCCCCTGGCGGCAATTCCAGTGAAATAATCTGCGCGCGTAGCGTTTCATAGATTTGCGACGACGCAGGAAGCTGCGGTGTATTCCCGGTGATGTGGTTCAGTTTCAAAAGTTTCCTCCGGACGGTGTCGTCGACATTGTTTTTCTACCTTCCTCTAACGCTACATTAACGCATTTGGAAGTGCGGTGGATAGAAACGGAAATAGGACGAGGATAACGAAAAACACCGCTAATGCGAGGAAGAACGGCAAGGCGGCGCGGGTATACGCCCCCGTTTTAACCCCTAATATTCCACAAACCGTAAACATGATAACCCCCACCGGCGGTGTCAGCCCGCCAAGGTTGATCAACAAAACAATCAAAATCCCCATATGGATAGGATCATAGCCCGCAGAAATCAGCACCGGCATGACAATGGGGGTGATCAGCAGGATATTCGCCGCCCCCTCCAGAAACATGCCGGACACGACCAGAACGCCAACGATCAGCAACAGGATCAGCGTCGGATTATCGGTCAATGTGGTAACGAATTCGGTGATCTGTTGTGGCGCGCGCTCAATGGTGATCGCATAGCCAAGCACGCCTGCCATCATGATTAGAAGCATGATCATCCCCAGATCATGCAGTGAGGTTTCCATGGCCTCCAGCAGTTTTTTGAAGGTCAGTTCGCGGTAGATAAATATCCCGATGAGAAGCGCATAGAATACCAGAAAGGCGCCGGCCTCGGTTGCCGTGAAAATCCCGAAACGAAAGCCGACGATCAGAATTACGGGGAACATTAGCGCCCAAATGCTTTCTTTGAAACTGGCACCCAGTTCAGCGCGTGTTGGCGGGGATGCAAGGTCGGGGGCATAGCCATTACGTTTGGCCACAATCCACGTCGTGACCATCAGCGTCAGGGTCAAAACTGCGCCGGGTACGATACCCGCCAGAAATAATCGCCCGATGGAAACCTCGTTAATGAACCCGAACAGGATCAACCCAATCGACGGCGGGATTGTGGCGGTAATAATCGACCCAAAGGCAAGGATCGCGGCGGTAACAGGTTTGGAAAACCCCTGTTTGATCATCGAGGGGCCTAATAGGCGGCTCTCCATCGATGCATCGGCCACGGCGGAACCTGAAATTCCGCCCATCATAAAGGACAAAACGATCGAAACTTGTGCCAGTCCGCCAGCCATCCAACCCGTCAACAAGCGTGAGAATTTCACCAGACGCACGGTGATACCGGTCACATTCATCAGGTTACCCGCAAGGATAAAAAACGGCACGGCCAGCAGTGGAAAGCTTTGGGTGGCGGAAACCATTTTCTGGATCGCAACGGTCGGTGGCATGGTTCCAGTTAGAACAAAAACCGGAATGGCGGCAAGCGCCAGCGCAAAGGCCACGGGCTGCCCAAGCAATAAGAAAAGCGCGAAAAGCGCAGCAATCAGGATAAGCATTTAAGATATTTCTTTCTCAAGCGGCAGGTTGCGCCAAAGCGTGTAAGCCTGCGAAATCATTGTGCGTAGCAACAAAGTTAAACCAACGACCATTGACGCATGTACATAAGATGCGTGCATTTGCGTGGCACCAATAAGTCGAGGATGCATTAGCTGCACATTACCCCAAGCGTAATATAGCAAAAACCCAAGCAGGCAGATCAGAACAGTCCGGTTGGCCAGTTCCAGCAGGCGTTTATTGTTTGCGTTCAAAGCATCTGAAAGTAAGGATAACCCGAAATGGCGCTCATTCTGCAACGCTAGATCCGCGCTGATCATACAAAGCCAGACAAAGCAAAGCTGGGCGATTTCGACCGACCAGATGATCGGGCTGCCCACCGCGCGGGCAACAGATGCAATCGCCACCAAAGCGACGATTGCAGTTAGTAAAAGGATGGCGCAGATCGTCTCGACGCGACGGATCATTTTGCCGGTTTGGCTAGACATGGCTGCGCCCTCCCTAAATTTGTTGATTATTCGGCAAGAACCGCTTTGACGATTGCCGCCTCGGCTTCCAGATCAAGAAGTTCGTAAACGCCGGCAACGGCTTCCTTGAATGGGGCCAAATCAACTTCGCTGATAATCACACCGGATTCAGCGACTTTGACCATCGCCTCTTCGCCCAGCTCAATTGTCAAAGCAGACGCATAACGACCGTTTTCAACAGCAAGATCGCGCACGATGGTTTTGTTTTCGTCGGACAGCTCGTTCCAGCTATCGGTCGATATAACAAGGGCTGTCACCAACTGGATGTGGCCGGTTTTGGTCACATGGGTGATGACTTCGTACAGCTTAGCCCCCCAGATAGCTGTTGGTTGCGCTTCGGCCGCATCGATGGAGCCAAGTTGCAGGGCTGAATAAACTTCGCCCCAAGCGATTGGTGTCGGCTCGGCCCCCATGGCGCGGATGGTTTCGATCCAGATTGGCGCACCGATGGTACGCATCCGAACACCTGCCAGATCTTCTGGGGATGTGATGGGCATTTGGGTCAACGCATGGCGCGCGCCCTGATACCAGTTGGATGCAAGCATCACGATGCCAGCTTCTTCAGCCAATTCATCACCCCAGCCCAAATAGGCCTCGGATAGCGCGAATTTGTCAGCCTGTTCATATGTGTCGAACAGGAACGGTGCCGACATGATGGCTAATGATGGCACAAAAGACGACAAGCGCGCCACGTCGGTGATGGTGCCAACATTAGCACCTGCACGGGCCTGATCGATCATTTCAGTGGTGTCGCCAAGTTGGCTATTGTGGAAAATCTCGACAATAACCTCGCCGCCAGTTGCGGCTTCGACTTCGGCTGCGAACTTGTCCAAGCCTTGTCCCATCGGATCATCCGGCGCTAGAACCGTCCCGATCCGCAATGTAGTTTCGGCGAATGCCGGAACCGCTAATGTCAATCCTGCCGCAGCGATGGCAGCCAAGATTTTCCCGTTTTTCAGTATATTCATTGTATTTTCCTCCCTATGTGGCCAATTTGCTGACCAACTGATATTTTAGTTGCACTAGTAAATTAGTTTTGTCAAACATGTTGTGTCGATATTTACATAATGTGACTATCGAAACGAAGGGGACAGGGTGCAAATGACTAACGAAGCAATGAGGGGCTCGATGGATGACAGCGTGAAGGTCGCACCGTTTGTGCCGTTAACCGACGCACGCGCCCAGCTTGGCGAAAGTCCAGTATGGTCGCATGCGCATAATGCTGTTTGGTGGGTCGATATAATGGGCCGACGACTACTGAAAACCGAACTGACAGGCGCAACAAAAGAATGGCCAACCCCTGAAATTCCCGGTTTTGTTCAATGCCTTGGAGAAGAAGTTCTGGTTGGCATGCAAAGCGGTATCTTCCGATTTGATCCCGTCACCGCGCAGTTTGAAAAACGCGTTACCCTTCTGGCGCCGAACCAACGTTTTAATGATGCTTGCACGGATGCGCAGGGGCGGATTTGGGCGGGGACAATGGATATCGACAACCAGCGCGCTAACGGGACGCTATATCTTTTTGACCCAACCTATCGGACCCTTTTGTCGAAAGCCGAAGGTTTCCGCACCATCAACGGATTGGCATGGGATGAAACAGGCGGGCGTTTGTTCTTTTCAGATTCGCATCCGGATGTTCAAACCGTTTGGGCCTGCAAAGTTGCCCCGAATGGACAAATGTCCAAAAGGGAAGTTTTCGCCCGTTTCGATGATTTAGATGGTCGGCCTGATGGCGCGGCATTGGATGATGAGGGTTTCTATTGGATTGCAGGTGTCGGCGGCGGCGCATTATATCGGTTTGCGCCCGATGGTACTGCTGTCACGCAATATCGCGTACCAGTTCTGTCCCCAACCAAACCTGCAATTGAACCCACCGGGGCGATGGTCTTGACCTCCTTTGCTGACGAGGGGGATGGCGGCCGTCTATGTTTGTGGAAAGAGCCGCCAGCAATACCAATTCGCGGCTAATCGTCAAACCTAGAAACCATGGAGTAGGCTTGACAGTTGTCACAAAGCATGGTGCCAATAGTTTGATCTCGACGCAAACAGTTACGAGATTTATCGTATAACTCAGTTTCGCGGAGATCAGGCATGAAGCAGGTGGCAATTGTTGCAAAACAACGGGCGGAGCTTATTGAAACACCGGACTTAGTGCCGTTCGATGACTGGGTTGTCGTCAAGGTCCACGCTGCGCCGATGTGTACGGAATACAAACATTTTCTGGCGGGCGAACCAACCCAAAACCTTGGTCATGAGGCCGCAGGAGAAGTGGTCGCAGTTGCACAGCCAGGGCGGTTGAAAGTTGGGGACAGAGTCGTGGCAATGCCGCTGCACGGTTGCGGATGTTGTGATCTTTGCGTTTCCGGAAATTACATCCATTGCGAGGACGTCATAACCGTCGGTCCCGGTGCGGTGCAGGATCATGGTCAGGCGACATATGCGCAATATATCGTAAAACCGGACTGGCTTTTGCCCAAAATTCCAGACAGCGTGTCCTATGAACATGGCGCATTGGCCTGTTGCGGACTTGGTGCATCTTTTGGCGCGATGCAACTGATGGAGGTCGATGCCTTCACAACCATTCTTGTTACTGGCGCAGGGCCCGTAGGCCTCGGCGCGGTTGTGAACGCGCGTTTTCGCGGCGCGCGCGTGATTGTTGTTGAAAGTAAGCCTTGGCGGGTGGAGAGGGCAGAAGCGATGGGAGCTTTGGCGGTCCTCGATCCGCGCGACCCCGACATTCTTCAGAAAATCCGTGCCCTGAGCAACGGCAAAGGGGTGGATTATTCCATCGATTGTTCCGGAAATATTCATGCCCAAAGACTTTGTATTGATGCAACCAAACGCAAGGGCAAGGTTAGCTTTGTTGGCGAATGCATGGATGATCTTAAGCTGCAAATCAGCCCTGATATGATCCGTAAAGGCCTGACATTAATGGGGTCTTGGCATTACGACCTTGGGGATTTTAGCAAGTTGATGCAGGTGATCCAAACCTCGCCGCTGGTCGATTCGCTTATCTCGCATCGTTTCGGTATGTCCGAAATTCAGACGGCTTTTGAATGCTCAATCGCGCAACAATCCAGCAAAATTATTCTTGACCCCTGGGCCTAAGCCCAATCGGAGACCACAAATGTACATGACTCTAAATGCCCCAGCGATCGGGATTAACGACAAAACGCTTCCCGAAATTATTGACCTAGCACGCGGCGCTGGATTTGCCGGTGTTGATTTCAATATCGCCGAGGCAAAAACCTTTGCTGATGCCAATTCAATTGCTGCGCTGCGCGATGTTTTTGGCGATATTCGACCCGCGCAATGGGGGCTTCCGGTGATCGGAGAGCAAACCGAATGGGAAATTGACCTGAAAGCGTTGGAGGTTTTTGCAAAGCTGTCTCACGAAATTGGCTGTACGCGTGTTGCGACATGGGTTCCGTCATGGTCGGATACCCGCGATTTGGACGCGAATATAGATTTCCACATCGCACGTTTTCGTCCCGCAGCGCAGGTTCTGGCCGATCAGGGTTGCGCCTTAGCGTTGGAGTTTTTGGGGCCGAAGACATTGCTGGACGGCCATCCATACAGGTTTATTCGGACGATGGGTCCGATGCTTGATATGTGCCAGGAAATCGGCAATTGCGGGTTATTGCTGGATGCGTGGCATCTTTACACGTCAGGCGGCACGATTGCGGATTTGTCCGCGCTGAAACCGGAAGACATCGTTCATGTCCATATCAATGACGCGCCCGCAGGTGTGTCAATTGATGAACAAATTGATACGGTGCGTTGCTTGCCAATGGAAACCGGGGTTATTGATTTAGTCGGCTTCATCAAGGAATTGGCTTCGCTTGGATATGATGGGCCTGTTGTGACCGAACCTTTCAATGCAAAGTTAAACGACCTCGCAAGCCAAGATCCAATGGCCGCTGCAACGTCGGTTGCCACGTCCATGAAGAAACTTTGGCATGCTAGCGGGCTATAACAGGCGGCGGGCGGCAGGGCTTAGTATACTTAATGTGCTTTCCGGTAGCTCCCGATTAGCCAAATCGCAATGGCGATTAGGATCGCACCGGTGACGACAATCCCAACAGAGCTTTCAATCATGGATGCGAGTTCGGATATATTGCCCGAAAAGGCATAGCCAAGCCCGCTATATCCAAAACACCAAGGCAAAGCACCAGTTACCGACGCAATGCTGAAGGGAACCCACGGGGCTTTTAGGGCACCGGAAACAAAATTCACGTAAGGACCAATCGGGCTAAGGATCGAGCGGGTGATGAACACGGCGAAAGCACCGTAACGATTGGTCAGGTCTTCGGCTTTGGTTATTGCCTTGGCGGCTTTGGCACGGGTTTTCAGACGATCAATCAACGGTGCGCCGGCGTTTCGCGCAAGTAAAAAGGCAAACTGATCGCCAAGCACAAAACCTGCATAGGCGGCCAAAACAAGGCTCCAGTAAGTGAAATCACCGGCAGCAGCGAAACCTCCGGCGGCCATAACCAGCATTGACGATGGCAATGGCAATGCGAGGCATGACAAGGCGACGCTTCCGAAAATCAGCCACAGGCCATAAGTCGGAACAAGGGCAAGAAGTGTGTCTATCATTGGCCTTGCTGTTCGCGAAGATTTTGTTGAGCTGCTTCGACTTTGGCTTGCAGTTCTTCCAGCGTCATGCCGGTTTTTTGCAAGATTTCACCAACGCTATGGGGGATTTCCTCATGTGGTGTACCCGGTTCCACGCCAATAATATTGAACATGATGGGCTTGGTTAGCCCCCAAGAATGCTCGACATAGCGCGGCGGCATCCAGAGTTCTAGCGGGCGGTCCTGATTGGCTGGATCAGCAAAATGGATTGTCTTCATGGTGAACTGGGTAACCATAAAGATAAGAACAAGGAAGGCCGCGCAAAACACCAATCCGGCAATGCGATGTTTGTGCCAAACGAAAGCGAGAAAACGCTTCATATTTTCTCCTTTTGCCTCAATGACAGAATTGCGCGCGAGGTTAGTCAGCATATGTGCACGTGGATCGCGTGTAACACAAGGTTTGGTCAACGCTTTTGATAACCCACGTGGGTTAATTGGTGCAGTTGGGTCCAATAGCCTACGTCACAAATTTTTTGCAATGCCGACATAAATGTGAATCCAACTGTTGGTATTCCCTTGAAAAAACGGGGGTTATCAATGTTACGTTTCGACAAAGTTACCAAGGCATACGGTGAAAATATGGCTGTTAACGGGGCTAGTTTTCAAATTGATAAACCGATGATGATCGGAATTATTGGCCGGTCTGGTGCTGGTAAATCCACAGTTTTACGGATGCTGAACCGATTGACAGATGCCACCAGCGGCGAGATTACTTTTGATGGGTTGAACATTACGCAGCTTCGCGGGACGGCTAGACGTAACTGGCAATCGCAATGTGCGATGATCTTTCAGCAATTCAATCTTGTCCCGCGCATGGATGTTGTTTCGAATGTCTTACATGGCACGCTGAACCGGCGTTCGACCCTAGCAAGCATGTTTAACCTTTACCCTGACGACGATATCCACCGTGCAATCGACATTCTTGATCGCCTTGGCATCGCTGAACATGCGCCCAAGCGCGCCGAGGCCCTGTCAGGGGGCCAACAACAGCGCGTCGCAATTGCGCGTGCTTTGATGCAGAATCCACGGATTATTTTGGCGGACGAACCAATCGCATCACTGGACCCAATGAACGCGCAGATTGTTATGCAGACGCTTCGCGACATCCACGAAGAGGATGGTCGTATGGTTATCGCAAATTTGCACACACTGGATACGGCGCGACGCTATTGCGACCGTGTTATCGGTATGCGCGATGGGCAGATCGTTTTTGACGGATCGCCGGATCAGCTAACCACAGGTGCTGCACGCGACATTTACGGCGCTGACGAAAGTTTTTCCGAGAGCGCCACCTCGACCCAGATCGAAGCACTGGAAGCCAAACCGCAGCTGGTTGAACAAATCAGCGCATAGCCCTTTACCCACCCCGGCCCCGTGCCGGGGCCTTTTATCCAAGAGAGAGACTTAGTATGAGAAAACTGCTTGCACTTGCACTTGCGACAACCGCGTTGACCAGTACTGCTATTACTGCCATGGCGGCTGACACCGAAATCACCGAATTTCGTATTGGCATCTTGGGGGGTGAAAACGCCCAAGACCGTATGAATTCTTATGAATGCCTGCGTGCCTACACCGAAGCTGAGCTTGGCGTTGAGGCCAAATTATTCGCCCCTGCCGACTATAACGGTGTGATCCAAGGGTTGCTGGGGGGAACGCTGGATATGGCTTGGATGGGTGCGTCGTCCTATGCTGCCGTATACATCCAGGACCCAGAGGCTGTGGTGCCTGTGTTGGTCAAAATCAATCTTGACGGTTCTTACGGATATCACTCCATCGGGTTTGCCCGCGTTGACAGCGGCATAACCAGCCTTGAAGACATGCAAGGCAAGGTGTTTGGGTTTGGCGATCCGAATTCCACTTCAGGTTACCTGATCCCGTCCATCGAAATTCCGCAGCACGCCGAGAATATCACAATGGAATCCGGCGAATTTTTCGGAGAAGTTAAGTTCACTGGCGGTCACGAGCAAACTATTGTGGCGGTGAATAACGGTGACATTGATGGTGGTGTTACTTGGGCTGATGGTCAGGGTAACTGGGAAGATGGTTTCAATTCCGGTGCGCTGCGCAAGGCTGTGGATGCTGGTCTTGTCGATATGAATGATCTGGTTGAAATCTGGCGTTCCAATCCTATCCCCGAAGGTCCGGTCGTGTTGCGTACTGCGCTGCCGCAAGACGTTAAGGATAAGATGACGGCGTTGATTGATGGCTTGTATGAAGCCGATCCAGATTGCGCGTATGGTGTGTCCGCTGGTGAAAGCCTTGGTTTTGATCCGATCACACATGACGCATATGTTTCTATCGTCGAAGCCCGGAAGGCCAAATCAAATTAAGTGTGAAGAATTTTAACTGTTCTGCTGGCCCCGGACGTTCCGGGGCCAGAAATTCAAAGTATTGAGGGCCGGACATGACAAATATCGCTGGGCATACCGCCCGCGCACCGGATATTCAGGCAGACTATCTGGCACAAGCAAAGTCCAAGCGGATCATGAACATGATTTTGCTGATCATATTTATCGCCTTGATGGTGGCCGGATTTCGGACTGCGGATGATCGCAATGCTGGCGGCTTTTGGGATGGTGTGACCAACGTGTTCGACTTTCCAGCCGATGTGATCGGCGAGGCCGTAGAGCGCGCGCACCTGTTACCTGGCTATCTGGTCGAATATTTTCCATCGCTGTTGGAAACGGTCAATATTGCCGCCGCTTCCACTCTTTTGGGGGCAATGATTGGTCTGGTCATGTCGCTATTGGTGACGCGTGGCTTAGCGCCTGTGCCATGGCTGGTTGGACCGTTGCGCAGGGTTCTTGATATCCTTCGTGCCGTCCCTGAAATTGTAGTTGCATTGGTGCTGATCTATTTACTGGGCGGGGGTCCTGTGCCGGCTATGATCGCTATTGGGCTGCACACGATCGGGGCGATGGGCAAGTTGTTTTCCGAAGTAAACGAAAACGCATCCCTTAAACCCGTTGAAGGTCTGGCCTCCGTTGGCGCCAGTTGGTCTCAACGGATGTGGTTGGGGGTCGTTCCGCAAGTGGCACCGAATTATATCAGTTATGCGCTGCTTAGGTTCGAAATCAACATACGTGCATCCGCCATTCTTGGTTTCGTTGGTGCCGGTGGTATCGGCTATGACCTGCGCAACACCATGAGCTGGGGCGCGGGAAAATTCGACGAAGCCGCCGCCATTTTCTTGCTGCTATTTTTGACCATCGTGGTCGTTGACCAGATATCCAGCGTCATGCGCAACCGCCTTACCCACGGCACTAAAACCAGAGAGATACGCGCATGATCGATGCTTCACCCCACAGTCAAGTCAGGCTGAATTTCAAACATAAACGCCTGACATCATTTGCGTTGCCGGTACTAATCCTCGCGTATTTTACCTATATCTTTGTGACCTTTGACATTGCAGGGCTTGGGGACCGGATCAATGTTGATAACGCCCGCACACTGGTATCCGATGCATATAGCTACAAGACCCATGTCTCACAGGATAACCGTAACGGCGAGGTTGTAATCGCGATCGAGGGTGAGCGTAAAGGCCGATATGCGCCGGGTGCCGCGCCCGAATGGGTCACACTGGGTGAACGCACTGTTATTGACCTTGGCCAAGGTCATATTGTGACGTTTGGTCCGCAGGTTACATATAATGTTCCGGGCTATGGTTTGATCGTGACCGAGCCGGATGAGACGGGGGTAAATGCAACGCTTCCCGTCGGAGATTTGCCAGATTTCATCAGCACCTCCAAAAACCGTTTAATGATCACGACAGATGCTGGCCGATTTACAGTTACCCGCAATCGGGCCGAGGTATTCAAATACGATATAGGTTGGGAGCTGTTCTTTTTCACGCTCGACAGTCCCTATTACGGAATGCGTTTTGGTGCGCTAACCAAGGCCGCCTTCAACGGCGAAGCAAAAGCAATCTGGCAAGATTTCTGGTCTAACAAAATGTGGCGTCACGGAGATGTGGCATGGGCACTGGCCGAAACCGTCTTGATGGCGTTTCTGGGAACTTTCGGGGCCGCTATCATCGCGCTGCCGCTAGGGTTTTTAGCGGCCAAAAATTTCACGCCCTTAGGTGGTTTACGTTTTGTCGCACGCCGCTTGTTTGATTTCTTGCGGGGTGTGGACGGGTTGATCTGGACCGTTGTTCTTAGCCGCGCGTTTGGACCCGGCCCGTTAACCGGATCGTTGGCAATTTTGCTGACAGACACCGGGTCATTCGGAAAAATGTTCTCTGAAGCATTGGAGAATGTTGATGACAAACAAATCGAAGGAATCGCATCAACCGGTGCCAAACCGCTGCAACGCTATCGTTTTGGGGTTATCCCGCAAATCACGCCAAT
>CAZYMT010000087.1:0-12523 GCA_964649035.1 uncultured Rhodobacterales bacterium
TCCTTTTGTCGGGCCTGTTTGGCCTGTTCATGGGGGCGATACCGGGGCTTTCGGCGACCATGGCGACCGCGCTGTTGGTGCCGATTACATTTTTCATTCCGCCGGTTCCAGCCCTTGCGGCCATTGTCACCACCACGGCCATGGCAATATTTGCGGGCGACATACCGGGGGCGCTGTTGCGTATTCCCGGCACCCCTGCCTCGGCGGCTTATACAGATGAGGCCTTTGCTCTAACCCGCAAAGGAAAGGCAGAACTGGCGTTGGGTACGGGGTTGGTGGCTGCCGTGATTGGCGGGCTGTTTGGCGCGGTTGTTCTGACCTTTTCTGCGCCGTTACTGGCGAAGGTAGCATTAAGGTTTTCGTCTTATGAGTATTTCTGGCTGGCCTGTCTTGGCTTGACCTGCGCTGCATTTATTTCCAGCTCGAACCCGGCTAAGGGCGCGATTTCCCTGCTTATCGGATTGTTGATTGCGACTGTTGGGCTTGACCCAATGTCGGGGCAAGCGCGGTTCACGTTCGGGACTGTGGAACTGATGGGCGGGATCAATTTCATTCCCGCCATGATCGGCATGTTTGCACTGGCCGAGGTTTTGCGCGTTGTTACCGCGACCAAACCGCCGCCCGAAGTTAAGCAGAAAACCATCGGTAATGTGTTTGCTGGACTGGGTGGCATATTGTCGAAATACCGGCTGAACCTGTTGCGCGGCTCAATCATCGGGACGCTTGTTGGGGCTTTGCCCGGGGCGGGATCGGATATTGCTGCTTGGATATCCTATGCGGTTTCAAAAAAGTTCTCGAAAGAGCCTGAAAAATTTGGCACCGGACATGTCGAGGGGTTGGTTGATGCAGGGGCGTCGAACAATGCTGGCTTGGGGGGAACTTGGGTTCCCGCACTGGTTTTCGGTATCCCTGGCGACTCGATCACCGCGATTGTGATCGGCGTGCTATATGTCAAAGGCATGAACCCCGGCCCGACCGTATTTCTTGAAAATCCTGAGCTGATCTATGCCGTGTTCATCTCATTTTTTATTGCCAATCTTTTGCTGTTGCCACTGGGGTATCTGGCCATAAAATCTTCCAAACAATTGCTGCGGGTACCGCGATCCGTGCTGATGCCTATCATCTTGATGTTTTGCATGGTGGGGACGTTTGCAATCAACAACTCAGTCTTTGGCATTACGGTTCTGTTGGTTCTAGGGCTCGTCGCCTATCTGATGGAGGAGAACGGTTTTCCGATTGCCCCCGCCATCCTCGGCCTCGTTTTGGGGCCATTGCTAGAAGACGCCTTCATGACCTCGATGATCAAGAGCAACGGACAGTTTTTGACATTCGTTGAACGTCCAATCTCGGCTGTTTTGGGGGCCATTACTATTGCGATTTGGCTGTCGCCAATTTGGATGATCTGGAAACGTCGAAAGCGGTGATTTACGTAGCCTACATTTGCCGATATATTTGGTGCCTCTCGGGATTTGCAAATTTCAACGGATATGTTCCCTATAGGTTGCCCCTTGGCGCGGGCATTTTCTAAGCGGATTGTGGTTAGCCTTGCCTGATGGTAATGAGTAATTATTGATCATCAACATTAATAAATTGCTTAATATATATACAAAAATGCATGACGTGATTATATATTGAGCAAATATGGTGTTTTGATGGAAGTGTCCTCCAAAACATCCCCTAAACAATTGAGAAAACCTCCTTACCAATTATGGAAAGTTCCAGAGATGTCAGGCGCGCGGAGCGTCGGCATTTGAATGGTTTGAAATACTAACAAATTAAAGGGACAATAATGGCTTATCTAGCACCTTCTGAATTCGTCACCAAAATGATTGATGCGGGCGAATCCAAAATCTTTATGTCGACCCGCGACACAATTATTCGCGCTTTTATGGCGGGTGCAATTTTGGCGTTGGCGGCAGTATTTGCGATCACCGTCACCGTGCAAACAGGGGTGCCGATTGTCGGCGCGATATTGTTTCCGGTCGGGTTTTGTATGCTCTACCTACTTGGTTTCGACTTGTTGACAGGGGTGTTCGTTCTTTGCCCGCTTGCCCTGATAGACAAACGTCCCGGGGTGACCGTCGGTGGGGTTTTACGAAACTGGGGGCTGGTCTTTATCGGCAACTTTGGCGGGGCGTTTACCGTCGCCTTCATGATGGCAATTGTCTTTACCTACGGGTTCTCGGATGCACCAAATGCGGTTGGTCAAAAGATCGCGGCGATTGGACATGCACGGACCGTTGGCTACGCGGAACATGGTGCACAGGGTATGCTGACGCTGTTTATTCGCGGGATGCTGTGTAACTGGATGGTGTCTACCGGCGTGGTTGGCGCGATGATTTCGACATCTGTCAGCGGCAAGGTTATCGCCATGTGGATGCCGATCATGCTGTTCTTTGCAATGGCGTTCGAGCATTCGGTTGTGAACATGTTCTTGTTCCCGTCGGGTCTGATGCTGGGTGGTGATTTCTCGATTATGGATTACATCGTCTGGAATGAAATCCCGACAGTTCTGGGTAACTTGATCGGTGGCTTAGCATTTACCGGCCTTACTCTTTACGCGACGCATATTAAAACTGCGCCTAAACGTAACATCGTATAAAATCTATCGACAATACGGGGCCCTGTCTGGATAAGATGGGGCTCATTTTCCTTTTGGGGGGTAAGATGTGCGTAAGCTGACAGTTTCAATCGGCCAGCATTCTGATAAAGGCCTGAAGGCCGTCAATCAGGATTTTTATGGAGCGCTGATCCCCGAAGTGCAGGCGCTGGGCATGAAGGGGATTGCGATTGCTTTGGCGGACGGGATTAGTAGTAGTTCGGTTTCGCAGGTGGCATCTGAATCGACCATCAAAAGTTTTCTTACCGACTATTATTGCACGTCAGATACATGGACAGTAAAAACCTCGGCGCAGCGGGTGATCAGTGCGACGAATTCGTGGCTGTATTCCGAAACCAAGCGCAGCCAGCATGCTTATGACATGGATAAAGGGTATGTGTGTACGCTAAGCGCGCTGATCCTGAAATCGAATAGCGCGCATATTTTCCATGTCGGGGATTCCCGAATTTACCGTGTTTCGGGGGACAGTCTGGAGCAGCTAACCAATGATCACCGCGCAGTTTTGTCTGCCGAGAAAAGCTACCTAAGTCGTGCGATTGGCATGGCCGAAAACGTCGAGATCGATTACCAGATGCTCCCGCTGGAACATGGGGATATCTTCATATTGGCCACCGATGGTGTCTATGAATTTGTCGAACCGAAATTTGTGACGGCGGCGATCAGGGATCATGCGGATGATCTGGACAAGGCCGCCAAAATCATCGTGATCGAGGCATTGGGTCAGGGCAGTGGTGACAATCTGACGGTTCAAATCGTTCGGGTTGATGAATTGCCCGACGGCGACGCTGATGATTTCATGGGCGCGAACGAGGATCTGCCAGCCCCGCCCTTGCTGGAAGCGCGGATGGAATTTGACGGATACAAAATCCTGCGCGAGCTGCACGCCAATAATCGCAGTCACATTTATCTGGCGATGGATATGGCGACGGAGACCGAGGTTGCGCTGAAAATACCGTCGATTGATATGCGCGGTAATGCTGATTATCTGAAACGGTTCATGACCGAGGAATGGATCGCACGACGTCTGAATAGTGCGCATGTGCTGAAGGCTGTGCCGCAAACCCGCAAGCGGAATTTCATTTATGTGGTGACGGAATTTGTTGACGGCCAGACCTTGGCGCAGTGGATGATCGACAACCCCAAACCGGATATGGAAACCGTGCGCGGGATCGTTGAGCAGATAGCCGTGGGCCTGCGGGCGTTTCATCGCAAAGAAATGGTGCATCAGGATTTGCGCCCTGCCAACATCATGATCGACCATCTGGGCACCGTCAAAATTATCGATTTCGGATCGACAAAGGTTGCAGGGGTTTTGGAAGCGGCGCCAGCGGTGGAGGGCGAAGAAATCCTTGGCACAGTGCAATATACCGCACCGGAATATTTTGTCGGGGAAATGGGTGCGCGGCGCTCGGACTTTTTCTCGCTTGGGGTGATTGCTTATCAGATGTTGACTGGCAAGCTGCCATATGGGGCGCAGGTTTCACGGGCGCGGACCAAAGCGCAACAGCGGAAATTACGCTATATTGCAGCGCAAAGTGACAGCCACGAAATCCCCGACTGGATTGATGGGGCACTAAAAAAATCGGTAAATCCTGATCCGTTTAAGCGCTATGAAACACTGTCGGAATTTGTCGCTGACCTGCGGACACCGAATAAAACTTTCATGGCAAATACGCATAAGCCGCTGGCGGAACGTGATCCGGTGCTTTTTTGGCAGGGAATTTCCCTTATTTTGGTGATCATCATAGGCGTTTTGTTGGTGCTATAGGTGCATCGTAATAAAAACGACTATCTTCTGGAATGTCGCTACGTAAACATAGACAGACGCTTACGGTTCATGAATAGTGCGCGGTACTGAAATTTGCCCGCTTAGGGCTATCTTTGCCGACATTTGCGCTATGCGCACGTACTGTAATTAGTCTGTCGTAAACCCCCGATATAAAAATACTATTGAACCTCACAGGGAGAATCTTATGTCATTGATCATCACAGGCGTTATCGACGGACCATTGCCGGGCGGATTGCCGAAAGCTGTTGAAATATTTGTAACTGCCGATATTGCTGACTTGTCGATTTACGGCGTTGGCTCTGCCAATAATGGCGGCGGGACTGACGGTCAGGAATTCACTTTCCCAGCCGTTTCCGCAATCGCTGGCACATATATTTATATCGCGAGCGAAACGACGGGCTTGCCTGCGTTCATGGGATTTGAAGAGGATTATATTAGCAGTGCGGTGAACATTAACGGCGACGATGCGATTGAGCTGTTCGAAAATGGCGTGGTCATTGACGTGTACGGCGTGCCGGATGTTGACGGCACGGGCGAGGTTTGGGAGCATCTGGATGGCTGGGCTGTCCGCAATCCTGGGACTGCCGCAAGTGCGGTGTTCAATCCAGCGGACTGGACCTATTCGGGGAAAAATGCGCTCGACGGGGAAAGCACCAATGATACAGCGGCCACGCCGTTTCCAGCAGGTTCGTTCGAAGTGGTCGTGGTCGATCCAACCTTTACCATCAACGAAATCGATGTTGATCAAACCAGCACAGATTCTGCTGAGTTTATCGAGATATATGATGGTGGTGTTGGCGGCGCGTCGTTGGACGGTCTGACAATCGTGTTGTTCAACGGCAATGGCGACGCGATTTATAACACGATCTCGCTTGATGGCATGGTGACCAACGCTGATGGTTTTTTTGTGATCGGCTCGGCAAATGTCGCAAATGTTGATCTGGTGGAATTCACCACAAACGGGTTGCAAAACGGGGCGGATGCCGTGGCGCTTTATACAGGTACGCCGCCAACCGAAGCGACAACCGACAATCTGGTGGATGTAATCGTATATGGCACCAATGATGCCGACGATACTGGCTTGTTGACAGCACTTGGGCAAGACACGCAGCATAATGAAAGCGAAGGCGGCGACAGTGCCGGTGACGCTTTGGCGCGCGATGTTGATGGGACCGGCGAGTTTGTGACGCAAGCACCAACACCGGGTGAAACCAATTTTGTCGAAGTTGTTATCCCGACTGAAATCACGTTGGTCAGTACCATTCAAGGCACCGCTGGCACCGAAAATATGGCCGAGATTGGTGTTGACGATGTCAGCCTACTGGTCGGGCAAATTGTTATGGTTGAAGTTATCGTCACGGCCGATTTCCAAGACGGCCTGTTCGGTAGCCAAGGCGACCTGAACGGGTTCTACGTTCAAGAAGAAGAAATTGATTATGATTTCAGCGACCTAAGTTCCGAAGGGATATTCATCTATGATGGCTCCTCGCCACTGGTGGATGTGGCTATCGGCGATCTGGTGCAAATCACCGGTATTGTGGTCGAGAACTTTGGCGAAACCCAGATTTCCGCCAGCTTCGTCGAGGTGATTGCCACTGGCATGGACCTACCAACAGCGGTTGACGTGGTCTTCCCGACGGCGGGCGTGATGCTGGATGATAATGGCAATTATGTTGCTAACCTCGAAGCGTATGAAGGTATGATCATCAATATCGAACAGGATATGTCGATCACCGAGATGTTCAATCTGGATCGCTTTGGCCAGCTTAATGTCAGCGCTGATGGTCAGGATTTGCAGTTCACACAGAACAACGCGCCGGATGTTGCGGGTTACGACGCGCATCTTCAGGATGTGGCGGCGGGTACGATTGTGCTCGATGACGGCTTATCCTCGCAGAACCCTGATGAAATTCGGATCATTGATGGCAATGACGGGATTTTGACGGCGGATGACAGTTTCCGTGCGGGTGATACCATCGACAACATCACGGGCGTTGTGACCTATTCCTTTGGTGAATTCCGCATCCATAACGGCACCGGAAATTTCACCGAGGTGAACACACGCACAGACGCGCCTGAAGATATTGGCGGGAACTTCTTGGTCGGCAGTTTGAATGTGTTGAATTATTTCACCACGATTGATGCTGACGGGGCGGTAACTGACAATGGTTCCGGCCCGCGCGGCGCCAATTCCCTTGAGGAGTTCGAGCGTCAAGCCGATAAACTGGTTAACGCTATTGTTGCAATGGACGCCGATGTTCTGGGTCTGATCGAGCTGGAAAACGATTTCGCTGGCGAGGATTTCGCGATCAAGGATTTGGTGGAGCGTGTGAACGCCGAACTCGGCTCCGAGGTTTATGCCTTTGTTGATCCCGGTCAGGAATTCATTGGCGGCGACGCGATCGCTAATGGCTTGATCTATAAGATCGACAAGGTTGGTCTTAGCGGTGATATGGCGATCCTCGAGACATTCGAGGGCCGCAACTTCATCGATCCACTGGATGCAGGGCGCGGCCTGAACCGTCCGGCGATTGCACAGACCTTTATCGATCTGGATACTGGCGAGTTGATCACCATTTCTGTTAACCACCTTAAATCCAAAGGGTCTTTGTCGGGTCTTGATGTTGATGAAAATCAGGGTGACGGTCAGGGCAATAATAACGGCACCCGTACCGAAGCTGCCGATATTCTGGCTGACTGGTTGAACAGTGATCCAACGGGGCAGGGCGCTGGCAACATCCTTATCCTTGGTGATCTGAACGCCTATGCCAAAGAGGATCCATTGACGGCGCTTGCCGATGAAGGCTTCGTTGATCTGGCTGCGGCTGAACTGGGCGACGATGCGTATTCCTACGTCTTTAACGGCGAGATTGGGACGCTCGATTATGCGCTGGCGAACGCAGAACTGGCGGATAGTCTGGTTGGGGTGACCGAATGGCATATCAATTCGGACGAAGCCGACGCGCTGGATTACAACCTCGATTTTGGACGTGATCCGTCATTATATGACGGTGATTCAGCTGCACGTGGATCAGATCATGATCCGGTTCTGGTCAGTTTTAACTTCGAACCAGCTTACAATGAAATTGCGGGAACGGGTCACGGCGACTGGTTGTTCGGTACCGATGAGGCTGACCGCATCGACGCGCTTGGTGGCAACGATAAAGTGTTTGCAGGCGGCGGGGATGACTTGATCCTTGGGGGTGCAGGCGGCGACTGGCTATTTGCCGGAAGTGGCAACGACGTAATCGACGGCGGCGCTGGAAGCGACAAAATATACGGCGGCGATGGCGATGATGTGATTGTTGCCGGCGGCGGGCATCGTGACACGCTAATTGGCGGCAGCGGCGCGGATACGTTTGTGTTTTCCGATACTATTGCCGAAGATGGAAACACTGATCGTGCGACGATTTGGGATTATAATGCCAGTGAAGATTTGATCGATCTTGGCGGTGCTGAAATCGCAAGTTATCGTGAGAAATTCTTTTACGTTGAACTTACTTTGGCCGGCGGAAACGATAAGGTCAAAATCTACGGCGTTTCGGATATCGATGACATCATGTTTGTCGATGATCTAAATATCGCCTAAGATATAAATATTGTCGCGGGCCGTTCTTAAGCAGCCCGCGATTCCTCCCCCCAATTTAAACTGATTGAGCATTGGTAGCCTACCTTGGTTACTCCTACCGTTATGGCTAAACGCTCGATCATCGGAAACACAATTTCGTTGCAATCGGTAGACAACAATGTCAAAACTGCGACGGATTTTAAATAATCTAGCGAGGGCGCTGTATCGGGGGACACCAAGTAAATGGCGAGTGAACTTTCTTCAGGAAATATCGACCACAAAACTGAAAATACATCTGACGATGAAAAACCGGTTTCGATGAAACTGGCTCGCGAGCTTTATTATCAAGGCGATAAAGAAGCTGCCATCGCTGCTTTCAAAGAAAAAGCGGATAGGTATAATGCCGGTAAACGAAAAGTACTGCCAAAACTTGCGGCGGTTAGAGCTGGTGTTGATTTCTGGGATTTGCGTGTTTCTCACAAACATAAAATAGCGTTTTCGCTTATCCAGAAAAACGCGTGTACATCGTTATCCTATGCAATTTACCTTGCCGAAACGGGCGAAGATCTGTCGCATTTTCCGGATCAGCATATCCATACCTATTATCAAAAAATGGGTGTTGTCACGTCGCTTGAACCATTTGAGGACTATTTCAAATTTGCGGTAATACGCGACCCCATTAAACGTTTCATTTCCGCTTTCAGGAACCGCGCCCTTTTCCACCTAGATCTTGAAGAAATGGAAAACCCAAGGGGCGACCTTATTACGGAACCCGACATCAACTATTTCATCGAGAAACTTGATGATTATCTGGCTCGATCGCAAAAACTGGAAATGCACACCATACCGCAATGCGTTTATCTAAATCGCAGACTTGACCAGATGGATGCGATTTATCCTATTGAAGAGATGTCAAAGCTTGAGGAAAAACTGACGGAAATTATTGGAGAGCCATTTTCTCTTCCGCGTAGACAGACCGGCGGCCCGAAAATTTCGTTGGCAGATTTAACATCCGCATCTTTCGAAAAACTTCTATCGTTTTATGCGGAAGACTACGCGTTTTTATCCGACTATTATTCCGAAGCGGCAATTCGTAGAGAATATGAAACAGCAATCAGTAGCCAAGCAAAGACAACATGAAGCTGTACCTGCATATAGGTACACCTAAAACGGGCACGACCTCCATTCAGCGCTTTTTGAAAACAAAGCGTGATGAGTTGCTTGCGAACGACATATACTTGCCCGATACGCTAACCTTCGGGAAATCGAACAATCATCGCAAACTACCCTTTATGGTCACGAGCATAGAGCGGCGTCTTGGCGATTTTGAACAATACGTGCGCCAAGGGTTGGTTGATGAAGAGGTCATGAAGGCTGCAAAAGTCGAATTCCGTAAGATATTCGAAGAAGAGATTGATAGTAATAAGTCGTTTGGTAGTTGTATTATTACGTCCGAACATGCGAGTGCACGACTAAATGATATTGAAGAACTTAACCGTTTAAACCAGTTATTGTATGGTTTCTTTGATGAAATCGAGATTATTGTCTACCTTCGCCGGCAGGTGGATTTTGCGGTCTCAGCCTACAGTACATCGATTAAAACCGGTCAGGCGCTAAAAGAATTAAAGTCGCTGGAAGTCTATAATCGCAAGATAAACTATTTTGACACGCTTACAAATTGGAAACAGGCGTTTCCAAATGCGAAGTTTCATGTGCGCCTATTTGATGGAAAAGAGCTTGTTGAAGGTGATGTCGTAAAAGATTTCTGCCGTATCGTGGGGTTTTCTCCGGAGGAAGAATATCATGATATCCCGGCAAATGAATCCTTGGATATTCTTGGGTTGGAGCTGTTACGGCGAGTTAATGACAGACTTAGCTGGAATGCTGGGGACAAGGTCAATCCGTTAAGGACAACGATAGACCAGTTTTTTGTAAAGCATCTTTCCGAGGGGCCACGGAAAAAACCGACGGCTGAGGAGACCGAGGAATTCGAGAAATACTTTTTTGAATCAAATGAAAAAGTTAGGCAAGAATATTTCCCGGACAGAGATGTTTTGTTCCCTAAGGCTAAGATTTCTCCATCGGTTCGATCTGATTTTGATGAAAGGGAACTCGAAGCACTTGCGAATATGCTTGCGGATATTTGGGTGCAACGGGCGGAATTGACGATCCAGAACAAGAAACAAACGATAGAAAATACGAAACTTTTAAAAGAGCTTAATCTTATAAAAAATCGCAAACCTCGCCTTTCGTTTCTGGCTAGAATGAAGAGATCAATTCGAAAACGTTTGCCATAAATCTATCCGAACCATTTCTTCAAAATAGCCTTAAACCCGCCACTTGCATTTGATGCTTTTTCCCCAACGCTGTCCCAAGCTTCCGTGGCGCTGTCACCGACGGCGTCAATATTTTCGCCGACGCCCTCCATCATTGGATCAATGCGGTTACGCTTAAATTTCCGGATGCGGAAATAGATCGACAAGGTGATGAAGGCCAATACCGTTAAGAATATGATGTTGAACCAAGGGATCAAGGTCACATTTGGTCCCTCTACGGGCCACACGGATATGGCGTTGGGGTAGATTGAATAGAATTCATTCCGCCAGCCGTAATGACGAATTACTACCCATTGCGGATCATCCGAAGTTGATTTTAGGTCCGCAGATTCAGCTTGCAAATTTGACGTGTCAAACTTGAAATATGGTGGCCAACTCCAACCAGTATCCTCATTGCGATACACCATCGGGCGGCCATTTTCCTGTATCGTCTGAATAAAGAAAACATCGCGATTTGTAATCACAGCGCTGCCTGCATCGGGTGAACCCCAGAACCAGGAATTTTCACCGGGATCAACGCGTTTTTCATAAGTATCCGCAATCCGCACAATGTCTTTTTGCGGCAATGTATAATGCAGCAGCGAAAAAACTGCCAATATAGACAGCACCCAAAAAGTCCATTTTACATAACGCATCTGCAATCCTTACATAAAGTTAGTCACATAGATCATCACAACAACAATCAGCATCGGAACAACATACACACCCAGTATCAGCTTGCGTTTTAGCGAGCTCTCATATTCCTTCAACCCATTATCTATATAGGTATCGCGGTCACCCAAATCACCCCCTGCGTCATATTCGACCTCTAGCGCGCGTTTGCAACGCCAGCGTTGCCGGATTGACAGATAGATATAGACCAGCGTCAGAATGACGAAGGCGATTATGAATAGTCGAATGGCAGCAAACATCAAGAATTCCCTCTTACAGCGCCCCATGGGCCGATTTTTGGCAATATACGTTCATATTCGTCTAGGTCAAATTCCTCGGTTCCGGGTTCGGGGCCAAAAAGTTCCAGCCGGGCACCTGCCTTATCCATCATATATTCGTTAGCCAAGAAATCCGCAACATAGGTACGTTTCGTGTCGTTCCATGTGCTGTAAGCGCGGTAGAATGCGGATTTGTGGCAGATGAATAATTGGCGTGCATCGCGCGGGCAAAGCTGGGCCAACAGCATGTTCACTAGATCGCGATCATCATGCTGGGCGGCGCGGATGGAATAGAAATAAGCGGGGTGTTCGGAATTGATCTGGGGCCAGTCGGCATGGGTTTCGATCCAGTGTTGCAGATCAGCGAGACCATGGAATTCTTCGGGCAAATCGTTGGTATGACGCCGTGCAATGGCGCGCAAACCACGGCGATCAAGACCCGTCAGATCGTCGCCAGCATCGGCAGCTACATCGACAAGAATAAAGTCGAGCCGTTGCTGGATGATCGCCTTAGCCACGTCATCACGGGCCTTAACGATGGGTTCGACAAGGCCGTTTACATCCAAAAAACTGGCGATCTCGTTTCGGTCCGAAAAATCGACGAAATGCTCAATCGGCAAAGGCCCGATATTCTGCTTGCTACCAACGGCGATGGCGGCGGGCAGGCCCATATTGCGGAAAATATACAGGCCGCCAAAATGTTCGGTATAGAAATTATCCTGCGTATAAGACTTCGCCTTCAGCTTCACCGGATAGCGGTTTATGTCGCCGGTTTTCCTGGCCAGCGTGATCATCTCTGCGGTTAGAACATCGTCCCACCAAGCGTCTTCTTCTGTCAGGAAACGGTCGATCTTGCGGCGTAGGTCAGCCCCATCCGCGACGTGTTTTTCGGTGGTATCCGCCTCGATCTCGATCTTGCGAATACGGAACAGGTTTTTAGGATCGTCCACGGAATACACCGAATTGACTAGCTCGCCAGCGACGGCGTCACGGGTGGTCAGGGCGAAAATCTGTTCTTCGTTCTCGTCAATGAAATGGCGCAGGATGGAGCGGCTGGTCGAAAACTGAGCATTCAACAACGGCGCGGTTTTTTGTTCGGGCGAGAGCAGAATAAACTGCCGATTGCAGCCATTGGGATTAAGATACAATGTGTCGCCAAACTCATCCCCGATTTCGGGCGAATAGCCGGAAATATCGACGTGGAATTCGGTCTGCTTGGTGGTCTTACCCGTCAGATGCTTTAGCGCACGGTTATACCGCTCGATCAAGGACGATGAGGTC
>CAZYMT010000088.1:0-12419 GCA_964649035.1 uncultured Rhodobacterales bacterium
ATATAGGTTAGATCCGTCAATAAACAGCGCTAGACGTTCGTCACGATAAAACATTTATTTCTCCTAGCAAGAGGTGTAGGTTTGCATTGAATTTTGCTACTTTTTTTTGCAGATTGCAACAGTGTGGTAGCTTACGTTAAGAATAGGTGTTCAAGTCTAACGATGCAAGACCAAAAGCGACATAAAATGACAAATAAATGTCTGATAGCACTAGGTGCGAATCTGATTAGCGGTAATATTTTGCCGCGTGAAACATTGGAAAAATCCTTAGAGTTGTATTCGACCGAATCTCTGCAAATTGAAGACCAGAGTGGATGGTATTCCACGCCCGCATTCCCAGTGGGTTCAGGTCCTGATTTCGTGAATGCCGCGGTATCTGTCAAAACGGAGCTCTCCCCTCAGAAGGTACTAGATGCGTTACACCGCATAGAAAATAAACTTGGTCGCACGCGTGAGAATAGATGGGAACCACGTATCTGCGACTTAGATTTAATTGCTTATGATGATATCGTAGCCCCTAATATCTCAACATTTCGTAAATGGCAAAGACTTTTACCAAATGATCAAATAAAATCAACGCCGAGCGAATTAATCCTGCCGCACCCCCGCATGCAGGACCGTGCCTTTGTCCTTGTCCCGCTTAATGATATCGCCCCTGACTGGCACCATCCGGTTGTCGGATTAACCGTAAATGAAATGCTGAACGCCCTTCCCCAAAGCGACCGAGCCGAAATTAAACCGATATCCACCTAAAGCCCTTGCATTTCCGCCCGTCCGGCACTAAATGTGCATCCTTCCGAATCCGACCCTAATTTTGGAGCATAGCCCATGGCACGCGTAACAGTTGAAGACTGCATTGACAAAGTTCCCAATCGTTTTGAATTGGTAATGCTAGCCGCACACCGTGCGCGTGAACTCGCTGTGGGTGCCGAATTGACGGTTGAACGCGATAACGACAAGAACCCTGTTGTGGCCTTGCGCGAAATCGCCGAAGAAACGCTAACCGCCGAATATCTACGCGAAGCCGCGATTGAGAGCCATCAGCGTCAGATCGAAGTTGATGAAGCCGAAGAAGATCAAATGGAATTGTTGATGGGTACAGAGACCGCTGGTCAGCCCGACGATGACATGTCCGAAGAAAATCTACTTCGTGCCTTGATGGAAGCCCAAGAAGCCAAGTAAGCTTTTCGGGTACGTCCGAACGGAGCCCGCGTAATGATCGAAGTCGAAGATCTCCTTGATCTCGTCCGCACCTATAATCCCGGAACTAACGCCGAGCTGATCCGTGACGCTTATGCTTTCGGCCTGCAAGCGCATGAAGGTCAGTTCCGGCATTCCGGTGAACCCTATTTCATGCACCCCATCGAGGTGGCGGCGCTGCTAACCGAGGTTCATCTAGACGACGCCACCATTATTACCGCCCTGCTCCACGATACAATCGAGGACACAGGCGTCAGCTACCAAACCATCGCTGATAAATTTGGCGACGAAATCGCACAGCTGGTTGACGGCGTTACCAAACTGACCAATCTCGAACTTTCGTCGGTGGAAACAGCGCAGGCCGAGAATTTCCGCAAGCTCCTGCTGGCCATGTCCAAAGATGTGCGCGTTCTATTGGTCAAACTCGCTGATCGTCTGCACAACATGCGGACCATAAAATCCCTACCAACGGCCAAACAGCAGCGCAAAGCGCATGAAACCATGGAAATCTACGCGCCGCTGGCTGGCCGCGTTGGCATGCAGTACATTCGCGACGAGCTCGAGGATCTTTGCTTTGCAGTCCTTAACGCTGAAGCCCGCAATTCCATTATGCGGCGCTTCATCAATCTGCGTTCCGAAACAGGTGACCTTATTCCGGTCATTATCGACGACATCAAACTTGCGCTCGAAAAGCACGGCGTTATCGCCCAAGTAACAGGTCGTGAAAAGCGACCGTATTCGATTTGGCGTAAAATGGAGGAAACCAAACTAGGGTTTTCACGTCTATCCGACATTTATGGCTTTCGAATTATAACCCGAAATGAACAAGATGCTTACATCGCGCTCGGGGCAATCCACCAGCGCTGGTCAGCGATCCCCGGAAGGTTCAAGGATTATATAAGCCAGCCGAAAACCAACGGCTATCGCTCGCTGCACACCACGGTTTCGGGGCGCGATGGTAAGCGCGTCGAGATCCAGATACGGACCCGTGAAATGCATGCGGTCGCTCAATCCGGTGTCGCAGCACACTGGTCCTACCGCGATGGCGAACGTTTCGAAAATCCGTTTGCTGTCGACCCGTTCCATTGGTTACGCGGCTTAATCGAAGGGTTCGAGAGCGCCGAAAACCCTGCCGATTTCCTGGAACATGTGAAGCTCGAAATGTTTCAGGATCAGGTTTTCTGTTTCTCGCCTAAAGGCGACGTTATCAACCTGCCACGCGGGGCAACGCCCATTGATTTTGCCTATGCCATCCATACCCGTATCGGCGATAGCTGCGTTGGTGCCAAAGTTGACGGCAGCCGCGTCCCGCTTTGGACCCGCCTAAGAAACGGTCAATCCGTCGATATTATTCGCGCCGAAGGCCAGCGCCCGCAGCCAAGCTGGGAAGACATGGTTGTCACTGGCCGCGCCAAATCCGCCATTCGGCGATCGTTGCGCTTGGAACATCGCGACGCCCATATTCGCCTTGGCACGGAAATCGCCCGCGTTGCATTGGAAAAAATCGGCAAGAAATCCACCGACCGCGCACTGGAAACTGCCGCAAAACACATGACATTAGGCAGCAAGGACGAACTGCTCGCCCGCTTAGGATCAACCGAGGTGACGGGCACCGACCTATGTATGGCCCTATATCCTGAGCTGCTGAAAAACCAGGAAACCGAGCTGTCGCCAACCAGCGTCATCGGCCTTGAACCTGACCAAACCCGCATGCCCGCGCGTTGCTGCCAACCTTTACCCGGCGAACGTATCATCGGTATTTCCTCCCATGGCGTAGGCGTCAAAATACATGCCATCGACTGCGAAGCCTTGGTGAATTACGAGGACCAGCCCGAGCGCTGGATCGACCTGCGCTGGACCGAGGGCACCTCAAGGCCCGAGCATGATACCACGTTGGAGATTATCATGGCCAATGCAACCGGCGTCTTGGGCCGTATTTGTACGTTGATTGGCGAACATAACGTCAATATTTCCAACATCAATTTCCTCGACAAGAAACCCGATTTTTTCCGCGTAAAATTCGACTTACAGGTCCGTGATCTGGAGCATCTTTTACGTATCCAAACCGCGATTGAGGCCGATAGTGATATTACCGATGTCACTCGCCTGCGCGATGCGTCTGCAGATAAGCAGGGTGCCAGAAAATGATTTTCAAACGCCGTGACAAGTTAACGCTCCTTCAAAAAGTAAAACTGTTCTTTCGCCCAACCAAAGGCTGGCAGCGCAGTGTTGGTTATATCAGCCTGCGGATGCGCCGCATCCCTGACACCCCGCACCGCATCGCGCTTGGCGTCGCTATCGGCATTTTCATGTGCTTCTCACCGCTTTTCGGCATTCATATCGCCCTCTCGATTGCGGTGGCATTTGCTCTACGTGCCAATTTCGTTTCTGCGGTTGCCGCCACGTTCCTTGTGACCCCGATCACCCTGCCTTTCATCGCAGCAGCCTGCCTGAAACTTGGCCGGTACATAATGGGTATTGGCGAAAGCAGCGGCGATATCAAAGCAGTCATGGATTCGTTCTGGTACGCAGGCGACGCCATCTGGAAAATCGTCAAAAGCTGGTTTGGCTTTGGCGAAGCTGATTACACCGGCCTCACTGATTTCTTCGCCGATATTTTCATCCCTTACCTTGTCGGCGGCACTATTCTCGGCCTTGTATTGGGTGTTGCGTCCTATTTCGCGGCCAAACCCGCTATTTCTGCCTTTAAACAGGCCAGATTACGCAAAATGCGCGAGCGCCGTGAAAAGCGACGCAATAGCCTGAAATCCGTGGCTGACAGCGCTGAACAAACCGACTAACCTGCCCTTAGATAAGGGAGTCGCATCATGTCACAACAACCTCTTGGCCGCCTACGTCTAGGCATCAATATCGACCATGTCGCCACCGTCCGCAATGCGCGTGGCAGTGCCTATCCTGACCCGCTTCGCGCCGCCAAACTGGCCGAAACCGCTGGGGCAGACGGGATTACTGCACATCTGCGCGAAGATCGCCGTCACATCACCGATAGCGACATCGAAGCCTTGATGGACGGCCTAAGCGTCCCGTTGAATTTCGAAATGGCCGCGACGCCAGAAATGCAAAAAATCGCTCTGCGCCACGTCCCGCATGCCGTTTGTTTGGTCCCCGAAAAACGCGAGGAACTAACAACCGAGGGCGGCCTAAACGTCGCCCGCGCCGAAAACCATCTGGCCCATTTCATCGCGCCCTTGCGCGACGCAGGCTGCCGCGTCTCGATGTTCATCGCCGCTGACATGAACCAAGTCGAAGCCGCCGCCCGCATCGGCGCCCAAGTCATCGAACTGCACGCTGGCGCATATTGCGATTTCCACGAGGAAGGTCGTTTCAAGGAACGCGACATTGAACTGGAACGCTTGCGCGAAATGTCGGCTTACGGCCACTCATTAGGCCTAGAGGTTCACGCCGGACACGGCATCACTTACGGCTCTGTCAAACCCCTCGCGGCCTTCCCCGAAGTCATGGAACTGAACATCGGCCATTTCCTGATCGGCGAAGCGATATTTTCCGGCCTCGACTCGGCAGTCCGGCGCATGCGTGCGCTAATGGACGAGGCCCGTAATGAGGCCTTCGGCGAGCACGTCGCATGAGTGCCCCCGAATTAGCCGTCATATTGGTATTCTGGCTCATTGCCCTTGCCAGCCCCGGTCCAGCAACCCTCGCGATTGCCGGAACAGCCATGGCATCTGGCCGTCGCACCGCCATTAGCCTCGCAGCCGGCGTCGCAACCGGATCGGCAATATGGGGCTTGGCAGCGGGGCTTGGCCTAGGGGCGGCGATGATGGCCAATGCGTGGATGCTGGAAACCTTGCGATATTTGGGCGCGGCATATCTGCTATGGTTGGCGCTGAAATCGTTGCGTTCAGCTTTACGCCCCAAAACACGCACCGCCCAACCGGTCAACATCGGCTCACAACGATCCGCTTATATCAAAGGTTTGATGATCCACTTAACCAACCCCAAAGCCATCCTATTTTGGGGCGCATTATTCGCCGTCGTCATCTCGCCCACAGCCCCAAGCCGTGACATCATCATTGTCGGTCTGTCCTGCGCAACCGTAAGCACAGGCGTATTTTTCAGTTACGCGCTGATATTCTCGACCAACCGCGCCATGAAAATATATCTAAAGCTCGGTCGCTGGTTTGATGGCGCTTTTGCGGTATTATTTGGCGCAGCCAGCCTCAAAATCCTGACGACCAGACTGTCATGATTATCGGCATTGGATCCGACCTAGCCAATATCGAACGGATCGAGGGGACGTTAAAACGTTTCGGCGACCGCTTCATTCAACGGGTATTTACCGACGCCGAACAAGCCGTCGCCAATCGTCGCAAACTTGTGAACGAAACCTACGCCAAACGCTGGGCCGCCAAGGAGGCATGTTCCAAGGCCCTCGGCACCGGCCTGCGCATGGGCGTCGCCTGGAGGGAAATGGGCGTGGTCAATCTGCGTTCCGGCCAGCCAACAATGGAACTAACGGGTAGCGCGCTCAAACGCCTGCAAGACTTGACACCCGAGGGGCACGATCCCCATATCCACGTAACATTAACCGATGACCACCCATGGGCCCAAGCCTTTGTTGTGATCGAGGCCCGCAGAAGCATAGCTTGACAGAACCCCTGTCAAAGGCGACAAGGCAGCGCAATTTGAACACGTAAGGAATATTCTAGCATGGCCAAAGCAAAATCCAACGGTGGTGACCTCGGCGAAACCGTAAAGACAATTGTCTATGCCCTGCTTCTCGCTGGCCTGATCCGAACACTTATTTTTCAGCCGTTTTTCATCCCGTCAGGGTCGATGAAATCTACGCTGTTGATCGGTGATTTCCTGTTCGTCAACAAGTTCACTTACGGCTATTCTTATGCTTCTTGCCCAAGCATGTTCGGCACTGATTTCTGCGGCTTTGCCAAAGGCTCCGAAGGCCGTTTATTTGGGAATGATCCCGAGGTTGGCGATGTCGTGGTTTTCAAACACCCAGTTTCGGGCCAAGACTATATAAAGCGCCTTGTCGGCAAAGCGGGCGACACCGTGCAAGTTATTAACGGCGTTCTGTTTTTGAATGGCACCGAGGCCGTGCAAACACCCACCGATCCATTCATCGAAGAATACTCGCGCCAAGGCGCGGCCCAAGGGCTTCCGCGCTGCGTGAATACTGCGGCTGTCGGGGGGGATTGTATCAAACCCGCCGCCATTGAAACCCTGCCAAACGGCGTGGAACACACAGTCCTGAACATCAACACTAACCGCTACGATAATACCGAAATTTTCACCGTCCCCGAAGACCACTATTTCTTTATGGGCGACAATCGCGACAACTCGCTTGATAGCCGCGCTAGCCAACGCGCATCCGGTGTTGGTTTTGTGCCTGCAGAAAACATCATTGGCCGCGCTGACCGGATTGTGTTCTCCGCCCGCGGGCGCTCGCTGCTAATGTTCTGGACATGGCGTTCCGACCGTTTCTTCCAAGGTATCGAGTGAAGTTCTCTGCCTCCACCCGCGACTTTATGGTCCGCTTGGGCCACCCGTTTACTGACCCGTCGCTGCTACATGACGCGCTGACGCATTCGTCGCTGTCAACGGCAACGAGGGGCGACAATCAGCGCCTTGAATTCCTTGGTGACCGCGTGCTTGGTCTGGTCATCGCCGAAGCCCTTATAAAAACCGACATGGACGCCAGCGAAGGCCAGCTTGCCCCCCGCTTGAACGCCTTAGTCCGCAAAGAAACCTGTGCCGAAGTCGCCGCCGAAATTGACCTTGGTGCCGCCCTAATGATGGGCCGTTCCGAAATGCTTTCGGGTGGCCGGCGCAAAATGGCCCTGCTCGGCGACGCAATGGAAGCCGTGATTGCCGCCGTCTACCGCGACGCCGATTTCGCCACCGCCCAAAACCTGATCCTACGCCTTTGGGGCAGCCGTATCGCCACAGCGGACACGGTCGCCGCCGACCCCAAATCCGCCCTGCAAGAATGGGCCCAAGCCCGTGGCATGCAGCCCCCTCATTACGCCGAGATTGACCGCTCTGGTCCGGACCACGCACCTGTGTTTGTGATCGAAGCCCGCCTCGGAAATGGCGCAAAATCTCGCGCCCAAGCCCCAAGTAAACGCGCCGCCCAACAGGCCGCCGCCACCGCCCTATTAAAAGAATTGGAAACCCAGAAATGACTGGATTTAAATGCGGCTTCATCGCCCTGATCGGCGAACCCAACGCCGGAAAATCAACTTTGCTGAACCGGATGGTTGGGGCCAAAGTCTCCATTGTTACACACAAAGTTCAAACCACCCGCGCTCGCATTCGCGGCATCGCATTGCTAGACAACGCGCAGATGGTTTTCGTCGACACACCCGGCCTGTTCCGTCCGCGCCGCAACTTGGACCGCGCCATGGTTAAGGCAGCATGGTCAGGCGCGGCAGACGCCGATTTAGTGGTCTTGTTGGTCGAGGCCCATCGCGGCACCACCGAAGGCGTCAAAGCGATTTTGGAGGCCCTAAAGGAGCGCGTCGGCAAGCGCCCCATCGCATTGGCCATCAACAAAATCGATAAGGTCAAAGCCGATAAGTTGCTGGCCCTATCCACCGAACTGAACAACCTGTTCCCCTTTGAGGCCACCTTCATGATTTCCGCCGAAAAAGGCCACGGCACCGATGATCTGAAAAAATGGCTGGCTGGCGAGCTACCTTCCGGCCCGTGGCTATATGACGAAGACCAAATTGCCGACATCCCAACCCGCATGCTGGCCGCCGAGATTACCCGCGAGAAACTGACTCTGCGCTTGCACCAAGAAATCCCTTACCAGCTGACGGTGGAAACCGAACACTGGCAGGATCGCAAGGACGGCTCGGTCCGGATTGACCAGATTATCTACGTAATGCGCGACGGCCATAAGGGCATCACGCTTGGCCCCAAGGGCGAAACCATCAAGGCCGTTTCCATGGCCGCGCGCCAAGAATTAAAAGAATTTCTGGGCCGCGAAGTCCATCTTTTCCTACAGGTCAAAGTCCGCCCGAAATGGTTGAATGAACCAGAACGCTACACCGAAATGGGTCTGGATTTCAAAGACAGCAAATGACCCCGCGCCTGACCTCGGAATTCTGGGTAAAAGCCTACATGACCCGCCTGCGGATCATGAATATCCCCGTATTCCTAACATCCCGCGGCGACGCAACCGCGGGTGCCGTGCTGGTCAAAGTCAACACCCTAGACGGCAACGCCACCGCCTTTCAACGCAGCTATAACGCCGAGGGAAATCGCATCTGGATATCCCTAACCGAAGGTCCAGATCGCGACGTAGAAGAGGCCCTAGCCAAACAACGCCAATACGACCCCGACATCTGGATCATCGAGGTTGAGGATAAACAGGGGCGTAGTTTGTTGGATGAGGACGGGCTAACATAAATTCCGCTATAAATACGCATGGAACAAAAGAATGAAAATTACATTTTCCTTTTTAATATTATTTTCAAATGTCATTGCGCATACCGCATTCGCACAGAATGAAAGTCCATGTTCACCCTATCTTGAAAAGCTTGAAGGTATCGAAACCCCGTCAACAAACGTTGCTACATGCAGTGAACTGGAATTAGTTGTTGTCCGAAGCACAGACTGGCCACAATTTGTACGAAATTTCAGCACCGATTTTGTAGATTCAAGTTATCCGACTTTTATTGACAAAGCCCTCAGGGCCGAATTTCAGGCTGAAAATACAGACGCGTTCGTATATTTGGACGAAGCGATTGGCTTGATGACACAAATATTCAGCAGATTGCCGGATAGACAACGTGGCGATTTCTATACTTCCATGGCGAAGATATGGCGAAATAGTCAATTACCAAAACTAGGGGCTTCCGAGAGGCTCGTTGAACAAATTAACGATAGATATGACTATGCTTACGAATCGATAATTCGGTCGCGTGATGCGAGCCCCTCAAGAATATTAATGTGTGCAATTCGATACGATGCGCTTACGGTGTCACTCTCTGACGTACTATCGTCTCGCGCATTCAATGATTGTTTAGGTGACTAATTCAAATTTAGAATTTTCATCTCTTCCCTCGCCCTATAAATCTCCCTACCCTCCCCTTCATGGAATGGCGCGACGAAGGGGCTCTTTTATCTGTGCGTAAGCATGGCGAGGGTTCCGCTATCATAGAGGTATTTACCAAAGAACACGGGCGCCATGCTGGTCTCGTGCGGGGCGGTGGTTCGCGTAAGTTGGCCCCGATCCTGCAACCCGGTGCGCAATTATCCGTAACCTGGAAAGCCCGCCTAGAGGATCACCTCGGCAGCTACACCATCGACCCGATAAAATCCCGCGCCGTCGCCATCATGGACAACCGCGCAACGCTCGCCGCGATGGGAGCAGTATCCGCGTTACTCACCATCGGTCTTGCTGAACGGGAAAATCATGGGCAACTATACGCGCGGACCCAAGACCTTCTTGATGCGATAGGCGAGAGCGACGACTGGCCCTCCCGCTACGCGCTTTGGGAGAATGCGCTGCTGGCGGATATGGGTTTCGGTCTCGACTTTTCACAATGTGCTGCGACGGGCGTGACGCAGGAACTTATTTACGTATCCCCAAAATCAGGACGCGCCGTCAGCCGCAAAGGGGGCGAAGAATGGGCAGATCATCTATTGCCCTTGCCCATATTTTTGCGCCTTGACGACCCCGATGCTAGCGCGACAAACGTTAACGAAGCCTTACGCACCACCGGATATTTTATCGAGAATTGGCTAATGCCAGAGATCGGCAAACCCGTTCCGGCGGCGCGCGGACGCCTGATTTCAGCCCTTGCTAGGATGTAAAAACATACCCGACATCGACATGCTCGCTGGTACTATATTCCCCCGTCCCCAACGATACGCTCAAATCCGACGCCAAATCCCGAACATCAAAAACCGTATGCGCCGCACCGTCCACATAGCTACCGCGTTCAATCACGGCAAAGCGCCCACTGACACCTGCAACGCTCCCCTCAAAAATGCCGATCCCGACAAATTCACTGCGCGTATCATCCGAATATAGGAACGTGTATTGCATCACCTCGGTCCCTTCCAGAACCCCAGAATGCAGTCTTTCCACCCGTCCACGATTGAATTTCATCGGGGCGGGCAGCGGCTCGGCGCTGGTCTCCTCCCATTTCGTGATTGAAAATTTTCCGTCTTTCATCATACCCTCCATTTCCGTCTAATTCTTAGCGACCCCAAACCGGCAAATATTGTAAAAACACGTCATGGATCCAAAACCTTTAAAAACCCGCGGTATGTTGAACGAGGCCCGTTCGCTGAAAACCTTCACCCTCGACCAATACGCGCCGCCCGACGATTTATCGGACATCATCGCTTGGTTCTGGTTGGTACGCTGGAACCTGCCTGAGGGCGAAACCTACCGCCAATCCAACCTGCCCCATCCGGTGCAACATCTTGTCGTCGATCCGCAGCGCCAATCCGGTCTGTTTGGTTGCACCAAGGGGCGGTTCGATTACGATCTTTCGGGCAGTGGCGCTGTGCTCGCCGCGCGGTTTCATCCTGCGGCAGCCAGTGTGATTTACAACGGCCCGATGAGCGACCTAACCGATGGTTTTCACAAGCTCACCCTGCCCACCGATGCCCCCTCGCCCGATATGATCGACCCGCTCGCCGACATCATCCGCGATATTCGTGCCCCGCTTTCGAACATCGCAAGCGAGGCTCGCGCGATTGTCGAGTTGATCGAGCAAACCCCAACCCTTCTGCGGGTCGCCGATGTCTCCGAAAAAACCGGAATTCGCATCCGCCAGCTGCAACGCCTTTTCGCCGAATATATCGGCGTCAGCCCCAAATGGGTGATCGAGCGCTACCGCATGTTTGAGGCCGTAGACGCCCTAAACAATTCCCGCGATGTGAACCTCGCCGACCTCGCCCTGCGGCTGGAATATTCTGATCAGGCGCATTTTAACAAGCAGTTCAAAAAGATGACCGGCACCAGCCCCGGAGCCTATTTGACCACGCGCGACTAAATTCCGTTAACCTTTTTTATGCATATGCGTTGTGCATAGGTTGTGCATACATTGTGCATAGTGATTTTCGCTGATATGCGGGAAAGGTTAACGCCGTTTGGGGACATTTCACATGAGCACAATTATCGCCGATTACGGCTTACTAACCTTCATCGGCGCCGTCGCGATTATGCTATTTGCCGGCTTCACCAAGGGCGCGGTTGGTTTCGCGTTGCCAATGATCTGCATCAGCGGCATCGGCTCCATCATGCCCGCCGAAATCGCCATCGCGGCGCTGATTTTACCTGGCCTGTTCACCAATATTTGGCAGAGCTTACGTAACGGATTGGGACAGGCATGGGGGTCGGTAAAACGATACTGGAAGCTGAATTTGGTGTTATTGGTGTCGATCTATATGTTCGCCCAACTCATTGTAATCATTTCAGAAAAAACCCTTTTCTTGATTCTTGGCATCAGCATCACCATCTTTGGCACTGTCCTGATTGTCGGCTGGAAACCCCAAATTTCAGCAATAATGGCCCGCCGGATTGAACCTTTGGTCGGCTTGGTTGCCGGGTTTTTCGGCGGTCTTTCGGGCGTTTGGGGCCCGCCTATCCTGTTGCTTTTGCTGTCGCAAAACACCCCAAAAGTCGAAATGGTCCGTGTTCAGGGCATTTCGTTCCTCGTTGGGGCATTTGTGTTAACAGGCGCACATTTCCAGTCAGGATTGCTAAACGAAAACACCACGCCTTTTTCGGCATTCATGGTAATTCCGGCAATGATCGGCATGGCGATAGGTTTCTGGGTTCAGGACAAATTGGACCAAGCAAAATTTCGCAAAGCAACCCTGTTTATCCTTGTAATTGCAGGATTAAATCTATTGCGACGTGGATTATTCGGTTAGCGAAAAGCCCGACCTACGGGCATCTCCAACCGCCTCAAACCCGCCATCCGCATGACGGCGCACCGCGTGGACCCCTCCAAAAAACATCGTCTTTTGGGGCCACGCATTCGCGTCAGGGAAATCTGCGAGCAACCCTGCGCGGCGCTCCTCAGACCCTAAAACTTCAAAATCCAGCACTTGCGCTGCGTCTGGTTCGACATGCGCACGCGGCGCGGAAATTGCCATCGCCAAATCCGCGCCACGATCAATCAGCTCAACCGCCACCTGTGCCAAAGCCGAACGTATCCGGTTCGACCCACCCGACCCCAGCATCGTCAGATCGC
>CAZYMT010000089.1:0-12414 GCA_964649035.1 uncultured Rhodobacterales bacterium
CATAAAAAAGAGCCGCATGCGTTAAAGCGGCCCTTCTTTGATGTTTGTTAGGTTAGGTTTTGTTCAAAAAACAATACAGACCACAAACTGTGTTATAGTTCTAGAAACCGAGATATTTCTGCCATAATCTGGTTATGAACCGTGGCGCGATCTGTCCCTTCAGGATCATCGCAAATGGCATCTTCGCCTTCTTCGGCCAATATCTGTGGCGCGATATCGGTGCATTCCGCCCAAAATGTAAAATGGCTGGCTGGTGCAATTTCAATATATTCAGCATTCGGCAAACGACCGGACAAGTTGCTGCCATTTGTACCAATATCAACGGCACCTTTCGCAAAGAAAACACATTCAACCGTGGCAGCGCCATAATGATCACAATAATCCACTAAATCAGCGCGGCACATCCGTGCGCCGCCAAGGTTTAGAACCGTGCCTCCGCCCATTGAAAATCCAACAGCCGAAATGCGACTTGTATCGATATGAGCCGCGAATGTTGGGTCCGCCAGAAGATGATCAAGGGCTGCAGATATATCGGCCGCCCGTTCCCACAATTTAATGAAGCATCTGGGCGAGCTATCACCGGACGTACTGCCCGGATGATTAACAGCCAGTACAACCGCGCCGTTAAGTGCCAGTTCGGACGATAACCAACCAAGCGCGTCCATGTTGCCACCAGAGCCGTGCGACAATACAAAACGGGTAAGTCCCTTCCGCCATTCCAGCACCCATGTATGCGGGACGGCCATGGAAAATAGCGTCCTCGCCAATTTGACTGCGATAGGTTGGCGTTCAGATGGGATACCAGATTGATCCAGCAACGAGGACAGTGCGATGATTTGCCAAAATAGACAGACGATCATATCCGGCAATAGGTTCGGCCAGTACGGCAAAGCAAATGCACAAAGCATGGCGGCGAGGATTAATGTTTTCATCAGTTTTCCTTTCGAGGGGTTTGAAACTGATATTTTCTCCTCCATCCATCGGGTTTGCTGCGTCCTAAAATCGGTTTCAGGTCGCGACGATCAGGTTAAAGGACTAAAAGGTTTAAAATTGAAAGGTCCACATGCCCGTTTTACCAATCCCGATGATTGCCGGCCTAATTTTGGCGTATCTGTTTATACAGTCGGTGTTTCGCGCCGATATCCGAATTGATGAAGACCCGAGAACCGTTCCTAAACCCCAGCCGAACCCTTAATCAATTGTCGCGCCAAATGCGTATCCCTGCCAAACAGCTGTCCATTGCCATCAATCGGGCGACGGGTGGGAATGTGTCGCGCTACATCAACGGTTTCAGAATCAGTCACGCGTGTGATTTGCTGCGCGCTGGTAAAAACGTAACGTCGGCAATGTTGGAGAGCGGCTTTAATACCAAATCGAACTTCAACCGTGAGTTCTTGCGGATTATGGAAAAAAGCCCGAGTGCATGATTAGCGGACCAACAAGGCGAGGCATAACCCTCGCCTTGTTGTGAAGTGTTTAATGTGCCGTTGCTTCGCCGCTTGGTGCGGATTTCGCAGCCAAGATTGCGGCTTTGGCTGCTTCTTCGGCTTCGTCCCATTCAATCGGTTCGGGCATATGGGAAAGCGCCAGTTTCAGCACCTCCATCACATTGGAAACCGGAATGATTTTCAGGCCGTCTTTGACCACATCAGGGATTTCCGCCAAGTCTTTTTCGTTGTCCGCGGGGATAAGAACCGTTGTGATGCCGCCGCGAAGGGCCGCCAACAGTTTTTCCTTTAGACCACCAATTGGCAGCACATTCCCGCGCAGGGTCACCTCGCCAGTCATAGCGATATCGCGGCGCACGGGGATCTGTGTCAGGACGGAAACGATGGTTGTCACCATCCCAACCCCGGCACTTGGCCCGTCTTTAGGCGTCGCCCCTTCGGGAACGTGGACGTGGATGTCGATCTTTTCGAATTCCGGCGGCTTGATCCCAAGGGTTGTCGATTTGGAGCGCACAAAACTGGACGCCGCATCAATCGATTCCTTCATCACATCGCCAAGTTTACCGGTGGTTTTCATTCGGCCTTTACCTGGCAAACGCAATGCTTCGATTTGCAACAAATCTCCGCCCGCTTCGGTCCAGGCCAAACCGGTTACGACACCGATTTGATCCTCTTCCTCGGCTAATCCAAATTTGAAACGGCGCACGCCAAGGAAATCACCGATATTTTCGCTGGTGATCGTGATCGATTCTGCGCGTTTCATCACAATCTCGGTCACGGCTTTACGGCATAGTTTTGCAATTTCACGTTCAAGATTACGCACGCCTGCCTCGCGAGTGTAATAGCGGATGATATCTTGCAAAGCGTCATCTTGCAGGGTGAATTCACCCTTCTTCAACCCATGCCCCTTGATCTGCTTTTCTAGCAGATGCAGCTTGGCGATCTCAGCTTTTTCCAGCTCGGTATAACCAGCCAGCGTGATAATCTCCATCCGGTCCAAAAGCGGGCGCGGCATGTTGTACGAATTTGCCGTGGTCAAGAACATCACGTTCGAAAGATCGTATTCGACCTCTAGATAGTGATCAACAAAGGTCGCGTTCTGTTCTGGGTCTAGGACTTCCAACATCGCACTCGCAGGGTCGCCGCGGAAATCCTGGCCCATTTTGTCAATTTCATCGAGCAAGATCAACGGATTGATTGTCTTAGCCTTTTTCATCGACTGAATGATCTTACCCGGCATGGACCCAATATAAGTCCGGCGGTGGCCACGAATCTCAGATTCATCGCGCACACCACCAAGGCTGATACGAATGAATTCGCGCCCTGTTGCCTTAGCCACAGATTTCCCCAGCGAGGTTTTACCAACCCCCGGAGGGCCAACCAGACACAAAATCGGGCCACGGGATTTCTTGCTGCGCTGCTGCACGGCCAGATATTCGACAATCCGTTCTTTGACTTTTTCCAAGCCATAGTGATCCTTATCGAGGATCGCTTGCGCGGCATGTAAATCTTTCTTTACACGGCTGCGTTTGCTCCAAGGAATGGACAGCATCCAGTCTAGGTAATTGCGCACCACGGTCGCCTCGGCAGACATTGGCGACATGTTTTTCAGTTTTTTCAGCTCGCCATCAGCCTTTTCTTTGGCTTCTGTGGACAGCTTCGCCTCAGCGATTTTTTCTTCAAGCTCGCCGATCTCGTTCTGACCTTCTTCGCCGTCACCTAGCTCCTTCTGGATCGCTTTCATCTGTTCATTTAGATAATATTCACGCTGCGTACGTTCCATCTGGGTTTTCACCCGCGACTTAATCTTTTTCTCAACCTTAAGCACCGACATTTCGCCGTGCATCAAGGCAAACGTTTTTTCCAAGCGTTTTTCAATGTCAGTGATTTCCAGCAATTCCTGCTTGTCATCAATCGATACATTCAAATGTCCAGCAACGGTATCAGCCAGCTTGGCCGACGTCTCCGCCTCCTGCACCGCAGAAACCGCGTCTTCTGGAACGTTTTTATTCAGGCGTGCGTACCGTTCAAATTCATCCGTGACCGAACGCGACAAGGCCGTAACCGTATCCGCATCGCCGTCGGTTTCTTCGATCAGATCTGCGTGGGCTTCAAAATATTCGTCATTCTCAAGAAATTCCGTAATCCGCACCCGCTGCTTGCCCTCAACCAGAACTTTTACGGTCCCGTCGGGCAGTTTCAGCAATTGCAGAACATTCGCCAACACACCGGTTTCAAAGATCGAATCCGCTGTGGGTTCATCTTCATTCGGGTCTTTTTGGCTGGAAAGCAGTATCTGCTTGTCGTCTTTCATCACTTCTTCAAGCGCGCGCACAGATTTGTCGCGGCCAACAAAAAGCGGCACGATCATGTGGGGAAAAACAACAATATCCCGTAATGGGAGCACTGGAAAAGTGACGCTATTCGTATCGGTCATAAGTATTCCTTAATATGTCAGGCCGGATTTCGGCCCCCGTTGACTAATAATCTGGCGCGGCGGGCACAGATTTTCAAGCCCTAATGGCGGGTTTATAATAACTCCAGATCACCTTTTGCCCGTGTTTCGTGAAATTCGGCGACAAAATCGTCCAAGTTTCCAGTGGCAATTGCCCCGCGAAGCCCCTGCATGAGTTCCTGATAATAGTGTAAATTGTGCCAAGTTAATAACATACTAGCGATGATTTCCTTGGCGCGGTTTACGTGGTGTAAATATGCGCGGGAATATTGTGTACAGCACGGGCAAGTGCATTCCGGATCAAGAGGGCGCGGATCGTCTTGGTGGCGGGCATTACGCAAATTAATCGCCCCCATCCGCGTTTGCGCCTGCCCGTTACGCCCTGCCCGCGATGGCAGAACACAGTCAAACATATCGACGCCGCGCTGTACGGCCCCAACAATATCGTCGGGTTTGCCGACCCCCATAAGGTAACGCGGTTTGTTTTCCGGCAACTGTCCGGGGGCGTAGTTCAGGACGTCAAACATCATCTCTTGGCCCTCGCCGACAGCCAGACCACCAATTGCGTAGCCGTCGAAATCAATGGCTTTCAGCGCTTCGGCAGATTCTTCGCGAAGTTTCGGATCAGTTGACCCTTGCTGGATACCAAAAAGCGCGTGATCAGGACGATCCCCGAAGGCGTCCATGGAACGCTGCGCCCATCTCATCGAGCGGCGCATAGAATCGGCGGCGACTTCTTGCGTCGCGGGATAAGGCGTGCATTCGTCAAAACACATGACAATATCACTACCGAGCATCCGCTGAATTTCCATGCTGCGTTCGGGCGTCAAGTTGTGTTTGGAGCCGTCAATATGGGATTTGAAAACCACACCCTCCTCGGTCAATTTCCGCAATCCGGTTAGGCTCATCACCTGAAAACCACCCGAATCCGTTAGAATCGGCTTATCCCAATTCATGAATTTATGCAGTCCGCCAAGACGCTCAATCCGTTCAGCGGTCGGGCGCAGCATCAAATGGTAGGTATTCCCCAGCAAAATATCCGCGCCAGTTGCCGCAACATTTTCCGGCAACATCGCCTTAACTGTGGCGGCAGTCCCAACGGGCATAAAGGCAGGCGTGCGAATGTCACCACGCGGCGTCGATAAAACACCCGTGCGGGCTTTGCCTTGGGTGGCGGCGAGTGTGAAGGAGATATTTTTCAAAGCAGTCCTCGGATTTTGATCGCGTAGGGTTTCTATCAAATATAACACATTTACAAGCGCCGCTTCTGGACGTTGTTAATTTTATTCCCTATATGTTTAGTCAGGAATAAGAAAAAGGCCGTGACGATGAACGCAGAAACCGAAATGCCAATGGAAGGTGCCCCGTTGATTAAGCCCTCAACGACTGACCATCCCCTATACGAAAATATCGTAGCCGCGTGCCAAACCGTGCATGATCCGGAGATTCCGGTGAATATTTATGACCTTGGCCTGATTTACACAATCGAGATTGACGACGAATCGAATGTTCAGATCAAGATGTCCCTAACCGCCCCCGGTTGTCCTGTTGCTGGCGAAATGCCTGGCTGGGTCGCCGAGGCGGTCGAACCCCTGCCCGGTGTGAACACTGTGAATGTTGAACTGGTTTGGGAACCTCAATGGGGCATGGATATGATGTCCGATGAGGCGCGTTTGGAACTGGGCTTTATGTAATGTCGGCGATGCTGAAAAACCTGCTGACGCGTGTAACGGTTTCAGCAATCATTGGCGCGTTGGTTGCGGCGGGCATTATCTATCTAAGTGACGGCGGCGTTTCCAAGGCATTGCAAAATGATCTGGATACACATGTTGCCGCACAAACCAGCGTCAACACTGTAATGCAAGAAAATCTGCAAACGCTGTTGACCAATAGCGAAACTCTGTTGAACGAAATGAAGCAGGAAGCCATTGCAGTTGATGCGATGTTAACCGCACAAAGCAATGAAATCGAAGCATTACAGGAAACGATCAGCGCATTGCGTGATGACCTAACCGCTGTGCATCCTGCTACGCTAGACACCGATCCCGTCGACAGCGAATAACAGTAATACTCCCGTCGTGGAAACGCGACAAAACTGTAATATCGCCGTCATCGTAGCGAAAAACTCCCGTGATTTAGTGGCCGAGTTCGTAACCACACACAAACGGGAAAATCCTATGAAACCTATAACAATTGCGACTTTAGCTGTGGCAGCGCTGCTCGCTCTGCCTGCATTCGCCCAAAATATCCAACTTGGCCCCCGCCCTTTCTTCTTAATCGACCAGATGCAAGACGGCGCTTTGAAAACACAGCTGAAATCCTGTGAGAATATGGACTTTGAACGTACCGTTTTCTCCATCGGGCATCGGGGGGCCGCGATGCAATTCCCTGAACATACGCGCGAATCATATATAGCAGCGGCACGTATGGGTGCTGGCATTGTCGAATGTGATGTAACGTTTACCGCTGACAAGCAATTGGTCTGCCGTCACGCACAAAACGATCTGCACACCACCACAAATATTCTGGCAACCAGTTTGGCACAAAAATGCACTACCGGGTTCACGCCTGCATCCGCTGACGTGAATGCCGCGGCTGAATGCCGGACCAGCGACATAACCTTGGCTGAATTTTAATCTCTTGACGGTAAAATGGATGCCGCCAATGGCGCAGCAACTACGGTCGCAGAATTTATGGATGCGACAGCCGGATGGCGCACGGATCTATATGCTGCCAGCGCTGGCACGGTTATGACACATGCGCAATCTATCGACCTCTTTCGCGAAATGGGCGTTCGTTTCACGCCAGAACTGAAATCCCCAGCTGTGGACATGCCGTTTGAGGGCTGGACGCAAGCAGATTACGCGCAAGCCATGATCGATGAATATAAGGCCGCGGGCGTCCCTGCGTCCGACGTGTGGGCGCAATCATTCAATTTGGACGATGTTCTTTACTGGATAGAAAATGAACCGGATTTTGGTGCGCAGGCGGTGTTTCTAGACGGTCGGTACGACAATACAGCCTATGATCCTGCCAATCCGCTATCACCGTCAATGCCGCAACTGGCAGATATGGGCGTGAATTTCATCGCGCCACCAATGTGGGTTCTGGTTACATTGGATGATGGTGAAATTATCCCGTCACAATATGCCAAAGACGCGAAAGCCGCGGGCGTGAACATCATTACCTGGACATTGGAGCGCTCTGGCCCGCTTAACACCGGTGGTGGCTGGTATTATCAGTCGGTGACCGATGCCATCAAAGGCGATGGGCAGATGTTCGAATTACTGGATGTTTTGGCGCAAGATGTGGGCGTTAAGGGCGTGTTCTCGGACTGGCCAGCAACCACAACTTACTACGCAAATTGCATGGGTCTCTGATCTAAAGGCGGAGTCCGCCCTTGCGGGCTCCTCCCTCATTGCTTATCTTTGGTTTAACCTAATGTAATGGATAAGTTGAAATGTTCGGAATTCCTGGAAAACAAGCCGTTAGCATGACTGACGCCGCTGCCGCACAAATCGCCGCCCTGATGAAGGATGGCGATAAAAAAGGTTTACGGATTGGCCTTAAAAAAGGCGGCTGTGCGGGCATGGAATACACCATGGAATATGTCGACGAGATCGATGCCAATGACGAAGTTATCGAAAACGGCGAAGCTCGTGTTTTGATCGCGCCGATGGCACAGATGTTCCTGTTCGGCACCGAGATCGATTATAAAACCACGCTGCTGGAAAGTGGCTTTTCCTTTAACAACCCAAACGTCACCGAGGCCTGTGGCTGCGGCGAATCCATTAAATTCGAGATCTAGCAATGCGTCGTAAAGTTGCCGCCGGAAACTGGAAAATGAACGGGCTATCCGCCTCAATTTCCGAACTTGAAACCCTGAAAACAGTTAAGGCCGATTGTGATGTCATCATCTGTCCGCCTGCGACACTGATCGCAACGATGGTAAAAACCGCGGGTGATAGCGGGATTGTTATTGGTGGGCAGAATTGTCACAGTAAATTAGGCGGCGCGCATACCGGTGATATCTCGGCGGAAATGCTGGCGGATATTGGTGCGCGTGCGGTTATTCTGGGCCATTCCGAACGACGCGCGGACCACAACGAGACCAGTTCGGATGTTCACGCCAAGGTTTCACCCGCATGGGCCGCAGGTTTACAAGCGATCATCTGCATTGGCGAAACTGAAGCGGAACGTGACGCTGGCACAACTTTGTCGGTGATTGGCGAACAGCTCGCAGCATCGACCCCGAATGACGCGAACGCCAAGAACACCATTATCGCCTATGAACCCATCTGGGCGATTGGTACTGGGCGTACCCCGACCCTCGCCGAAATCGTCAAGGTTCACGATTATCTGCGGGCGCACCTGGTGGATCGTTTTGAAGACGGGGATCATTTCCGGATATTATATGGCGGCTCAGTTAAGCCCTCAAATGCGGCGGAAATATTTGCGTTGTCGAACGTCGACGGCGGGTTGGTCGGCGGCGCATCCCTAAAGGCCGCCGACTTTGGCGAAATTATTAAGGCAGCTAGCTAGCTTTTTGTTCTGCCGGCATCTGGATATCATAGTGGCAAGCCAAACGCTGCAGTGCGATCTTCAAAACAATTTTTCCCGAACGCGCGGACCATCCGAGGCGTCTCTCGGCCTTTTCCAACCCATCCAGATAACAACAAACACGTAGCGCAATATCAGCCAGCCCCGGACCAAGCGCACGAACAGCTTCGGCAACGCGGTCCCTAGCGGCGGATGACCCTTCGGACCCCGCGCTCCAAGCTGGTGTGCCACCAGCGGTTAAGAACCGATCCCAGTTCTGCGCCACACGTGGACCGATATGGGCACGTTCAAAATCTTCACGCAGACGTTCGCCAGCCTCAAGCAACTCTGGCGTCAAGAATACTTCTCCAGTCTTGTCTTTCTTACGCGCTAACAATGTCAGCGGGCTTTCTGCAAGATTGTAACGCAGGGTTTCTTTTCCAGAACCGTTTGCCGCCATAACAACGCGCTCGCCAAATTCTTTATGCTGCTCCTGAAATGGTGAATTTACGGCATCACGTTCCAGTTTATCTTCTGCAATCAAACGCTTAAGCGCTGTGCGCCCCATGGATGTAATATGATACTTGTTGACCTTACCCAAGCTGGTTCCCGCAATCCATTCGTTGAGAGCGAACGCATTGGCGACGACACGTTCAACCGCTGCCAATTTTGTCTGCCGCCCCGGGACAACTTCTTTGAAGACAATGGCCTGATCAGCCGCAGTTGCAACCAATAGAAATGTGCCATTTTCGCATAATCGACGCAATATTCGGCGCGCTTCCCGTGCGATTTTTTCTTCAGTTAGCTTTATCGGTGTTACATTACTGTTAGGCATGAATTCAAACTCCAGTTGGGGGTAGTTGGCAGTGAGGGCATCTAGCGCCTCGTCGACCAGCGGGTCGTCGCGGCGTAATTCGTATTTACGGACCTGCCGCAATATCGTGGATGGGGCACAACCCTTATCGCGAGCGAGTTCACGAAGGCTGATTCCCTGAACGGTGTGGGCCAGATAAGTCTTGGCAGCTTCGGGTACCCATTCCATGTTACGGTCTTGATTGTTAAAATTTGTCACAAGTTTTCACCGATTTTGATTAAAATTGAAAAGCTCTGCCTAAGGTTGTCTTCCGAAAAGTATTTTAAAATGGTTAATTTTTGTTATTCAAGATTACCAAATAGTTTCAACAGTTCGGTGTTCTTAAGGTTTCCGCAACACTCGCTAAAGTTGTGTCATGTTGGCCTGACTAACTGCCTATGGAGGAAACAATGATCGATATTCACACAACACTAGCAGCCATGCACCGCCCGAAACTGCTCATTCGCGCTGCACGTTCTGGCATCCGAAATTATCGTCGGGATCAATATGTTAAAAATATTGCAGGTGCCCCAAATAAGTATGGCGCGCAACTATTGGACGCCCTTCTAACTGAGGAAGGACGCCTGAACGAATGCCGCATTGAAGGCGATGCAAGTTATAGCATTCAAAAGCATATCATCGTGATGACAGCCCTAATGGCCGAAGCAAACCGTCCGCTCACGCCGATCATGGAACATAAAATGGCGGCCTAGACGAAGGCGTCCGGCATCGAGTCTTTCTTCTGCCGGATATACGCTTTCAAGGCTTCGTCAATTGCGGGGTCAATTGAGGGTTGCTGATATTCCGCCAACATCTTCTTAACGCGCGCATTCGCTGATTGCACCGTGTCGGGGGCACCTTCCTCCGACCATTGCTCAAACGGTTTGTAATCGAGAACCTCGGTCCGCCAGAATGCCGTTTTGAAATTGTCTTGGGTGTGCTGACAACCCAAATAGTGACCTCCCGGTTGCACCTCTTCGATCGCGCCCATGGCTTGGCCGTTTTCGGAAATATCGACACCTTGGGCGATGGAATGCAAAACACCCAGCTGGTCGGCATCCATCACAAATTTCTCGAATGACGAAACCAAACCGCCTTCCAGCCAACCACAGGCATGCAGCACAAAATTCGCTCCACTTAACAGGCTAGCATTAAGTGTATTCGCCGACTCATATCCCGCCTGCGCATCCGGAAGCTTTGAGCCACAAAGCCCGCCACCCGTCCGGAACGGCAAATTCAAACGCCGCGCCAACTGCCCTGCCCCATAAGCAATTTTTGAAGCTTCCGGCGTGCCGAATGTCGGCGCGCCCGACGCCATATCGGTCGAGGTAACAAACGCCCCCATGATCACAGGCGCACCCGGCCGGATCAGTTGCGAATATGCGATACCCGCCAAGGCTTCGGCCAATACTTGTGTCAGCGTTCCAGCAACCGAAACCGGCGACATGGCCCCGCCAACGATAAACGGGGAAATGATGCAGGCTTGGTTGTTTTTCGCGTAAACCTCTAGCGCGCCCATCATAATAGGATCAAATGTCAGGGGCGAATTGATGTTAATCAGGCTGGTCATCACCGTGTTCTGGTCAACAAATTCATCACCAAACAGAATTTTGCACATATCGACCGAATCTTGCGCACGACTTGGTTCGGTTACAGATCCCATAAACGGCTTATCCGTCAGCGTCATATGTGCATAAAGCATATCAAGATGGCGTTTATTCACTGGCACATCGGTTGGTTCGCACAGCGTGCCGCCGGAATGATGCAGCCATTTCGACATATAGCCAAGGCGGACAAAGTTCTGGAAATCAGCAATGGTGCCATAACGCCGCCCACCCTCCAGATCACGCACGAATGGCGGACCGTAAACCGGGGCAAAAACCAGAGAATTCCCGCCGATTTCAACATTACGTTCAGGATTTCGCGCATGTTGGATGATCCGGCTGGGCGCAGTGGCACATAATTTTCGCGCTAACCCACGCGGGATTCGCACCCGTTCGCCGTCTATATTTGCGCCTGCTTCACGCCAGCGCTCCAACGCTTGCAGATTATCAACAAAATTAACCCCTATTTCTTCCAGAACCTTTTCGGCATTTTCTTCAATTACTTCCAATGCCTCGGCATTCAGTATCTCGAAATTCGGAATATTGCGTTCAATAAACCGCATTGCTTCATGCTTTGGGGCCAAGCTTCGGGCGCGACGCGCTGCTCCGCCACCGCTACGACGTGTTCTGCTTCCAGTATCTGACATTGGCATATTCCCGAATTTCGTTTCTGCTTTCGATTATAGGGCACAAAACCAAAAACGCGGCACATTCGCGACATCCGCTTGCGCGAATCCGTCGCCACACCTAAACAACGGCCATGAGCACACAAACACATGACCGCCTTCTTATTATTGATTTTGGATCTCAGGTAACGCAGCTAATCGCTCGGCGCCTGCGCGAAAGCAATATTTACTGTGAAATCCACCCATTCCAGAATGTCGACGAGGCATTCATCGAAGAATTCGCGCCCAAAGCCGTGATTCTATCCGGTGGCCCCGCCAGCGTCCTAACCGACGATAGCCCGCGCGCGCCCCAAAGTCTGTTCGAAATGGGTCTACCGATTCTTGGTATTTGTTATGGCCAACAAGTCATGATGCACCAACTTGGCGGCACGGTTGATCGCGGGCGTGGCACCGCCGAATTCGGGCGGGCGTTTGTGACGCCGACTGATGACAGCATGCCATTGCTTGAAGGTTGGTTTGCCGATGGTGATGAACAGGTTTGGATGTCGCACGGCGATAATGTGTCCAAACTGGCCGACGGGTTTGAGGTTTACGGAACCTCGCCAAACGCGCCATACGCTGTTACCGCCGACCTAAAACGTAATTTCTTTGCCGTGCAATTCCATCCAGAGGTCCACCACACCCCGAATGGCGCGCAATTCTATAAAAACTTCACCGATTTGGCCGGTTTCACCGGCGATTGGACAATGGGCGCTTATAAAGAACAAGCGATCGAGGCGATCCGTGCCCAAGTTGGCGACCAAAAGGTGATTTGCGGGCTTTCGGGCGGCGTTGATTCGTCTGTTGCCGCCGTTTTGATCCACGAAGCCATTGGTGATCAACTGACATG
>CAZYMT010000090.1:0-5740 GCA_964649035.1 uncultured Rhodobacterales bacterium
GCTGGCGATTTCAACACCGTTCCTTGGAGCAACACCGTCCGCCAAATCGAAACCGCCACCCAAACCCGCATCATTTCAGGCATCCGCCTGTCCTTTGACGTATATAAAGGCTGGGGCCGCTTCCCGATTGATCATGTGCTGGTTCCAAATGGAAATGGTTCCGCGACAATGGGGCCGAAACTGGGATCTGATCATAATTTGATATTGGTGAATTTTTTCGCGTTCACCCCGTATTCCTTTTAGGGTTTCAATTGTGATTACCCTAAAATAACTACTGCACAGCAGGTTCGCAATACAGGTCCGCTGTTGGTGAGCATTCACCCGTTCGAGGGCCCCAACACATTTCCGCGCTAGACCAATAAAAATTGTGATTTGGGGGGCTTGGAACGCGTCTCGCAATGTTTCTCTGCGTATGCCTTCTGTTCGACTTGAGCTGTCATCGGGATTGTAAACACTTCTCAAAACCACTTCGTTTACGGGTTCCTGTCGCATTGATACAATTTCAGTTGGAAACACGCGCATGGTTTGAAGTTGAACGGGGCCGCCATTTGGAAAACTACTACAAGACAAGATTGGTCCGACAATATTTTGAATTTCAACATGCGTCGCCCCCGTCAAAGTAAACGGAGCCTCGTGTTCGTTGTATCCTTTTGCCAAGCTCGAGCAAGAAATATTCGTCGCGAAAGCTACGCGGTGGCTTGCTGAAATCGAGATCGCAAAGTCACGAGAACCGAAGTCTCTAATGCTCGTGTTGTACATTACTCCGTTTTTAAAGCTATTATGTGTGATCGTTTTCTGTACGCAGATGATATCCAAAGTGGTTGAAAGAGTATCGTCATTCATCTCTATCTTTGATGCAACGGTATAAATATCAGCGAGCCCTGTTTCCCAAGTCTCCATATTAGATTTCAGCGCCTTTTCTATGTTCCTAGTGTGGCGCCACGGATCAATAGCTGTGAATTTCAATGCCAGGAAGCCAACAAACAACACAACCACGATTATCCCGCCGCAATCAGTCCGAAAATAATTTTAAGAAATGTCATGTCACATCCGTGGTTGTTTCAACGGCCGATAAATAGGTGTTTTGGGCATGCATCCAAAGGGTGTCCAGCATGATCCCACAAAAAAAGCCCGCCAAAAATGACGGGCTCTCTTATTAATCAGCGTCGAATTAGCAGCTGTAATACATGCCGTATTCAACTGGGTGTGGTGTGTGCTCGTAATGGTACACTTCTTCCCATTTCAGCTCCATGTAGCTTTCAATCTGGTCCTTGGTGAACACGTCACCAGCCGTCAGGAAGTCCATGTCTTTTTCCAGCTCGTCCAGTGCTTCGCGCAAGCTTGCACAAACGGTTGGAATGCCAGCCAGTTCTTCTGGTGGCAGATCGTACAGATCTTTATCCGAAGATTCGCCTGGATCGATTTTGTTTTTGATGCCATCAAGACCAGCCATCAACAATGCGGCAAAGCAAAGGTAAGGGTTGGCTGCTGGATCAGGGAAACGAGCCTCGACACGTTTTGCCTTCGGCGACTCGGCCCAAGGAATACGAACACAGCCGGAACGGTTGGACGCGGAATAGGCGCGCAGAACCGGGGCCTCAAAACCAGGGATCAAGCGTTTATAGCTGTTGGTCGCCGGATTGGTGAACGCGTTCAACGCTTTGGCGTGCTTCAGGATGCCACCGATGAAATATAGCGCTTCTTGGCTAAGATCCGCATATTTATCGCCGGCAAAAATCGGCTTGCCGTCTTTCCAGATCGACATATTCACGTGCATACCAGTGCCGTTATCACCAGCGATTGGTTTTGGCATGAAGGTCGCGGATTTGCCGTAAGCGTGGGCGACATTGTGAACAACGTATTTGTATTTCTGCAATTCATCCGCTTGATGCGTCAAAGTGCCAAAAATCAGGCCGAGCTCATGCTGACAGGACGCCACTTCGTGGTGATGTTTGTCAACTTTCATGCCCATACGTTTCATGGTCGACAGCATTTCGCCGCGAATGTCATGTGCCGCATCGATTGGGTTAACCGGGAAATACCCGCCTTTAACACCAGGACGATGGCCCATGTTGCCCATTTCGTATTCGGTGTCTGAATTCCAGGACGCATCCGCCGCATCAACCTCAAAGGATACTTTGTTGATGGAGTTGGAGAAGCGCACATCGTCAAACAGGAAGAATTCGGCCTCTGGGCCAAAATACGACGTGTCACCGATACCGGTGGAAATCAGATATGCTTCAGCTTTTTCAGCGGTGGAGCGTGGATCGCGCGAATAGGCTTCGCCGGTATCTGGTTCGACAACCGAACAATGGATGCACAGGGTTTTTTCGGCGTAGAACGGATCGATATAAGCAGATGCGCAATCAGGGATCAGTTTCATGTCGGATTCATTGATAGCTTTCCAGCCAGCAATAGATGATCCGTCAAACATAAACCCGCCTTCAAGGAAATCCTCGTCAACTTCGTCGTTGATCAGGGTTACGTGCTGCAATTTACCACGAGGATCGGTGAAACGGATGTCGACATATTCAACTTCCTGATCCTTGATGATTTTGAGAACAGTTTTGATGTCACTCATGATGTCTTCCTTTTTTAAAGCGCTTCTACGCCGTCTTCTTCTGTACGAATTCTAATGGCTTGTTCAATAGAGGATACAAAGATTTTGCCGTCCCCGATTTTACCGGTTTTAGCGGCGCCGATGATGGCTGCAATCGCTGCGTCCACTTGATCAGCGGCCAGAACCACCTCGATTTTTACTTTGGGCAGGAAATCCACGACATATTCTGCGCCGCGATATAGTTCAGTATGCCCCTTTTGACGGCCAAACCCTTTTGCTTCGATAACCGACAGGCCTTGGATACCCACTTCTTGCAGGGCCTCCTTAACTTCGTCGAGTTTGAAGGGTTTTATAATGGCTTCGATTTTCTTCATGCCAATGCTCCCGTGATTTAAGATAATTTTAGAAACCATCTGTGCAGCGCCGTTTCAATTCGTTAGGTTTTACAACAGCGGGTGTAGTTGTCGTTTCCCGATTTTGTGCCTATATTTTGTGCAAACTGCTTAAACCTTAAACAGATTGAGAATATAATGACCGAACTCCTTACCGCCGCACAAATGCGGGCCATTGAACAAGCCGCGATTGATAGTGGCGAAGTGACGGGGCTGGAATTGATGGAACGGGCAGGGCGCGGTGTGGTTGAGGCAGTGCTGGAGGAGTGGCCGGAAATGGCGATGACCTCAGGGCGCGCAGTGGTGCTGTGCGGGCCGGGGAATAATGGCGGTGACGGGTTTGTGGTGGCGCGGTTGTTAAAGGATCGTGGCTGGGAGGTTGAGGTGTTTCTGTACGGCGAGGTTGAGAAGCTGCCGCCGGATGCGAAGGTGAATGCGGAGCGGTGGTTGGAGGTGGGGGAGGTCGAAGATATTTTTAAGTCACCTGACGCTATTGAGCGTTTCCCGGATTTGGTGGTCGATTCCGTTTTTGGAACGGGTTTATCTCGCCCGCTCGATGTAGATATTGCACAAGTTTTAAAGTGTTTCTCACAGCAGTTTGTTGTGTCTGTTGATATTCAAAGCGGGCTAGATGCTGATTCTGGTCGGCTACTTTCCTCAGATTTGGCCTTCGATGAAATTGAGACTATCTCTCCGGCACTGACTGTATCATTCCATCACTCCAAAGTAGGGCACTATCTTGATCAAAATCCAAATTCGGACAAACAACTTGCTGTAAAAGATATAGGGTTACCGATTTCGCGAAATGTCAGTCAAAGACAAAACCTAAATGCGGTGAAATTATTGGATCGCAGTTCGAGAGGTTCCCTCTCTAAAGTGACGGCACCTCATAAATACTCACACGGACATGCACTTGTTCTCTCCGGTGCGTTGGGTAGGACAGGTGCCTGTCGACTAGCCGCGCGCGGGGCACTTCGTATTGGCGCAGGTGTTGTCACCATAACCAGCCCCAAGAACGCAATGGCCGAACGTGCGGCACAGCTAAATGCGATTATGTTGCGCGAAGTGGATTCGCCGGCCGATCTTTCTAAAATGTTGGAGGATACGCGTATCAACGCCCTCTGCCTTGGTCCGGCGTTGGGGCTTGGGAATAAGACGCGCAAGCTGGTGAAGGTTGCATTGAAAAGCGGGCGGGCGACAGTTTTGGATGCGGATGCTTTGTCGATTTTCAAGGATGATCCGGAAACGCTGTTCGGGATGCTGCACGAAAACGTTGTCCTCACCCCGCATGGCGGGGAATTCGGGCGGTTGTTCCCTGACATCGCTGAAAAACTCGCTGCGCCTGCCACCAAAGGCCCAGCCTATTCCAAGGTTGACGCAACCTGTGACGCCGCCAAGCGGGCAGGGTGTGTTGTCCTATATAAGGGGGCGGATACGGTTATTGCCGATCCGAATGGTCGTGCTTCGATCAATTCGGCCCATTATGACCGTGCGGCCCCTTGGCTGGCCACAGCTGGGTCTGGCGATGTGTTGGCAGGGTTTATTACCGGATTACTGGCCCGCGGGTTTGCCCCGATGCAAGCCGCCGAAACCGCTGCTTGGCTGCATGTGGAATGCGCCAGAAGCTTTGGTCCGGGCCTGATTGCCGAGGACTTACCGGAGCAACTTCCAAAAGTTTTTCGCGATTTAGGGCTTTAGGTGCATTTTACCCCTTTCGTACCCGAAAAACCTTAGCTATAGAGATGCCGGAATTAGGCTGTAACGTAAGACAGCTATGGTATGCGGGTGTGGCGGAATTGGTAGACGCACCAGATTTAGGTTCTGGCGCCGCGAGGCGTGGGGGTTCAAGTCCCTTCACCCGTACCAAAATTTTTGAAACGAGGAAATGATATGCAGGTCACCGAGACCAAGAACGAAGGCCTAGAGCGCGGATACGCGATTACTCTGACGGCTGCCGAGTTGGACGCCAAAGTAAACGAGAAACTCGAAGCTGCGCGCGCTGACGTTCAGATCAAAGGTTTCCGTAAAGGCCACGCACCGCTTGCCATGATGAAAAAGATGTACGGCAAATCGGTTCTTGGTGAAGCCCTGCAAGAAGCCATTGATGGCGCGATGCAAGAGCATTTCGAAAAGTCGGGCGATCGCCCTGCGATGCAGCCTGACGTCAAGATGACCAATGAAGATTGGGTTGAAGGCAGTGACGTAGAAGTCGCGTTGAATTACGAAAAGTTGCCAGATGTTCCTGATGTAGAATATTCCAAAATTAAGCTTGATCGTTTGATCGCCAAGATCGAAGACGATTCTGTGACTGAGGCGTTGGATAACCTTGCTGCTTCCTCGAATAACTTCGAGAAGCGCCGTAAAGGTTCAAAAGCCAAAGACGGCGATCAGATTGTTATCGATTTCCTTGGTAAAGTTGACGGCGAAGCGTTTGATGGCGGTCAAGCCGACGATTATCCGCTGGTTCTTGGTTCCAACAGCTTTATCCCCGGCTTCGAGGAACAGTTGACAGGCGCTAAAGAAGGCGACGAGATTGAAGTTAAGGTTACGTTCCCTGCAGAATACCAAGCCGAAACATTGGCCGGTAAAGACGCTGTTTTCACTTGTAACGTAAAAGAAGTGAAAGAGCCTAAACCTGCCGAAATTAACGAAGAATTGGCAACTAAGTTCGGGGCCGAAAGCCTCGATGCGCTGAAGGAACAGGTTTCAGAGCGTCTGGCCGAAGAATACAAGGGCGCTGCCCGCGTGGTTCTAAAACGTCAACTGATGGATGCGCTGGACAAACTGG
>CAZYMT010000090.1:5750-12337 GCA_964649035.1 uncultured Rhodobacterales bacterium
GTTAAGCTTGAATTGCCTCCGTCACTTGTAAAAGCTGAAGCCAGCCAAATTGCGCATCAGCTATGGCATGACGAAAACCCAGACGTTGAAGGTCATGATCATGATCCGGTTGAGCCAACTAAAGAGCATAACAAACTGGCCGAACGCCGTGTGCGCCTAGGCCTGTTGCTTGCCGAACTTGGCAACAAAAACAACATCGAAGTCACCGAGCCAGAGCTGCAACAAGCGATGTTCCAGCAGGCCAGCCAGTATCCGGGTCAGGAACGTGAGTTCTTTGAATTCATTCAGAAAAACCCGCAAGCACAGCAACAGCTTCGCGCGCCATTATTTGAAGATAAAGTCATCGACTTCATCGTTGAAATGGCGGATGTGAAGGAAAAGAAAGTCAGCAAAGACGATCTTGAAGCAGCTGTTAAAGCGCTAGACGACGAGTAACGTCGTTATCGAAAAACATTTGGGGCGAGCTTTTAGGCTCGCCTTTTTTTTTGATAAGTACATTTGATGAACTATTTAGTTGAAAATACAGGCCAGGTAATTAATTACACGCACATTTTACAGTTTACTTGTCGTAACCTTAATATTTTGCTTAGTTGCTCACGAGTCATTAGCCTCGGAAGTAGATTGCCCATCAGAATTTGAGAGTGTTGAGCTGACATTCGATGCAATTAAATATGCAGTCCTGCAAAACGCCTTCTTAAACGACATTTCACCCGAATCCGATGATGTATATTGTATAGACGAACATAAGTTACAGTTGCCCGAAATTCCGATGAGATATGTCAACGCATTACCGGTACCGCTTATCGCGAATGTTATTCTATCAACCAATGGGAAGGCACTGCTTACTGAATTTGGTGCTAAGTTGGTTGTTTCGATTGGTGGAACGGATTGGTTGCGCCATCAGAAATATGAAAGATTCGGTCGGCTAGAGTTTGATGAACGCCTTGTTTCTACAGAATGGGATGTTTTGGAAACTACTGATTTTTGGTGCGTATACGCTGGTGATCAGGATACCTTTTTTACCAATGTTTATTGCAAGGTGATGCTGCGCCATTTTTTGAACACCCAATAATAAATTGTGACGTATTGCTATGTTATGCAACATTAGTCTTTGAGCAACATATTGTTGCGGAACTTGAATGGTCGGTTGGACCAAACTTACCACCATCAACATTTCCCATTGAGGAGAGGATGGCTGTCTGGTCGGAGCTCGTGCGTGAAGCCGGAGCGCAAGTCGCAAATATGATAGTGCCTGTCAATTCTATGAATTTTGACCCATAATTATACTACTAAATAACTTTGAATTAGGCACAAAAAAAGCGGCGTATCGGGGAACCCGCGCCTAAATTGTCAAAATACCTCGGGGAGGTTCGAAAACCTGTGGTTTTGACATATCCGGTTTAAAGATTGTTGGTCAGAAACTGAGATGGGGTCACCGCGCTAATCCCAAGCCTGAGCTATTGCTTTTATCGACAACGCTTGGGCCTATAGTGATTGCGGTTTTGAGATGCCGCAGAAAGTAATAATAACACTAGCGCGGTAAACCCGACGACCTCTCGGTCCGCCTCTCTCAGTAAAGGTTTTATACGTCATATTGGTAAAACTATCGTTAAATTATTTACAAAAACACGCGTTCCGCCAAGGAACTGCGAAATGCAATTCAAAAACGCACAAACAGCCCTTGCGATCCCCCCCGTGCATAATTAAACTTTTGAGTAAGAGTTTACCGGTATTCCTGTTGGTAACTGAAAATTTTGAGGCAGATAGATGATTAATCAGATGAGCGGACCTACCAGTTTCATTCTTCCTACGGTCGAAGAACATACGGCGCGTGGCTCGACCCGCTACGACATTTTTTCACGCCTGCTAAAAGAACGGATCATTTTTGTTGCCGGACCTATTCATGACGACATGGCGACAATCATTGTTGCACAGTTGTTGTTTCTTGAAGCGGAAAATCCGAAGAAAGAAATCTCGATGTATATCAACTCGCCAGGTGGCGTAGTGACGTCTGGGCTGTCGATCTATGATACAATGCAGCTTATCCGCCCTGAGGTTTCAACAGTGGTGATTGGACAAGCCGCGTCTATGGGTGCGATTTTGACAGCAGGTGGTGCCAAAGGTAAACGGTTTGCCTTGCCTAATTCCAATCTGATGGTGCATCAACCATCTGGTGGGTATCAGGGGCAGGCGACAGATATTCTGATCCATGCGGAACACACCAAAAACCTGAAACGGCGTCTGAACAACATATTGTCAGATCACACTGGCCAAGATTATGATGCAGTTGAAGAAGCGTTAGAGCGCGACAATTTCATGACCGCCGAGGACGCTAAAGAATGGGGACTGATTGACGAAATAGTCACACGACGCGAAGCTTCCGAGGATGCCGAGTAACCACAGTTTAAGATGGATTAGTGCCTTCTGCCTTGAAATAGACAGTAAGGTGATGTCCAATGGGCAAAATTATACGACTCGGCACATGCGCCCGCGTCAGGAGAAGTTGATGAGCAAGACGGACGATAAAGATTCCAAGAACACACTTTATTGTTCTTTCTGTGGAAAGAGCCAACATGAAGTGCGCAAGCTGATTGCCGGTCCAACGGTATTTATCTGTGATGAATGCGTTGAATTATGTATGGATATCATCCGCGAAGAGACAAAAAGCAATATGGTCAAATCTTCCGATGGTGTGCCAACGCCTAAGGATATTTGCAAGGTTCTGGATGATTATGTAATTGGGCAGGCGATGGCCAAGAAGGTTCTGTCTGTTGCGGTTCACAACCACTATAAACGCCTAGACCACGCCGAGAAAAATCCGGATGTGGAATTGGCGAAATCCAATATCATGTTGGTTGGTCCAACTGGTTGCGGTAAAACCCTGCTGGCGCAAACCTTGGCACGTATTATTGATGTTCCATTCACAATGGCCGACGCGACAACCCTGACCGAGGCTGGGTATGTTGGCGAAGACGTTGAAAACATCATTCTGAAATTGCTGCAATCGGCAGAATATAACGTTGAACGCGCACAACGCGGAATCGTTTATATCGACGAAATTGACAAGATTTCACGTAAATCCGACAACCCATCCATCACCCGCGATGTGTCGGGCGAGGGGGTTCAGCAGGCCTTGTTGAAAATCATGGAAGGGACGGTCGCATCTGTTCCACCGCAAGGCGGGCGCAAACATCCGCAGCAGGAATTCTTGCAAGTCGACACGTCGAATATCCTGTTTATTTGTGGCGGCGCTTTTGCCGGACTCGATAAAATTATCGCGCAACGCTTCAAAGGTTCTGCTATGGGTTTTGGTGCCGATGTTCAGGACGAAAATGACAAAGGTGTCGGGGAATTGCTGCAGGATCTCGAACCTGAAGATCTATTGAAATTCGGACTTATTCCCGAATTTGTTGGTCGTCTGCCGGTAATTGCGACATTGACTGATCTAGATTCGTCAGCTTTGATTACCATCCTTACCGAGCCAAAAAATGCGTTGGTTAAACAATATCAACGCCTGTTCGAGATTGAGGATACCCAACTTACATTCACCGAAGATGCACTTAGCGCTATTGCCGAACGGGCAATTAAACGCAAAACTGGTGCGCGTGGTTTGCGTTCCATCCTTGAGGATATTTTGCTTGAAACCATGTTCGAACTGCCCGGACTGGACGACGTCGAAGAAGTTGTCGTCAACGCCGAGGCCGTGCGCCGTGAAGGCGAGCCATTGATGATATATGCCGATAGAAAAGAAGAACCTGCGTCAGCATCCTAATCGGGCTGGACCGACATGGTAATTCAGGGCATAAGTGCGATTAAATCGAGTTGGAGTCGATCATGAAATTATTGATGCAAATGTTGATCTGGTGGCGTGGGCAGTCAGTTGGCACACGTATTTTTACATGGCGTAACGGCGAGTTGGTCGGAACCGATGCTGACAGTAACAAGTTCTATCAAAGTAGTGCTGGCAAACGTTGGGTGATCTATAGCGGCGAGATCGAAGCCTCTAAAATTTCACCGGATTGGCATGGCTGGTTGCATCATACATTTGATGAATGCCCTGGCGAAACGCCATTAAAGCATAAATCTTGGGAAAAATCACATATCGAGAATCTTTCAGGCACCGGAAATGGCTATCGACCAGCCGGGAGCCTTTTTGCAACAAACCCGAAATCGGTAAGTGATTACGAGGCGTGGCAACCGGAATAGAGGCAAATTTATGGCTAGCGAAGCAGCAGAAACAGTTATCGGTGGTGTCGTTTTGGCTGCCGCCGCTGGTTTTATATATTTTGCAATGCAGACAACGGGGTTTACCGCCAGTGGCGGGCAATACCCGTTATATGCAAAGTTCCGTAGCGTTGAAGGCTTGAATGTTGGCAGCGATGTTCGATTGGCCGGAGTAAAAATCGGGACGCTTACTGGCATCACATTGGATCAGGATACATATCGGGCTGTCGCCAAAATGTCTGTTGATGAAGGAATCGCAATTCCGGACGACGCGGATATCAAGGTGGCTGCCGATGGATTGCTTGGCGGTGCGTTTCTTGAAATTACGGCGGGCGGTTCACCATTTATGCTTGAAGCTGGCGATGAAATACTGCTGACGCAGGGCTCCATAAGTTTGATTAATCTGTTGATGAAATTTGTTGCCGGTGGCAGTGATGACGCTGATTAGGTTATTGTTGTTACCGCTAATATTGACGGCAAGCGTAACATCCGCACAAACATTGCTCGAAGAACTTCTCCCCGAAATCGAAGGCGAAATTCTGCGCGATCTAGGATCCTCGACCCCGATCCCCACTTATGTCGAAGAAGTGCAACCAGCCGTTTCAGATGTCGCCGAGATTGCCAATCTTCGTGGATTGGATCGGATCAATGGTACCGTTCAGGATTTTTCACTGAATGTCGGTGATACGGTGCAATATGAACGTTTGGAAATAACGCTGACGGCCTGCCGCTACCCGCGAGGTGACATTAATGCTGACGCTTTTGCACAATTAATTATCCGCGATATCCGCGAGGATTTTGCTCGGTTTACAGGCTGGATGTTCGCGTCTTCGCCGGCCTTATCTGCGCTAGATCACCCTCGTTATGACGTCTGGGTGCTAAGTTGCCAAAGTTCCCTAACATCTGACTGATCTGATAATTTCCAGAAATCCGCCCGAACATCCAGCGCCTCGGTCAATTTATCGCGATACTTACTTTGTGAAATTTCTATGCCCCCCATGGTGGCCAGGTGATCGGTCAGAAATTGTGTGTCTAGCAACGTAAATCCGCCAGCATTTAGACGCGCAACAAGTGCCAGCATCGCCAATTTTGATCCGTCAGTATCGGTGGAAAACATGCTCTCGCCAAAAAATGCACTGGCAATACAGACGCCGTATAAACCGCCGATAAGCTCAGTACCTTTCCAAACCTCGATAGAATGCGCATAACCGAATTCATGCAGTTGTCCGTAAAGAGTACGGATTTCAGCGTTGATCCAAGTCGTTTCACGTTGCGCGCAGCACACCACAATACGGTTAAAACACTTATTCGCAGTGAAGGTATATACACCAGAATTCAAACGTTTTCGCAAACTACGCGAAACATGGAACCCGTCCAGCGGAATGATCCCACGCAGTTCGGGATCAACCCAGAATATCGTGTCATCATTAGCAGATTCGGCCATAGGAAAGACGCCTGAACAATAAGCGTTCAGCAATAGTTCAGGCGTGATTACCAGATCAATTATAGGTTTCGAGCCATTTTTCCAGCCAGTGGATATCGTAATCCCCCGACAAAATATCCGGCTCAACCAACAGTTCATCAAAGAGCGGTGTCGTGGTTTCGATCCCGTCCAGGACCAATTCGCCAAGCGCACGTTTCAAGCGGGCCATTGCCGCCTCACGATCCGGCGCATGCACAATCAATTTGGCGATCAAACTGTCATAATATGGTGGCACGGTGTAGCCGTCGTAAATATGGCTATCCATGCGCACACCAAGACCGCCAGGGGCATGGAACTGTGTGACTTTGCCGGGTGAAGGGCGGAATTCAGGAACTTTTTCCGCGTTGATCCGCACCTCGATCGAATGGCCATTTGGCACAAGATCTTTTTGTTCAAAAGACATTGGCAGGCCAGCGGCTACGCGGATTTGTTCACGGACAAGATCGACGCCGTATACTGCCTCGGTCACGGGATGTTCAACCTGCAGACGGGTGTTCATTTCAATGAAGAAAAATTCGTCATTCTCATAGAGGAATTCGATAGTTCCCGCGCCAGCATAGTTGATCGACGCAACCGCATCCGAACAAACTTTACCTATTTTCGCACGCGTTTTGGCGTCAATTACCGGCGAGGGGCTTTCCTCAAGCACTTTTTGATGGCGCCGTTGTAGTGAGCAATCACGTTCCCCAAGATGAACTGCCTTGCCTTTACCGTCACCAAAAATTTGAATTTCGATGTGGCGGGGCAGAGTCAGATATTTCTCGAGGTAAACTTCGTCATTGCCAAATGCAGCTTTGGATTCGGCGCGTGCAGTGCGGAATGCCTCCTCCAGATCATCGGCGGTTTTGGCGAGTTTCATGCCGCGACCACCGCCACCAGC
>CAZYMT010000091.1:0-12332 GCA_964649035.1 uncultured Rhodobacterales bacterium
CGCGGCGGTTTTGGGTACCGTAGGTCGGAGGTTCGAATCCTCTCGCCCCGACCATCTTCAAAAGTTTTTAAATATTTGTGTGACAGTTTTGCCTACGGTGATTCTGTCAGTTTATCCGGCGTTTTTTGGAAAGCTCAAAACACCAAATTTTACCAAACAGTTTATCCTCCAAATGAGGTGCGTCGGCAAAGTTTTTGAAAACTAGAGGTTTTTAGAAAAGGTTAATGAAACCTTAACGAAGCGCTAATATGAATTTTTTGCGACGTGCGGGTGGGGTGAAAAAGTAATTCCGAAGGGCGAATTTGTTCCCTCGTATGCGTCAACAGGAAAAAGTAAAAAAAACATAAATATATTCGTTGACCTACCCCCTATATATGCTCCAATTTGGGCCAGCAACTCAGAGTGCCACAAGATGTAGTGGGTGGGGCGCGGTAGTCAGATTTGGATTGCATATCAATTTATCAACGGCCATATGGTCAAACTGTAGAAATATAGGCTCCACAACGTTGGGGTCGTGCCACTATCACCAAACGGGGACAGACATGAAAATCGAGCGGAAATTTACCAAGGCCAAAACTGAGGCCTACGGGGAAATTGAATTTAAAACGACAGCATCGGAAATTCGAAATCCGGATGGGTCGATTGTATTCGCGCTTGATAATATCGAAGTACCCGCAAGTTGGAGCCAAGTTGCTGCCGACGTGTTGGCCCAGAAGTATTTCCGCAAAGCTGGCGTGCCAGCTGCGACAAAACGGGTGAAGGAAAAAGGTGTTCCCGCATTCTTGCTGCCATCCGTTCCCGATGACGCAATATTGGCGAAGCTTCCTGAAGAAGAACGTTTTGTTGGCGAAGTTTCCGCCAAGCAGGTTTTCGACCGTCTGGTTGGCGCTTGGACATATTGGGGCTGGAAGGGTGGCATGTTCACCACTGAGGCCGACGCCAAGGCATATTACGACGAGATGCGGTTCATGATGGCCTCGCAGATGGCTGCGCCGAATTCACCGCAATGGTTCAACACCGGCCTTCACTGGGGCTACGGGATTGATGGACCATCGCAGGGGCATCATTACGTTGATTTTGAAACTGGCAAGCTGACGAAATCGGATAGTGCATACAAACATCCACAACCACACGCATGTTTCATTCAATCTGTGTCGGATGATCTGGTGAATGAAGGCGGTATTATGGACCTTTGGACCCGCGAAGCGCGGCTGTTCAAATATGGATCCGGTACGGGTACGAATTTCAGCTCCTTGCGCGGTAGCACCGAAGGTTTGGCCGGGGGCGGGCGCTCATCTGGTTTGATGTCGTTCTTGCGGATTGGCGATCGGGCGGCTGGTGCGATCAAATCTGGTGGTACAACGCGTCGCGCGGCCAAGATGGTCATTTGCGATATGGATCACCCGGATGTTGAGGAATTCATCAACTGGAAAGTAATAGAAGAACAGAAAGTTGCAGCCCTTGTTGCCGGTTCGAAAATCCATGAGCAACAGCTTAACGGTCTATTTACCGCGATTCGCGAATGGGATGGCCTAGAGGCTGACGCGTTTGATCCAAAGAAAAACGCAGCGCTGAAAACGGCTATCCGGTCGGCGAAAAAAGTTTCGGTTCCGGAAACCTATGTAAAACGTGTTTTGCAATATGCTGAGCAAGGTTTTTCCAGCATCGAATTCCCGACATATGACACCGACTGGGATTCCGAGGCGTATTTGACGGTTTCGGGCCAGAATTCGAACAACTCGGTTCGGGTTACAGACGATTTCTTGCAAGCTGTTAAAGATGATGCTGATTGGGAACTAATCAATCGTACGGATGGCAAGGTTGCCAAAACTGTGAAAGCCAAGGAATTGTGGGACCAGATTGGGCACGCGGCTTGGGCTTGTGCTGATCCGGGCATCCAGTTCCATGATACCATCAATGCTTGGCATACCTGTCCTGAAGACGGGGCGATCCGTGGGTCGAACCCTTGTTCGGAATATATGTTCCTTGATGATACGGCCTGTAATTTGGCGTCGATGAACTTGCTGACGTTCTTGCATGATGGCGAGTTTGATGCGGACGGGTATATGCACGCAACGCGTCTGTGGACGATGACGCTGGAAATTTCGGTATTGATGGCACAGTTCCCGTCACCGCAGATCGCTGAACTATCCTATAAATTCCGCACGCTTGGTCTTGGGTTTGCCAATATTGGCGGATTGTTGATGAATTTGGGCTTTAGCTATGATTCAGACGAGGGACGCTCGCTTGCGGGTGCTTTGAGCGCGATCATGACCGGTGTTTCTTATGCAACATCGGCTGAAATGGCGAAAGAGCTTGGGCCGTTCCCGGGTTATACAAAAAATGCGGACCATATGTTGCGGGTGATGCGTAACCATCGTCGTGCAGCTTATGGTGAAACAAAAGGCTATGAAGGTTTGGCCGTAATGCCTGTGCCTTTGGATCATGATAATTGCCCTGATGGAAAGCTGATTAATCTTGCGCATAAAGCATGGGATGAAGCGTTGAAAATGGGCGAAGAGCACGGGTACCGCAACGCACAAGTATCCGTGATTGCCCCAACGGGCACCATTGGTCTGGTGATGGATTGTGACACAACTGGCATTGAACCTGATTTTGCGCTGGTGAAATTCAAGAAACTCGCGGGCGGCGGATATTTCAAAATTATCAACCGTTCGGTGCCTGCTGCATTGGCGAATTTGGGCTATACATCCAGCCAGATCGAAGAAATGACATCTTATGCGGTTGGTCATGCGACGCTTGGCAATGCCCCAGGCATTAACCATACATCATTGCTTGGCCATGGGTTTAGCGCGGTCGAGATCGACAAGATCGAAGCAGCATTGCCGACAGCCTTTGACATCAAGTTCGTGTTCAACCAATGGACCTTGGGCGAAGATTTCTGTCGTCAAACGCTTGGCATTCCACAGGAAAAACTGAATGATCCGGCGTTCGATCTGCTAAAACATCTTGGCTATAGCCGCGAACAAGTTTCGGACGCCAATAACCATGTTTGCGGCACCATGACCCTAGAGGGCGCGCCATTCCTTAAGGAAGAACATATCGGCGTCTTCGATTGCGCCAATGTTTGCGGACGTATCGGGAAACGCTATCTGTCGGTTGAAAGCCACATCACCATGATGGCAGCGGCACAAAGCTTTATTTCCGGTGCGATCTCTAAAACTATCAATATGCCGAATAATGCCAGCATCGAGCAGTGCAAATCAGCCTATGAGCTAAGCTGGTCATTGGGTGTTAAAGCCAACGCGCTTTACCGTGATGGATCGAAATTGTCGCAGCCGTTATCGTCTGCTTTGATCGAGGATGATGAGGACCTCGAAGAAATTCTGAACGAGGCGCCAGATGCGCAGCGCGCAACAATTTTGGCGGAAAAAATCGTCGAGAAAATTGTGATCAAAGAAATTGCTCGCGGTCGTGAAAAACTGCCACATCGCCGTAAGGGCTATACGCAAAAAGCGGTTGTTGGTGGACATAAGGTTTACTTGCGGACCGGCGAATATGAAGATGGTAATCTCGGCGAGATTTTCATCGACATGCACAAAGAAGGTGCTGGTTTCCGCGCAATGATGAACAATTTTGCCATCGCAATCTCGGTTGGGTTGCAGTACGGCGTGCCGCTGGACGAATTTGTCGATGCGTTTACGTTTACACGCTTTGAACCTGCTGGAATGGTGCAGGGCAATGACAGCATTAAAAATGCAACCTCGATCCTTGATTATATTTTCCGCGAATTGGCGGTTTCCTATCTGGATCGCACGGACCTTGCCCATGTCAAACCAAGCGGAGAGAGCTTCGATGTGATTGGTCGCGGTACCGAAGAAGGTGTTAGCAATGTTGGAGATGTCGGCGGCGAGGCTGCGCAAACGTCCATCGATATGATCAAACAAATCTCGTCGACAGGATATTTACGTAAACGGGTGCCTGACGATCTGGCCTCGTTCAAGGGATCGGCTGCTGCGGTTGTTGCGGTTGAAACCACGTCGGTAACGGTCGAAGCGACCGGCGCGTTAATGATGGATGATCGTACCAAAGCAAAGATGCAAGGCTATGAGGGTGATGCTTGTGGCGAATGCGGAAATTATACTTTGGTGCGCAACGGAACCTGTATGAAATGCAACACTTGTGGCGGTACTTCAGGATGCAGTTAAGAGGAAATCGATGATTAATCGTCCCAAACTTAGTATCGCTCGGGCGGTCAGTATTTATGAGGAGATGGTCGAATGCCGTCGCCTGATGTACGACGACCAAGAGTTTTTCAAGACGAGTGATGTCTTGGAAACACTTTGCGACGGTGAGTTTAGCGACGGTGAAGACCAATTTCGTATCAAGACCTTCCAGACAGACACAACAGAAGACTTCAGGCTCAAAGTTGGAGTTGTTGCTTTTGAAAATTCAGTAATACTGTCAATGGACGAAAGGCTTCTGGATAATGCAAGAAAAGGTAGCGCACTTTGTAATTTCATCCTCGCGCACGAAATAGGACATTTGGCACTGGAACACCACGATACCAACGCGAAGATCTTGAACTTTCAGTTGTCCCGTGGACCCAAAGGTAATTCAAACCTTCCTCCGAATGCGGAAGAGCTGGAAGCCAACTACGCGGGTGTGTTCTTTCAGTGCGGCGTAGCACTTACAGACGATGTTTGGACAGCAAATCAGTTGGCTAAACGTGCATATTCGGACCGGAACTACGTTGAAAAAGCACAGAAAATTGTCCGCTTGCCGGAATTCCAACGAATTTTAAATCGCCCTAAGCCACAATACCAACGGGTTGTGCTCTAAGTGCGGAAAAATTGGAGATATATAGTGAGAATTGGCACGAAAGCAAAGATGCAAGGCTATGAGGGTGATGCCTGTGGCGAATGCGGAAATTATACTTTGGTGCGTAACGGAACCTGTATGAAATGCAACACTTGTGGCGGTACGTCCGGGTGTAGCTAATCATACAGCAGGGGGAGGGCGCCTATCTGCTGGGCTACCTCCTGCAATCAGGCCGCAGGCAAACAACTACTGTTCGAGCGGTATAATGATGAGCCTGATTTGCTATACTTGGGGGATGGTTTTCCATCCCCCTTTTTTTATGCGTGATCTTCTAGTAATTCGGCCACCGTCTCATCCGGCTCCATGTCCATCGCGGTTCTAAGCGCTTGGCGCGCCCGCGACAGGCGCGACATAACTGTGCCTTGCGGGATGTTTAGCGCGTCGCTCATTTCCGCATAGGTCAGGTCCTGCTCAATCACACATTGCAGGATTTCGCGTTGGGGTGGTGGTAGTTCTTCGATCTTTTCTACTACCTCCAAGCATGTCAGGCGTTGCTCCTGACTTGGGTTGGTGTCGAGTATCACCGCATCCTCTACGTCGATTTCTGATTTGGCGCGTTTTTGACGCCGCAGCAGGTCGCAATGTAGATTATACAATATCGAGAATAGGTATTTTTTCGGATGGGTGATTTCTCCCTGGGTTTGTTGACGGGCGAGGAAACATTTAATGGCTTCTTGAACTAACTCCGGGGCTTGATCTGGGCTGTCGCATAGGTAATTCGCGTAACGATTAAGATCGGGCATTAACGGATCAAACAGATCCGAACATGCGTCGGTGTCGGTTGTCATTTCTCTCTCCTAATGTTTTCCAACAGGATGTCGGTGAAAAGAAGTTGAGCCGGTTTTGAGGGGATTTCAAGAAAGCGGAAACTCGCCATATGGGTGTATTAGCGTATAATACAAAGGGGAATAGGCGGGATGATGCCGGAATGCCGGATCGTCTAAGCGGTTCCTTGCGCGAAATCGCTTATCGGAAAACGCGCAGGAATATTCGGGGCCCTGCGCAGTCTGTAGTTGTGAAGGCCGACAAGATGTCTGGTTTTCAAGGGCGATATTGTCCAACACTAAATACTGGAGACTTAAGATGAAAAAAGTTCTTATCACAGCCATCGCTACCCTTGGCATTGCAACCACTGCAATGGCGTTTGAAGACGGGGTGGATGTTGACGGCGATGGAGTGTTGTCAACCGCGGAAATGGTCGCCCTGTTTCCCACAATCACCGAGGCCACGTTTCAAGCCGTGGACGTAGATCAGGACGGTTTCGTGAGCGAAGAAGAACTGGCGGCTGCGCTGGCCGCTGGCGTTATCGCGTCCTAAACCGCAACATGCCTCTAGGCTCCCCGCATTGCTGCGGGGAGTTTTTTATATGCCGCGCGCCATGGCTGCGACACCTGTACGGGCGATGTCAGCCAGACCAAGCGGGCGCATAAGTTCGATGAACGCGTCAACTTTTTCGGTTGTACCCGTGATTTCGAACACAAAGCTTTCCAGCGTGCTGTCAACGACATTGGCGCGGAAAATATCTGCTAGCCGCATGGCTTCGACGCGTTTATCGCCGGTGCCCGTGACTTTGATCATCGCCAATTCCCGTTCAACCGAGCGGCCCTCAACGGTCAGGTCACGCACACGGTGAACAGGGACCATACGATCAAGCTGGGCCTTAATCTGGGTAATAACAGCCGGGGTTCCGGTGGTGACGATGGTGATTCGGGACAGGTTGCCATCATGATCGGTTTCGGCAACCGTAAGGCTGTCGATATTATAGCCACGACCAGAAAATAGGCCGATGACTCGGGCCAGGACACCAGCTTCATTATCGACGATGATCGCCAATGTGTGGGTCTCGACGATATCCCCCAGCGGGTTTTTCAAATCGTAAGCGCTGTGGCGGGACGCGCCTTTTTTGATGGATAGAGCATTCATAACATTGTCCTTTATGCTTGCAGACGCGCGATCAGGGGCGCGAATTCTTTTGATAGGCGGTTGCTGTCAGAAACCAGCATTTCGGTTTTGAAACGGTCCTGTACGCCTTTATTAAACTGGATATATTTCCGGTCTTCGACTTGTCGCAAGATATCGGCGGGGTCGCCGTCGATGCCCAGTTGGTCCATGAATTTCTGGACGGTTGCATGGCCGTTAAAGGCGATATCGTCATATTTTAACGGCAGTACCGACAGTTCCAGCCATTTTTCCAGACTTTTACATTGCTCGCGTATGCGATCAAGCGTGTCGTCAACCGTACGGTACTCGGAAAACGCCCAATGATCCTTGCGCCGCGCCTTGGCGCCGTGATCAAGCATCGAAAGTGCCATATCGCGAGGGTCGCGAAAGCTGGCGCTGCCAATGGCGCGACCGGATGCGAAAGCCGCAATCACCGCCGCACTGGGGGCTGCATGGGTTTTCACGACCAGCGGATAGCCTTGGGATTTTGCAATTTCCCAAAGTGTTTCGATATCCGCCGAGTCCAATTCCTGCACAAAATTCACGCTATGCATCGCATCAACCACTGGTGGCGGAACGCGGGGTTGCGTGAATCCTGCATTTTGTAATGTCAGCCAGACAAGACGATAGGCTAGCGTGCTAGCGCTTTTTGTCATGCCGTAGCTGAAATATATCAATGGCTTAGGTTGCATTGTTAAACCAACGCGCCGCCTGCACCCGTGATTGCCCCTTCGGTGGTGTCGTCGCCCATGAGCATCTCATTATGGGCCGCACCGCTTGGGATCATCGGGAAGCAGTTTTCGTGTTTTTCAACCAAGCAATCGAAGATCACCGGACCGTCATACTCGATCATTTCCATGATCGCGTCATCAAGATCAGCCGGATCAGAACAGCGAATACCTTTTGCACCGAACGCTTCGGCCAATTTCACGAAATCGGGCAGGGCCTCGGACCAAGTGTGGGAATAGCGCGACCCGTGCAGCAATTCTTGCCACTGGCGAACCATTCCAAGGCGTTCATTGTTCAAAATGAACTGTTTGGTGCATAGATTATACTGCGTCGCTGTGCCCATTTCCTGCATATTCATTAACCAGCTGGCCTCGCCGGCGATGTTGATTACCAGACTGTCAGGATGCGCAACTTGAACGCCCATCGAAGCAGGTGTGCCATAGCCCATCGTGCCCAGACCACCGGATGTCATCCAGCGGTTCGGATCCTCAAATTGCATATATTGCGCGGCCCACATTTGATGTTGGCCAACCTCGGTTGTTATGTAGCGGTCGTATTTCTTGGTCAGCGCCTCTAAGCGTTCCAAGGCATACTGTGGTTTAATAATCGTGTCGGAGCCCTTGTAGGTCAGGCATTTTACGGCGCGCCATTCTTCAATCTGACTCCACCATTTGCTGACTGCCGCAGAATTTGTTTTGCTGCCGCGAGATTTCCATACCTCTAGCAAATCGGTCAAAACATTTTCGATATCGCCGACAACGGGCACATCCACATGGATGATTTTGTTGATTGAGGACGGATCAATGTCGATATGAACCTTAAAGCTGTCAGGGCTGAACGCGTCGGTACGCCCTGTGATCCGGTCGTCAAAACGGGCACCTATGCACAGCATATAGTCGCAACCATGCATGGTCATATTGGCCTCGTACGTGCCGTGCATACCCAACATTCCAAGCCAGTTTTTGCCGGACGCTGGATAACAACCAAGCCCCATTAGGGTCGAGGTGATTGGCATATTGGTTGCCGCCGTCAGTTCGCGCAGCAATTCGGTGGCCTTATCGCCAGAATTGATAACGCCGCCGCCGGAATAGATAATCGGGCGCTCGGCCTGTTCCAGCATTTCAACGGCTTTGGTGATCGCCTCGATATCGCCTTTGACCTGTGGCTGGTAATGCGAAACCTTGGTTTCGGTGATTTCGGTATATTCAGCCTCGGCGAACTGAACGTCCTTGGGGATGTCGACCAGAACCGGACCCGGACGGCCATGTGTGGCTACGTGGAAGGCCTGATGGATTGTTTTCGCCAAGATCGCCGTGTCCTTTACCAGCCAGTTATGTTTGGTGCAGGGACGGGTGATGCCGATTGTGTCGGCCTCTTGGAACGCATCATTGCCGATCAGGAAGGTCGGAACCTGTCCGGTCAAAACGATCATCGGGATCGAGTCCAGCAACGCGTCGGTCATGCCAGTCACGGCGTTTGTCGCGCCGGGGCCAGACGTTACCAGAACAACGCCGGGTTTTCCGGTGGAGCGGGCGTACCCTTCGGCGGCGTGCGTAGCACCTTGTTCGTGGCGCACCAAGATGTGTTTAATTTGGTTTTGCTGAAACAGTGCATCATAAATCGGGAGGACTGCACCGCCTGGATATCCAAAAACCGTATCCACACCCTGATCTATCAAGGCTTGGATTACCATTTGTGCTCCGGTCATTTTGCGGGCCATTATCTTCTTCTCCGTTTTGTTTCGCTTTAGCCATAAAAAAACCCCCAAATAGGAGGGGGCAACGCATTATCCGACAAGGTTTCCCTAGTGGTTAATGCGCGTTGGCTAGCACGACGATGACTACGTTTTGTTTCATGAGGGTTTTGTAGTATATGGAATGATGGGGCGTCAACAGCAAATTTCACATATTATTACAAAATATATCTGATTGTTGTAATAATATTGCTTCATTTACCTGAATCTTGTATTATTACGAAACAATCAGCCGAATTCATCGCTTCATGAGGCATAGCTTGGAGAAATATTAACGATATTCCAATTGGTTTTACTTTTACAAATGGTAAAAACTCGTTGCATTAACAATGGCGTTCTCTACTTTACGAATCCTATTGGATCAGTTTTGCATCAAAAGCGAAACGACAACTGGGAGGTACTAAATGGATCGTAGATCTTTGTCTAAAGAAAACAGCACTTGGGGGCACTGCCGTTGCTGCCAGCACAACGCTTGCCGCACCGCTATATGCGCAAGGTAAACAGACGCTGACAATGGTTACATCTTGGCCACATGGTTTTGCGGTTCTTGATGACGCAGCGGTATATTTCTCCGAAGCCATCACCGCAATGTCCGGCGGTCAGCTGACTGTAGACAAAAAAGCCCCGGGCGAGCTGGTTGGCGCGCTTGAAGTGTTTGACGCCGTGACTGCTGGTCAGGCTGATATGTATCACTCCGCAGACTATTACTATATCGGGCAGCATCCGGGTTATGCCTATTTCACTGCTGTTCCTTTTGGTGCAACCGCACAAGAATTGACCAACTGGTACGAGCATGATGGCGGTAAAGAGCTGCATGATGAGCTTGGTCAAATCTTCGGTCTAAAATCCTTCTTGGCTGGTAACTCTGGTTCGCAGTCTGGTGGTTGGTTCCGCAACGAAATCAAAACAGCCGAGGATTTCAACGGCTTAAAATACCGTATGCCTGGTCTTGGTGGCCGTGTGTTGGGTAAACTGGGCGCATCTGTTCAGAACATCCCGGGCGGTGAATTGTATCAGGCGTTGTCGTCTGGCGCATTGGATGGCCTTGAGTGGGTTGGCCCATGGGCTGACGAACGTGCTGGCTTCCACGAAGTTGCGAAAATTTACTACACGGCTGGTTTCCATGAGCCAGGTTCGGGACTTGCGTCCGGTATGAACCGCGAAGTTTGGGAAAACCTGTCATCGGCTAACCAAGCGATCATCGAAAATGCGGCGCGGGCAACTACGCTTCACAATCTTTCGCTTACACTAGCAAATAACGGCGCGGCTTTGGCCCGTCTGCAAGCGCAAGGCGTGCAAACGTTGCAATTCTCGGACGATGTTTGGGATGCGTTTGGCGTGGCTTCTGCTGAAGTCATGGATGAATTCATGGATGATGAGCTATTCGCAAGAATTCGCGCCAGCTTTGAAGCATCAATTGCTAAGTCCTCGGCTTGGGTTTCCAAATCTGACGGCTATTATGTAGCACAACGTGATCGGGTTCTGGGCAACCGATAAGCTCTCTCCGATTACCTGAATTTGCTCCACTCCGGCTACGGAGTGGAGCGTTTATTATACAGTCAGCCCAAAAGGTTATCGAATTATGGAACCAATTAAATGGTTTTTCCTGAACGTTTTCGATGGATTCGTGAACTTCTTCTATGCGGTCACGCACCCGATGCTTTGGCTGGACTGGTCTGATAAATCCGCGATGATAAATTCCATCTATTATGGCGCATCCCACGAATTTCTTTTTGTAATTTTTGATCTGTTTCTGGTTATCACCATTGTTGGTGTTTTCTATCGAGAATTCCTTTGGGGGATTGTACGAGGGTCCGAATTTTTTGCCAATACGATCGGGAGGTTCTTTGCCTGGGCCTCGGTCTTTATGGTTCTGCAACAGATTATGATCGTCTTTCTGCAACGGATTTTCCGTGTCTCCGAGATCTCTATCGCGCCGCTTGGATACGCATTTACCCGCGATCTAAGCTGGTATGGCGAGGAGCTGAAGCTTTATAACGCTATGATTGTTTGCCTGTGCGCGTCCTATACATTTGTTCAGGGCGGCCATGTGCGGGTTGATTTGGTTTATGCAGGCATGAAACATCGTTCCAAGAAAATCGTTGATATGATGGGGTCGCTATTGTTCATCATTCCGCTTACCAGCCTGATCTGGCTGTTCGGGTGGTTCTTTATGTGGCGCCATTTGGTTACGCCAAAAGTGTCGGCCAAGGATGCGTTGACATTGCTGGAACGCAAGGCGCAATTGTTGAAATGGAATGTCGAAACCATCGGCTTTTCGCCCAACGGGTTTGACGCCTATTTCTTGTTCAAAATCCTGCTGATCAGTTTTGCAGGCATGATGTTTATCCAAGGCTTAACCTTCTTCTGGCGCTCATTGCTGGAATATATCGAGGGGCCGGATAGTGTCGGCAAATATCACCAAAAAGACGAGCTTGGCGACGAAACCGCCGACCAAGTCGCAGCAATTCACTAGAGGGCAGATCGTATGTTATTTGGATTAGATGGCGTAGAAATAAGCCTTATCATCGTCTTTGTCTGCCTGTTTGCGGCGATCATGTCGGGGTTCCCCGTGGCCTTCGCCATTGGTGGCGCGGCCGTTATTGCGTTTGGCATTCTGTCCGCCTTGGACAGTGCTGGAATTTTGACCAAAGCGGTCATTGATACGTCAAGTGACGCTTATAACGCGTTGCTGGCGGATGGGGTCGTGCGGGGCAGTGTCTCGTATTTCCGGTATCCGGATTTACCGGTGCTGATGGAGCCTTTGTTCAATGGTGGCTGGGAAAATGCGCTTAATCGTAACATTTCCTTCATTGCCAACCGGATGAACGAACGGGTGATTGCTGGCCAGTCTATCGAGACATTGCTGGCCGTTGCCATGTTTGTGCTGATGGGGATCATGCTGGAACGTTCCAAAATTGCCGAGGATCTGCTGACCACAATGGGCCGCGTTTTTGGCCCACTGCCGGGTGGCTTGGCCGTTTCGGTTGTAGTCGTGGGCGCATTTCTGGCGGCTTCAACAGGTATTGTTGGCGCGACTGTGGTGACTATGGGGTTGCTGACCTTG
>CAZYMT010000092.1:0-12323 GCA_964649035.1 uncultured Rhodobacterales bacterium
GTTTCCAAATCCGCCATGCTCCAACCCATCCGCGCCGCCGCCAGCTGAAAGGCCGAGACCTGCGGGTGATAGGTAATTTCATCCGCAGGAATGCTGCGCCCTATGCGCGCCCCGACGGAAAACCACAGTGGATCACCGGTGGCCAAAACCACGACACGCTGCCCCTTAAAATCCAGCAACTGCGCAATCAGCGCATCAAAAGGCGAGGGCCAAGCAACCCGTTTTGCCGTCCCGTTCGCCGACAGGTCATGATGCCGGTCACCACCGATAATCACCTCGGCGGTTTCGACGATTGTGCGGGCAGCAGGGGTCAGGCCGTCTAGGCCGTCCTCGCCGATGCCAACGATATGTAGCCATGGGGTCATGTGCACCTCTGCAACAGCTCTTGAAAATCAGCGATGCTCAACTCGATGTCTCCATCCAAAACTCGGTTAACGTAAACAATTAATATCTTTCGCTGATCAGAAGGTTCATTCACGGCAGAAATTTCTTTCCCATCATCGAACATATTCAAATGATCAATAAAATTTGTCCGCGCCTCCGTCAAAGAGTGCTGATGATTGGGCCCTCGAATATGCTCTTCGGCATTCTCATCATCCTGGCCCGTGTCCTCCCACCAGCACACAGCGCAAATTTCGTATCCCGAACGAGCATTGAGCGTAGGGAAATAGCAACAGGGACACAAAAAATGCCGCCCTAATGTTATTTCACCCGAATAATGTTCACATTTCAAATAGTCCAAATAGTCAGCATACCAATGTCGGATTTCTTGGCTAAAATCTGTCATGTGTTTTCCTCCGGCAATCCAGCAGCCATTGCGTTCACGGCGGCGGATGCCATTGCAGATCCGCCACGTCGCCCTTGCAGGGCCATATACGGCACGCCGCGGGCATCGGCGGCTAGGGCTGCTTTGCTTTCAGCGGCGCCAACAAACCCAACCGGAAACCCGAGGATTGCTGCAGGTTTAGGCCAACCTTCGTCGAGTTTCTCCAACAGGTGAAACAAGACGGTGGGCGCATTACCAATTGCCACAACCGCACCTTCAATATGATCACGCCACAGCTCCACGGCAGCGGCAGATCGGGTGGTGTCGATCTGTTTGGCCATTGCCGGAACGTCTGGGTTGTTTAGCGTCACGATCACGTCGTTTCCGTCTAGATAGCGGCGAATGATACCCGCGCCAACCATTTCACAGTCACACAGAATGGGTGCGCCGTTTTTGATTGCTGTATGTGCCGCGCCGTGAACATCGGGCGAAAACGTCAAGTCGCGCGGTAAATCAACCATGCCGCAAGCATGGATAAGGCGGATCGCTACGGGGTGCAGATCGGCAGGTAGGCAGGACAAATCCGCCTCGGCCCGCACGGTGGCGAAAGATCCCGCGTAGATCGCGGCGGGGTCTTTTTCGTAGCGCAAAGGCATGCCCTAATCCTCCAACCGTTTGCGCACACTTTCAGGCCCCAGCGGATGGTCCGCTTGCGGGTATTCTGGATGCACATGGTCGTGGTCGTGATGATGGTCATGCGTATGTTCATGATCGTGATGGTGGTGATCCATATCCAGACGGCAAGCGCCAGTGCAGAAGGTATCACATAGATCACAGGTCTCGACAGTGGCACCGGGGGCATTTGCGCCCTGCCCTTCGACATGGTGGTGATGGCTTTCTTGGGCCATGCCCTGTTCGGCCTCAAACCCCAAAATCTGCTCACGGTATTTGCACATGCCGCAATTCATGTTGTTGGAGCCATCGAGGATTTCCCGCACCCGATCAGCGAAGGTTTCGATGACCTTGGGGTGGTCGTTCAGATAGCCGGCTTTGATGAAGGTGATGTCGGGATGGCGTAAAATTGCCTCGTCGGTAAACCCGTAAATCCGGTCGATTAATACGCCAGTGAACAGGAAATACGGGAAAACGATGACGCGTTTATAGCCAAGCTTGGCCACATGGTCCAAGCACGGTTCGACCAGCGGGAAGGTTACGCCGGAATAACCGACCTCGGCCCAGCCAAACCCCATGCCCTCTTGCAACAAACGTGCAACTTTTGAGACGTTGGCATTGGCGTCGGGGTCCGACGCGCCGCGCCCGATAACCACCAGACAGGTTTCATGCAAAGGCAACTCGCCATGTTCAGCGTTGGCGCTATCCACGGCCTGTTGAATACGATCAGAGGCCGCAGAAATCATCTTTGGATCAACGCCCAGTTCGCGGCCATATTCGACCCTGACGCCGTTTTTCACCGCATAAGTATTCAGCACCGTTGGAATATCGTTCTTGGCGTGCATGGCCGCAAACAGCATTCCAGGCACAGCCAAAATACGATCACAGCCCTGTTCGCGCAGGGCATCAAGGCCGTCGCGCATCACGGGGTTCGCAAATTCCAGATACCCGTAATCCACGGGCCAATCCGGAAAATGCGGGCGGAGCCGTTCTGCTAACTGTGCGAATTCGTCAACAGCGGCTTGGCTGCGGGATCCATGCCCGCAGACCATTACTCCAATTTTCGCCATTTTAGCGGCGGCTAAAAATGACGTAGGCTACCGCGCTAAGCGCAACGACTGCCAAATAGGCAACGTGAGGCAAATGCACAGCAGAACCCGCCGTATGGGCGAATGTTGGCGTAGCTGTAAGTGTAGCTAGTATAAGGATATTTTTCATGTGTCTTCCTTCCAATGTTGCGGAAGGAAACGCTTGTCTTTGGACAGTTCTGGCTTTGGCCCCCTATCTGGGTCGACCTACACCAGACGCGTTTCCAGCCCGTTATGGGCACCGTCTAGAAAGAAAGGTTTAAGGCGGGTGGATCAAAGGCGCAAGTTGGAATGCGACGCTAAACGTAAAAACGGCGGCATGGGTTGCCCCAAACCGCCGTTTCCGAAATTCTGTAACGCGAGCTTACGCTTCGGCGTCTGCTGCCGCGTCTTCGGCTGCAACGCGAGCTTTGTCGCCTGCGCCTTTAGCATCTACATCTCGGTCAACAAGTTCGATGATTGCCATCGGTGCCATGTCGCCGTAACGAAAGCCAGCGCGAAGAACGCGGGCATATCCGCCGGAACGTTCAGCATAACGTGGGCCAAGCACTTCGAATAGTTTCTTAACCGGATCATCCTGACGCATACGCGACAGCGCGATACGACGAGAGTGCAAGTCGCCTTTTTTACCTAGCGTGATCATCTTGTCGATGATGCGCTTCAATTCTTTGGCTTTTGGCAGAGTCGTTTTGATCTGCTCATGCTCAACCAGCGAGCATACCATGTTTGCGAACATCGCTTTGCGGTGTTCGTGGGTTCGGTTTAGTTTCCGATATCCATTACCGTGACGCATTTTTCTTATCCTTCATTTATACTTTGTCTGGCAGCCCATGCGGGTGGACTACTCTCCTTGGGGCAGGATGCCCGGGTAGTGAATGACGGGGTTGCCCCCGCCACTATTCTTAAGCGAAAATCTTAGAAGTGATCTTCGAATTTCTTGGCCAGCTCTTCGATATTCTCTGGTGGCCAATCAACGATATCCATACCGAGATGCAAGCCCATAACAGTCAGTACTTCTTTGATTTCATTCAAAGATTTACGACCAAAGTTAGGCGTACGCAGCATTTCTGCTTCGGTTTTCTGGATCAAATCGCCGATATAAACGATGTTGTCGTTTTTCAGGCAGTTTGCCGAACGTACAGACAGTTCCAGCTCGTCCACTTTCTTCAACAGAAGCGGGTTGAACTCAAGATCGTCTTCTTCGTCAGCGCGACTTGCGGCTTCTGGCTCGTCGAAGTTGACGAAGATCGAAAGCTGATCCTGAAGGATCCGCGCCGCAAATGCGATTGCATCCTCGGACGAGATCGAGCCGTCAGTTTCAACAGTCAATGTCAGCTTATCATAGTCGAGAACCTGACCTTCGCGGGTTGGTTCAACTTTGTAAGACGCTTTTTTCACAGGCGAGAACAGCGCATCAACGGAAATCAGCCCGATTGGCGCGTCTTCAGGACGGTTTTTGTCGGCAGCAACATAGCCTTTGCCGGTTTCGATCGTCAATTCCATGAACAAGCTAGCGCCGTCATCCAAGTGACAAAGAACGTGGTCTTTGTTCAGAATTTCGATGCCGTTTGTTTCTGCAATATCGCCAGCCGTTACAACGCCCGGACCTTTTGCAGTAACCGCAACCTTTTTCGGACCTTCAACTTCCATCGAAATTGCCACACCCTTAAGGTTCAGCACGATGTCGGTTACGTCTTCGCGAACACCAGCAACGCTGGAAAATTCATGCACAACATTGTCGATTTGCACGGATGTAATCGCAGCGCCTTGTAGGGACGACAAAAGAACGCGACGTAGCGCATTACCAATTGTCAAACCAAAACCGCGCTCCAGCGGTTCGGCAACAGCTGTTGCCATGCGCAGGCTATCTGCACCCGGTTTAATGTCTAGCGACGTTGGACGGATGAGTTCCTGCCAATTTTTGTGGATCATATTATGGCCTCCATACTTGTTCCCGACTGGATCCGGTGCGGGAACGCCCGAGGGTGTATTGAACGCGACATGCCCGAAAATACGGGCATGTCACGGTATTCAATTCGACTTAAACGCGACGGCGTTTTGGTGGACGACAGCCGTTATGCGCCATCGGTGTAACATCACGAATTGCTGTGATGTTAAGACCCAGAGCAGCCAATGCGCGAAGCGCGGATTCACGACCCGAACCTGGACCCTGAACTTCAACTTCAAGCGTTTTCATGCCGTGCTCTTGTGCTTTTTTACCAGCATCTTCTGCAGCCATCTGAGCCGCATAAGGTGTCGATTTACGCGATCCCTTAAAGCCCATAGTACCAGCAGAGGACCACGCAATCGCGTTGCCCTGTGCGTCTGCAATCAGAATTTTTGTATTATTGAAAGAAGAGTTAACATGCGCAACACCTGTAGAGATGTTTTTGCGGACTTTCTTCTTCATGCGTGCTTTTTCACGTGCCATTAGATCAACCCTCCCTTATTTCTTCTTACCAGCAATAGCCCGTGCAGGACCCTTGCGTGTGCGAGCATTTGTGCTGGTACGTTGACCGCGCACAGGAAGGCCACGACGGTGACGAATACCGCGATAGCAACCAAGATCCATCAAGCGCTTGATGTTCATCTGAACTTCACGGCGACGATCACCTTCAACTTGGAAGTTGGCGTCGATATGTTCGCGAATGGATAGAACCTCTGCATCGGACAATTCGTTCACACGACGTGTCGTGTCGATGCCAACAGCCTCAACGATGCTCTCGGCGGAAGTTGTTCCGATACCGTGAATGTAAGTAAGGGCGATAACCACCCGTTTATGTGTGGGAATATTTACCCCAGCAATACGTGCCAAATTTGGCCTCCGTTCTCTCGTTTGCGGTTCCGTCATGCCGGAACCTTTTTTCACAACTAAAGCCTACCGTCATTTGGACTGGTAGGCCCTTTGCTCAATGTGTTTGAGCCGAGTATCCCGCGCCAAGTTTTTGACGAACCGCGAGCGACTCCCCCTTCGGAAAGTTCGCGGAGTATAGGATTCTGGTCTGGGCCGTCAAGCCCGTATTTCGCAAGGTTTTCTTAGGCTTCCAACGCGCCACTTACGCGGCCCGCAACCTCTTCGATTTCGCCAAGACCATCGATGCGTTTCAGCAGGTTTTTAGCGTAATAATATCCGATAAGCGGGGATGTATCGCGGTAATAAGCCATCAGGCGAACTTTTAGCGATTCCTCGTTATCGTCAGCGCGGCGTTTGAATTCTGTGCCTTCGCACACATCGCAAACACCGTCCTTGGCCGGCTTCTTGGTGACGTCATGGTAAACCGCACCACAGTTGCCACAAGTCGAGCGCCCAACGATCCGCGCCACCAGCGCGTCATCGTCAACCTTCATCTCGACAACATGGTCGAGGGTCTGGCCCTTACTTATCAGCAATTCCCCCAAAGCATCAGCCTGCGCCAATGTCCGTGGAAAGCCGTCAAAGATGAAACCACCCTTGGCGCCTGTATCCAACTGTTCGGCAATCAGGCCGATAACAATCTCGTCGGTAACCAAATTACCTGCGTCCATAACGGCCGCAACCTGCTTGCCCATTTCGGTGCCGGATGTCCGCGCTGCGCGCAGCATATCACCGGTTGAAAGTTGAACCATACCGCGTTCGGCAACTAACCTATGCGCTTGTGTTCCTTTACCAGCCCCTGGTGGGCCAAGCAGAATGATGTTCATCGACGTCCCCTTGCCTTCGCACGGTTTTTCCCGCGCAGTTTTGATTTCTCGATCAGGCTCTCATATTGATGCGCCAACATATGTGACTGCACCTGCGTGATCGTATCCATAGTGACCGACACAACGATCAAAACAGATGTACCACCAAAGTAGAACGGAATGGCCGTGCGCGAAATCAAAAACTCTGGCAGGAGACAAACTGCCGCAAGGTATGCACCCCCGACAACCAACAAACGCTGGCTGACATAATCAAGATACTCGGCTGTTTTGGCACCTGGGCGAATGCCCGGAACAAAACCACCCTGTTTCTTCAGGTTGTCGGCGACATCTTCGGTTTTGAACGCAACATTAGCTGTGTAGAAATACGCGAAGAAGATAATCATCGCGGCAAAGAAGATCATATAGAGCGGCTGCCCACGACCAAAATACGCAGCGATTATCGAAGCAATTCCGGTGCTGTCATTGGTGGCAAAGGCTGCGATAGTTGTCGGCATCAACAACAAGGTTGAGGCGAAAATCGCGGGAATAACACCAGCGGGGTTCAGCTTGATCGGCAGATGGCTGCTCTCGCCGCCATAAACCTTCATGCCAACCTGGCGTTTCGGGTATTGAATATGGACCTTGCGCAATGATCGCTCGATAAAGACCACAAGGGCGATAACCGCAACCACCATCACCATCACGGCAATGATCATCACCGGGCTAATTGCACCGGAACGGCCCGAGGTAAAGAACTGCGCCAAGGCTACAGGCAAGCCTGCAACGATACCCGTAAAGATGATTAGCGAGATACCATTGCCAATACCGCGCGCTGTGATCTGCTCGCCAAGCCACATAAGGAACATAGTGCCACCGACAAGCGTGATCATCACTGTTGCACGGAAGAACAGGCCGGGATCAGACGCCATTCCCTGCGATTCAAGACCAACCGCGATTGCATAGGACTGGAACATCGCCAAGAACACCGTACCGTAACGGGTATATTGATTGATTTTCTTACGTCCCTGCTCACCGTCTTTTTTCAAAGCTTCAAGCTGGGGAACCATCGCCGTCATCAACTGCACGATGATCGAGGCGGAAATATACGGCATAATACCGAGCGAGAAGATCGCCATACGGCTGATCGCGCCGCCAGTGAACATGTTCAACATGCCACCAACGCCTGCTTGGTTTTGTTCAAAGAAGGCCCGCAATTGTTCGGTATCAATCCCTGGCACCGGAATGAACGTACCGATCCGGTAAACGATCAACAATCCCAGTGCAAACATGATCCGTTGTTGCAGTTCTTTGGCTTTACCAAAGGAACCCCAACTTAGGTTCGATGCCATTTGTTCCGCTGCCGATGCCATTAAAGGCCCTCCCAAAACTGCGCCGCCGGACCCTATTACGGGGTTGCCAGCGGCGCGAAAATTAATCACTTTTTAGATGTAGGGCGCGCTTGGCGACCCTACAAGGCTTTCGCGCCAGTATCCGTACTTTATGCCGGAAGTGTGACTTTACCGCCAGCTTTCTCGACAGCTTCAACAGCCGATTTCGAGGCACCAGTCACGCTCAGATCAACCTTCGACGTGATCTCGCCTTTGGCAAGAACGCGAATGCCGTCCAATTTACGACGTACCAGACCGGATTCGATCAACACATCTTCAGTGATTGGCTTTTTCGCATCGATTTTCTTGGCATCGATGAATTTTTGCAAAATGCCGAGGTTGATAACCGCGTGCTTTTTCGGGTTCCGCATGTTGAAACCACGTTTAGGCAGACGTTGGTACAATGGCATCTGGCCGCCCTCATAGCCATTAATGGCTACACCGGAACGCGATTTTTGACCCTTGATACCACGGCCACCCATTTTACCCATGCCCGAACCCGGACCACGGCCAACGCGTTTGCGTTTTTTTGTTGCACCAGCATTGTCGCTTAGTTCATTCAATTTCATGACGCTATCTCCTTTTGCCGGAACTACCCCCGATTAGCGTCGAAAGGGGCAAACACGGCGTTACATTTGATTCTGCAGACCGAGGTCCACCGAGGGCGTATAGCCCCGTTGGATCAGCGGTGCAAGTCTGGAGTGACGGTGCGTGGAAACCACGCACCCTTCATTGCTTAGCCATACCATTCAGCGAACTTCACCTCGGTTGCATCGCCTACAAGCGTGGCGAATTCGGCGGGGTCTTGGGTGCCGTCATCGCGACCACGATAATGGTAGGGATAGACATATGTCGGCTTGAATTCTTGCACTGCGGAAGCAGCTGCTGCCGCGTCCATGGTGAACGGCAAGTTCATACATAGGAAGCAGAGGTCGATATCGGCCAGCGCCCGCATTTCCGGAATATCCTCGGTATCGCCCGAGATATAAATACGGAAATCCCCGATGGTCAGCACATAGCCATTATCGCGCCCCTCTGGATGAAAATTCGTCCGGCCTTCGGTGTGGTTATAGGCGGGAATGGCGTCGATAGTTGCGTCACCAAAACTGGTGCTTTCACCATTGGCAATTGCGCTTGATCTGCTGGCCAGATCGCCTGACAACATGCCGTGAACGGCAGGGTTGGTGATGATTGGAGTGGGCTGGTCCGACGGAATGATTGCCGCCAACGTCTCGGCATTATAATGATCGCCATGCTCATGCGTGACCAGCACGAGGTCGGGCGCAGGTAGGCCAGCGTATAGCCCCGCATCGCCAACCGGATCAACGTAGATAACCCCCATAGGGGTTTCCAGCACCAGCGAGGCGTGGTTGACGGGATGCACCGTCACTGGCCCTGCCGAGGTTTCGAAAACATGCGCGGCGTGGCCTGCGGCGCGGGCGGTGAATGGCAAAATGGTAACGGTTCCGGCAGCTGCGGCCCCTGCTAAAAATGTACGACGTGAATGAGTCATGATGAGTCCCCCTTTTGAAAGGGTCAGTGTAACAGCTTGCTTGCAGGTGTTTGGTCACAAGGAGGTGATGGGCATTCTGCCGCCTGAAACCGCACACCAACAACAGGGCAGCGCCCGCCCGTGGGGCGGATCGGGCGCTGCCCGAGACTGTGTCTCGGGCAGGAAGTGGTTGTGAACCACTCACATCTTACAGTTTATTGTATCCGCCATGTGGACTATCGCCAGTGTGCAAATTGAACCTATGGGTTAAAATACCTTATAGGGTTTGCTGCACCTTTTTTCTTCTCTGGCATTTTTTTATGAATATATTGATCGCGAATTTCTTTCGGAGCCACCTCGCCAACGAACCCAAACCTATCTGGCTCATCATCCAATGATGCTTCTCTATCAGGGAAATTTTCCTTAGTCGCGGCCATCCACCCACTTGCAACGAACACCTCGACAACCAGCCCCGTAACTACCGCAAGAATTACTTCCGCTTTTTTCGCGTTAATAAGTGAAAGCTTCCATGCAAATCGAGTGGCTGTATAAACATCCACTCCTGCTGCACTGCGATTGATAGTAATTTCAAGTACCCTATGTTTTATAACCGCAGGTTCAGCAGAGTACGCGATAATAAGCTCACTGGCATGTGCAACACCTCTTTCAACATTATGATGCCCGCCTGCTTTATTCGTTAGCCCTGGAATTGCATCAATCAGTGCCCCTTCCACTTCGTAAGCGGTCTTAGAATCCATCCCGTGTCTGTGAATTACATGTAGCACATCAAATCCCGCCAACTTGATCTTACGAATCCGATCTAATTTTGGGTCGCTCTCAATATCTTCATCCGGCAATGTTTCAATGAACGTACCGTCAGCATGTGCAAAGACTCTGTTATCCTTACCTTTACCAACATAAAAGGTCTCTCCATTTCGTGGGTCGATCAGACGATACACATAATGCTGTAGTTCTTTTGCTACTTCCGTAGAAAAACCTTTGAATTTGTTAGCTTCACTATTTGACATTTTCCAACCTCATATCACAACTATAGATTGCACGCTAACACAGCGAATAAATGGGTAATACAAGAAAAAACGCCCCGACTTTCGTCGAGGCGTTTTTAATCAATTCACAAAACGGCTGACTTAGCCTTTTTCCTCAATGATCTCGACCATATGCGCGATCTTGCGGACCATGCCACGAACGGAAGGTGTGTCTTCCAGTTCGCGGGTTTTGTGCATTTTGTTCAGACCCAAACCAACAAGCGTAGCACGCTGGTCGGCTGGACGACGGATTGGGGAACCAATCTGTTTTACAACGATAGTTTTAGCCATAATCCGTTCTCCTTACGCTTCAGCAGCTTCGGCTTCGGCAACAGGTGCCTCGGCTTTGGCTGGTAGAATGTCCGAAACCTTTTTACCACGACGCTGTGCAACATTACGTGGGCTGGACTCTTTCTTAAGGCCATCCATCGTTGCACGGATCATGTTGTAAGGGTTCTGCGAGCCGATAGATTTCGACACAACATCCTGAACACCCAACATTTCAAACACCGCACGCATTGGACCACCGGCAATAATGCCAGTACCCGCAGGCGCTGTCCGCATGACAACCTTGCCAGCACCGTGACGACCATTCACGTCATGATGCAATGTGCGACCTTCACGAAGGGGCACACGGATCATTTGACGTTTGGCCTGCTCGGTTGCCTTACGGATCGCTTCGGGTACTTCTTTGGCTTTACCTTTGCCAAAGCCGACGCGGCCGTTTTGGTCACCAACAACCACAAGTGCAGCAAAGCCAAAACGCTTACCACCCTTAACGGTCTTGGACACACGATTGATCGCAACTAGGCGATCAGCGAATTCCGGTGTTTCATCACGATCGCGACGTCCACCCCGGCGATTATCTTCTCTTGCCATTGTTGCTCTCCTAGAACTTCAGGCCGCCCTCGCGGGCAGCGTCTGCGAGCGCTTTGATTTTCCCGTGAAACAGGAAACCACCGCGATCAAAATACACATCTTCGACACCAGCTTTTTTGGCACGTTCTGCAATCACAGACCCAACCTTAGTTGCTGCTTCAATGTTGTTTTTGCCAACGAAGCCCAAATCCTTCTCGAGGGTTGATGCCGACGCCAAGGTTACACCTTGTGCATCATCGATCAACTGAACCGAGATATTTTTGGACGAACGATGAACGCTCAAGCGAGGACGACCATTAGCCGTCTTACGCAATTTGCTCCGAGTACGCATGCGGCGTTTTTGGAACAATTCTCTTTTAGAAATTGCCATATCATGCGCTCCTTATTTTTTCTTACCAGCTTTTTGGAAGACATACTCGCCAACATAACGGATACCCTTGCCTTTATAAGGCTCCGGTTTACGCCATTGACGAATATTTGCCGCTACTTGACCAACAACTTGTTGATCAATGCCCTCTACCAAAATCTGAGTTGGTTTTGCGCATGTAATAGTAACGTCGTCAGGAATGTCGAAATTCACGTCATGTGAATAACCGAGCATCAGTTTCAAGACTTTGCCTTGAACCGAAGCACGATAACCAACACCGCGGATTTCAAGTTCTTTCTTGAAACCGTTAGTGACGCCCTCAACCAGGTTAGAAACCTGTGTGCGGGACATGCCCCATTGCTGGCGCGCCCGTTTGGACGTCCCGCGTGGGGTGATTTTTACAACATTGTCTTCCACTGCCAATGTAACATCGTCAGTTGCTTTAAATGTCCGGACGCCTTTCGGCCCCTTAATTTCTACGGTCTGGCCCGAAACGGATGCTGTTACACCGTTTGGAAGCTCGACCGGTTTTTTACCAATACGAGACATGTGGCCCCCTTAGAAAATTGTGCACAAGACTTCGCCACCGACATTGTCGGTACGAGCCTGTGCATCAGACATGACACCACGAGGTGTGGATACGATAGCAATACCAAGGCCTTGACGGACTGTTGGGATATCGTTCACACCTACATAAACGCGGCGACCTGGGGTCGATACACGTTTAATTTCACGGATCACCGGCTCATCATCGTAGTATTTCAACTCGATTTTAAGCGCAGGCTTGCCGTCAGCGTCGGTTGCGGTTTCATAGCCACGGATATAGCCCTCGGATTTCAACACGTCCAGAACCCAAGCGCGAAGCTTGGAAGCAGGTGTCAAAGTCGAGGATTTACCACGAAGCTGTGCATTACGAATACGTGTCAGCATATCGCCGAGAGGATCGTTCAAGTTCATTTTATACC
>CAZYMT010000093.1:0-12285 GCA_964649035.1 uncultured Rhodobacterales bacterium
CGCACAGCAACCCAAGCCCTTTTGGTCATGCTCATAATCGGTTTCACTTCGGCGGCCGTGGTAAATGCGCCCTGTGCAAAGGCAGCCGAAACTGCCCCGACACTGATCATGCAGGCAATTAAAATTGATTTACGCATAATATATCTCCTTTTGTTTCTTCACTATCCACAATTCCACAAGAATTGCGAGGAAAACCAAAGTTTAGATATTGACGCCGCGCGCCGCGCCGCGTATCCACCGCTCCACATCACCTGATGTAATTTGGGGGGGTGGCAGAGCGGTCAAATGCAACGGACTGTAACTCCGTCTCGGAAACGATACACTGGTTCGAATCCAGTCCCCCCCACCAAGCCTTTTCTAAAAGAAAAGGCAGCCCCGCCAACCCAACAAAACAAGCGGCAGGCGTTTTGTTGAAAACGACGAGAGCGCCCTTACCAGCATTCACCCCTTATTCAATACTTTTACCGCATCAACCAACTCCGGCAGGAACTTATCCCCCATCCCCTGCGAAATACTCTCATCCATCAATTCCATAACACTCGTCGAAACCACCTGTTTCGTCCCGAGGTCCTCGGACATACGCCCATAATACGCGATATCCTTCTGACAATTCGACAGGCTGAATTTATGGCCATTCGGGTCGCCATCGCAGACATATTTCGAAAAGTTCTCAAAATTCCCGCAAACCATGCCGGAATTCTGGATGATTTCGCGAAAAATGCTTGTATCAACGTCAAGCTTCTCAAGCGTTGCGTAGCATTCCGACCAAAGTGAGGCATAGCCAATCGAAACCAGATTATTCACCAATTTCACCGAATGCGCGGCACCCGTTTCGCCGCCAACAGGGATTACCGCCGCCGCCCAAGTTTCCAACAACGGGCGGATATCGGTAATATCGGCCTCGGTCCCGCTAACAAACGTCGTTAATTCCCCGCTCCAAGCATGGGCCGGCGTGCGTGACAAAGGCGCATCAACCAACCGCCCACCAGCCGCTGCCAGTTTTGCCGCGAGCTTACGCGTCGATTCCGGTTCAGCGGTGGATGTATCAATTACAATCACCCCCGGTTTCATATTCTCGATGATGATCGCAATATTCGCCTCAACTTCGGGCGAGCCCGTCACACAAAGCACCAGAATATCCGCCTTGCCCGCCATTTCAGCGACATCCGCCACCTCGACTGCGCCGCGCGCCACCAGATCGTCAACCGCCTCGCGTTTGCGATGCGCCGTCACTAGCAACGGAAACCCTTTTTCCACCACGTTTTTCGCCATGCCATGGCCCATAAGACCGACGCCGATAAAGCCCACTGTTGGATTGCTCATATTAATCTCCCTGTTAAATCTTGATTTTGTCCCGTAAAACTGGCGAAAATACCCGCTTGTTCCAGTTGGGATTAGTCGTCATGTTATCGTTAACAAGAAATCCAAGCCTAGTGAACCAAATATGAGATTTTTACGTCGAATGACTGCTATCCCTATATCCTTATACCTGTTGGCGGCTTTGGGGGTTTATACATTCCAAGGCTCGATGATCTATCTGCCAAATGATCGGGCGCTGGCGAATTGCGAGCTGCCTGCGGGAACCCAACACTGGGCGCAAGACGGCGAGCAGGGGTTGGTGACCGCTGCCGACAACAAAAATCTGGTGATTTTCTTTCATGGAAACGCTGATTCCGCCTGCAATTGGCGGTTTCTTGGCGCTAACCACCTGACCCCGCTGGGGTTTGATACGCTTGTGGTTGAATATGCGGGTTACGGCGGTGATCCCCGAAAACCTTCAAAGCGCGAGATACTGCATGCAATCGCGGCGGCGCATGACTGGGCCGACGACAAATACCAGAATGTCACGCTTTTCGGCTATTCGCTGGGCAGTGGGGCGGCGTCGATTTACGCCAATCATTACGGGGCTGATCGCGTCATTCTGTTCGCCCCCTATGATAGCGTTTATAACGTTGCCCTTGGCCAAGGGTTCTATTTTCCGCGCTTCATCCTGACCGAGGATTTCGACAACATCAAAATGCTTGCCCCGCTTGATATTCGCGTTCACATTCTGCACGGCGAGGACGACAGTGTTATCCCCGCACATCATTCCGCGAACCTTGTCGAGCATCTGCAAAACGCCACGCGCCAGACCTTAGCAGGTGTCGGGCATACCGGACTTTTCAACAGTCCTGAGTTCGACATTTACCTACAAGAAATCCTGACAAACGAATAACCTCGAGGCCAAATGCTTACCTTTGCCACCGCCGTTTTCCTGTTGCTAATCACCCCCGGTCCCGGCGTTTTATCGACCGCCGGGGTCGGGGCCGCTTATGGTAGTCGTGACGGCTTGCGCTATGTTGCGGGGCTGTTTATCGGCACCAATTTGGTGGCGCTGGCCGTGGTGTCTGGTCTTGCCGCGATACTTCTGTCTGTGCCTGTGGTGCGAAATGTTTTACTTGTTTTATCAGCGGGTTATCTGTTTTACCTCGCCTATCGCATTGCCTTTGCCGGATCAAAAATTGCCTTCATCAAGGCCGAAAAGCACCCCGGCATACTGGCCGGAATATTTCTGCAAATCGTTAATCCCAAAGCCTACGCGGTCAACACAACCTTGTTCACAGGGTTCGCTTTTGCAACGGAATCGCTGCTAACCGAAACCCTGATCAAATTCGCCATTATTAACGCCATCTGGATTCCCATCCACATCCTGTGGTTGGTGATGGGATCGGTTGTTCAACGGCTCGATCTACCGCCACGCACCCAGTTCGCCATTAACCTTTGTATGGCTGTGGCGATGGTTGGGGTGGTGGTTTTGGCGGGGCTTTCGATCACTTAACGACGATATCATCCTCAAGGAACCAGCGTATGGAATCGGCAAATGACGCATCCGCCTTGAAGCCTAATTCCAAGCCCTTAGTTGGGACAAAACGCCCGCGCCAACCATTCACAATCGCCTCGATCACTGGATCGCTTTCCCATGTGATCCGCGCTTCGGCATCGCTACCAGCGACCGATGTCATTGCGTCAATCATCGCGCCAATCGTATCGGTGCGTCCGGGCAAGTTGAGGTTGCGGTTAAAGCCAAATGCCTCAGCTGGGATTTCAGCGGCGTGCAGCAAGTTGGCAACAACCGTGCGCGGCGCCGTATGCCAAACCGGAAAATCGCGCGAGACCGGACAATTGGCCAAATCCCCTTGCAAGGTGTCACGAAAAATCGAGGACATAAATGATGATGCCGCCGCATTCGCCACACCGGGGCGGACTGTTACTGTCGGCAAGCGCAAGCCGCGACCATCGACAAAACCCTTGCGCGAATAATCTTGCAACAGTTTCTCGCCCATAGCTTTTTGAATGCCGTAAGACCCCTGTGGGTTCAGCTCGATATTATCGAGCACCGGATCTGGTGCATCACCGCCATGCACTGCGCAGGACGACGCGTAAATCACCATCGGCGTGTTGCCTTGTTGGCGCGCGGCCTCCAAAATATTCATAGTGCCGCCAAGGTTTACCCGCATCCCAAGGTCAAAATCCGCCTCGGCAGCAGCGGAAACCACCGCCGCTAGATGGAAAATTACGTCAGGCGCATCGGCAAACATTGCTGCGACGCCGTCTGCAGTGCTGATATCTGCGGCCATGCAGGTCACGGGAAAGGGGGCGTCGACATTATTGGGCTTAACGATGTCTGCCAGAACCAATCCGCTGACAACTTGCCCGCGCAGAACCGTTTCTGCCGCCAGCTTTTTTGCAATCTTCTGGCCGATGAAACCACCGCCGCCCGTAATCAGAATTTTCATCATTTTCCCTCATTTAACTGATATATATGTTGCACGTCCTGCCAGATTGAGCAAGGTTGTCCCCGAAGGAGAATAGTATGAAATTTTTACGTTACGGACCTGCGGGTCAGGAAAAACCGGGTTGTCTGGATGAAGATGGCAATATCCGCGACCTATCCGGTGCGATTGGCGATTTCGCCGGGCGCACTGTGTCGCTTGAAGCGCTTGGTCGCCTAAAGGCCCTCGATACAAACAGCCTGCCTATTGTTGAGGGTTCGCCGCGTATCGGTCCGTGCCTTGCATGGGTGCCGAATTTCATTTGTGTGGGGCTGAACTATGCCAAACACGCGGCTGAAACCGGCGCTAATATCCCCAAGGAGCCGATCATATTTTCCAAGCTGACCTCGGCACTATCTGGTCCGTTTGATCCGGTTATTATCCCTAAAACTTCCGAGCAAACTGACTGGGAGGTTGAGCTAGGCGTGGTCATCGGCAAAACCGCCAGCTACGTAAGCGAGGCGGACGCCCTGTCTTATGTGGCGGGCTATTGCACGATCAATGACGTGTCTGAACGTTCCTTCCAAAAGGACCGTGGTGGCCAGTGGATCAAGGGTAAATCTGCCCCAAGCTTTGGCCCAACCGGCCCGTATCTGGTGACGGCAGACGAAGTATCTGATCCGCAAAACCTGTCTCTGACGCTTAGCGTGAATGGTGATGTGCAGCAAAACTCATCGACCTCGGACATGATTTTTACGGTTGCACAGGTCATTTCACATCTGTCGCAATTCATGGAACTGCGCGCTGGTGATATCATTGCAACGGGCACACCCGAAGGTGTTGGTATGGGCAATAAGCCACCAAAATTCCTGAAAGCTGGCGACGTGATGTCGTTGGAGGTCGAGGGGTTAGGTCGCCAAGAACAAACGGTGCAGGACCATTCGTGAGGCTTTCGGCCAATCTAGGGTTTTTATGGACTGAACTGCCTTTGCCGGACGCTATTCGCGCCGCGGCAAAGGCGGGATTTTTGGCGGTTGAATGCCATTTTCCTTATGATGTTGATCCGGACCAAGTGAACGCCGCCTTGCGCGAAACCGGTTTACCGATGATCGGTTTGAACACGGTGCGCGGCGATGGTTTGGGCCTTTCGGCGCTTGTTGGTCGAGAGGCGGACGCGCGCGCGGCGATTGATCAAGCGATTGAATATGCGGTGAAAATCAACACTGGCATGGTGCATGTGATGGCTGGAATTGCTGAAGGGCAGGCGGCGCACGAAACGTTTATTGCCAATCTGCGTTACGCACTCGGAAAAGCCGCTCCGCACAATATCACCCTGTTGATCGAGCCGCTTAGTTCGATCGATAATCCCGGATATTTTCTGCAAACGACGGTGCAAGCCGTTAATATCATTGCTGAAATTGACGATCCAAACCTAAAGCTGATGTTTGATTGTTATCATGTTCAGGTCATGCAGGGTGACCTTAGCCGTCGCCTCGAAAACCTGCTGCCGATCATTGGACATATCCAGATTGCGGCCGTGCCGGATCGTGGGGAACCTGATAGGGGCGAGGTTGATTACCGTTATATCCTGCGCCACATCGACAAAATCGGCTATAACGGATATGTCGGCGCGGAATATCGCCCGCGCACAAATACTGATGCAGGTCTTGGCTGGATGCAGGCTATTTGCGCGTAGGGTGCGGGGGAATGGCCTTCAAATAGGCTGCAATTGCGTTACGATCAGCTTCGGACAACAGAGATGTGTTGTCGATAACCTCAGCCATCAAGCCACCTGCAGAATCGAATTCCGGTGTAAAACCTGTCGACAGGTAATAGGCAATATCGGTTTCGGTCCAACTGGCAATGCCGTCTTCATGCGGAGTGATATTGGGCACGAACCCCTTGCCTTCAGGGTCGGGTGCTCCCGACATCCACAGATCTTTAACCAATCCACCAATCGGATTGCGCGGGGTGTGGCATTCTGAACAATGTCCCAGACCCTCAACAAGATAGCGCCCTCGCTCGACCTCTGCGGGAACTGCGATCACTGGGGCAGGGTCAAAGAAAATCAATTTCCAACCGCCCATCAAGCGGCGCCATTTGAAGATAACAGGAATATCATGATCCTGCGTAGGTTCGATTGACGCAGGCAAAATGTCTAGAAATGCCTTTAAATCCACGATATCGGCCGGATTCATACGTGCGTAAGAAACATATGGGAATGCCGGAAAATAGTGCTTACCTTCGGGCGAGGTTCCTTGCATCATTGCGTTGGCCAAATCATGTGATGACCAACTTCCAATGCCAAATTCAGCGTCGGGCGAGATATTGGGTGCGATAAATGTTCCGAATGGCGACGGAAAACGACGCCCGCCTGTCAGGATCAACTTATCCTCTGCCTCGGCACCTTCGGCGGAATGGCACGAGGCGCAACCGCCGACGTTAAACACCTCTTCGCCTTTGACTGGGTCGCCAGTATTGGCGAAAACATCAAAGTCAGGGACGGTTTTTGGGATTGTGAGAATCCAGAAAATAGCAAAAGCGACACCCAAGAGCATCGCAATCGCTAGTATTTTTCTCGACGAAATATTATCGAACATGTATCGCCTTAGTTTTTGCGAATTCTATAGCTTTCATGACACGCACGGCAGTTTGACGCAACCGCGCCGAACGCCGCACCGAATGCAGCAACGTCTTGAGGTGGATTGTCCAGCGCAGCCTGCGAGTCAGCTACAAATTTGGCAACAGCGACTTGAAAACCGTCAGCATCGGTCCAGATTGCTGGGGCCGCAGAACTGCGAGAATCGCCGTCAGTGCCAGCCGGGAACTTGTCACCAAGCGCTAAGGCTGCGGTGTTCAGTGCGGTCAAAGCTTCAAGTGCGGCTTCTGGCGTGAACTCAATCTCGCCTTTTAGAATTTTACCACCTGCGCCAGCAGCAGCGCCAACGCCTTTCATGAGCGCGATACGTGCCTCAACCGGGTCATGGCCTGCGGCGGTAACCGATGTGGAAAAAGCAATTGCGGCGATCAATGCCGTACCAAGAATACGATTTTTCATTTGGCTGTCTCTCATAATAGATTGCGATTACTGGCAACTTATAGCATAGGCGCAAGATGTGAAGGCCGCGGTAATAACAACATTGTTATCAGGACATTTATCCGCCGGTGTGGCTCATATGGCGTTTCATCTGGCCTTGAATATTTTGCCGTGAATAGTCGAAATCATGCCCTTTGGGTTTGCGGGCAATGGCGTTTTCGATGGCTAGGCGCAGCGGCGCGTCACTGTCGGGATTGACCCGCAGGATTTTACGCATGTCAGCGTCATCTTCTTGGCCCAGACACATGTGCAATTTCCCCATACAATCGAGGCGAACGCGGTTGCAGCTTTCGCAGAAATTATGGGTGAGCGGAGTGATAAATCCAACGCGACCACCAGTTTCCTCGACCTTAACGTAGTTCGCTGGGCCACCAGTATTCAGCGGAATATCGGTCAGGGTCCAGCGGCTCGCCAGCTCAGTGCGCACGTCTTTTAGGGACCAGAATTGATCAAGGCGATCTGCCTCGCCCATGTCGCCCATCGGCATAACCTCGATAAAGGTAATGTCGAAACCGCGTTCGCCGCACCATTCAATCATGTGGTGGACCTCGGCATCATTGGTGCCTTTCAGCGCCACAGCATTGATTTTGATCTTCAACCCTGCTTTGTCAGCGGCATCAATTCCGGCCATCACCTGCTTGAACTTACCCCAACGGGTGATTTCCTTGAAATTATCCTCGTCAATCGTATCGAGCGACACATTCACCCGTTTCACCCCTGCACCCACAAGCGGTTGCGCGAAACGATGTAGCTGCGTGCCGTTGGTGGTCAGGGTCAGTTCTTTCAAAGCGCCAGTGCCAATATGGCGCGACATTGCATCGAAAAACGTCATGATACCCTTGCGAACCAATGGCTCGCCGCCCGTAACCCGCAGTTTTGACACTCCCATTTCGATGAAATTCGTGCAAACCCGATCCAGTTCCTCAAGCGTCAGCAATTCCTTTTTAGGCATAAAGGTCATGTTTTCCGACATGCAGTAGAAACAGCGCAGATCACAACGATCCGTGACGGATACCCGTAAATAAGTGACGGCGCGGGCAAATGGATCAATTAACTGCGGAGCTTGGGTCATGAATACTTCCTTGGCTTACCCGAACCCTAAGCAGGCTTTTGATTGGGTGCAAGGGGGGCAGGGCCGTTTTGGTATATCTGGCCCTTTTCAGCGACCAGAATACAGATGAACGCCAAAATCCCCATGACCACATAGCCACCGGCAATCGGCACCAGCGTGTCATTATATAACTGCCCGATCAGGATCCCGATACCGGCACCGCCAACAGTCTGGATGAACCCAAATACTGCCGAGGCGGTTCCAGCGACCTTGCCCAAAGGTTCCATCGCTAGGGAATTCATATTGGAAATCATCCATCCGAACGTGAACATCAAGGGCGCGACAAAACAGAAAAATAGCCAGAGCGGCATGGTCATTGTCATGGTAAAGGCCAGCCAAATTATACTGATAATGACATAAGCCGTTAGCGAACTGTGTGACAGTTTCCGCATCCCGATTCTGGCGACGATTTTGGAATTTAGGAATGAAGACAATGACATAACCGCAGCAACGGCGGCAAATGCCAGCGGAAATAACGCACCTAGATCAAATATCCCGACATAGATTTGCTGCGAGGCAAAGACAAAACCGAACATCGCGCCAAATAGGAACGTGCCTGCCAGTGAATAGCTGATGGCCATGCGGTTGCTAAAGACGATTCCAAAACCGCCGATGACGGATTTTAGGGTAAGGGGGCGGCGATCCTCCACCGCGAGGGTTTCGGGCAGGCGTTTAAACACGATATACATGATAACGCTGGCCAACCCGCCCATGAACAAGAAGATCACCCACCAAGGGCCAACCATCAACAATAATTGTCCAATTCCCGGGGCGATTATTGGCATAATCATGAAGACCATAAAGATCAGGGACATGATCTCGGCCATAGCGCTGCCAGCGTAACGGTCGCGAACAATGGATTGGCCGATAACCCGGGTGCCAGCCGCGCCCATACCTTGTACGACGCGTAAAAACAGCAATACACCATAGCTAGGGGCGAAAATCGCGGCGAAAGCGGCGATTAAGTATACGATCAATCCAATAAGTAACGGCCCGCGACGACCAAAGCGGTCTGATAGCGGTCCAAAGGCCAATTGGGCGACACCGAACCCCAGCATATAGACGGATAGAACCAGTTGTCGGTCGTTTTCGCTGGCGATCCCCAATGCCGCGCCCATATGCGGTAATGCTGGCAGCAAGACGTCAATCGCTAACGCGTTTAGGGCCATTAGCGCGGCAATAAGCGCAATGAATTCTGGGCGCGACGGATTGCGCACCTTGTTTACTGTATCTGACATTATATTTCCTGAAAATCGAGCTTCCTACCAAGCTGTTCACGCGAACGTAAAATTGAATGCAGCGGATAGCAATAGCTGGCAAACATCGTTGCAGAAATTTTTCCATGTCGTTAGTCTGTCCGAAAATTATTGGACAAATTTGCATGGAACCTACCTTATTAATCGCGCTGATCGGTGCCCTCGGCATTGGATCGCAATGGTTGGCATGGCGATTGCAATTGCCGGCAATTGTGCTGATGTTATTGGCAGGGATCATTGCAGGCCCCGTAACCGGATGGATAAACCCCGAAGTTGATTTAGGCCATTTGTTCCGTCCCATCGTCGCGGTTGCCGTGGCGTTGATCTTGTTTGAAGGTGGAATAACTCTTAAATTCAAAGCGTTACAGGATGCTGGTCCTGCCGTGCGACGCCTTGTGGTTTTTGGTGGACCGTTGGGCTGGTTGTTTTCAACCCTCGCCGTTCGCTACGGCGCTGGCTTGGGCTGGGAGGCTTCCATCATCTTCGGCGGCATCCTGATTGTCACCGGCCCGACGGTTGTAACGCCATTGCTCCGCCAAGCCCGCTTAGCAAAACGTCCCGCCGAAATCCTGCGTTGGGAGGCCATAGTCAACGATCCCGTTGGTGCCCTTGCCGCCGTTTTCGCCTTTGAGGGCGTGTTGTTTCTGCACGGTGAAGGCACCCTTGCCGTTTCCGGTGGTCACCTGATTGGCGGCATCCTTTTGGCCATCGCTGTCGGCTATGTTGCGGGCATCGGTTTGGTGCGATCCTTTCGGCGCGGCTGGGTGCCTGAATATATGAAAGTTCCGGTGCTTTTGGCGCTGGTTTTGGTCGTTTATGCCGTAACCGATCACGTTTTGCACGAAAGCGGCTTGTTGGCCGTCACGGTCATGGGATTCGTTATCGGCAACGCCAAACTGCCATCGCTTGGCGAATTGAAACGGTTCAAGGAACATATCACCGTCATTCTGGTTTCGGGCGTTTTCATCATGCTCGCCGCCTCCATGAGTGTTGAAATGTTGAGCCGCCTAGATTTACGCGCCCTCGCTTTTGTTTTGCTAATAATGTTCGTCGCCCGCCCGTTAGCCGTTGGAATATCGCTGGCAGGGACCGAGGTTCCGTTTAAGGAAAAGCTGATGGTCGCATGGATTGGCCCGCGCGGCGTGGTCGCTGTGGCTGTCTCCGGTTTGTTCGGTGCGCGCCTTGGTGAACTCGGGATTGCGGATGGCGAATTGCTGGCGCCACTGGCTTTTGCGCTGGTTGCGGCCACGGTGGTTGCCCATGGGTTCACGATTAAGCCCTTGGCGCGAGTTCTGGGCCTGACCTCACCCGATATGCCTGGGGTTTTGTTAACGGGCGCTTCAAACTGGGGTGTCGCATTGGCAAAAGCTTTGCAAGACGCCGGAATTCCGGTGTTATTGGCTGATCGAAACTGGTTCCGCCTGCGCCATGCTCGCCAAGAGAGGATTCCGGTTTATTACGGTGAAATCCTGTCTGAGGCCGCTGAACACACCATAGATTTGCACCATTACAGCGTTCTATTAGCCGCCTCCGATTCCGACGATTATAACGCGTTGGTCTGCACCGATTTTGCCCCTGAATTCGGGCGCGGCAATGTTTTGCAAATCGGACGGCATGTCGAAAAGGAAAAACAGGCACTGCCCGAAACCATTGGCGGGCGCAATTTCGGTTCAGCCCTGAGCTTTGAGGAATTCAACGACCGGCAGCGCGACGCATGGGTGTTCAAATGCACCGAGCTTGGCGAAGAATATAATTTTGAGGACTATTTGGCGCATCGCGAAGGCTCCGAAATTCTGGGCGCTATTCTCGCCAACGGAACGCTGGTTTTCAACACGGCTGAGGCGAATATTGATTTCGAACTGGGCGACAAAGTTCTTGCCTTTGAACCTAGTAAACCTGCGGAGGAGGCGTAATGCCCTTCCTCCCCTCCGGCCAACTGGAAGCCGTCGAAGCAAGCCAACCATCTGATATCGTTGGAATTATAAGATTTTCAATGCTGCTAAAGGAATCGAATTACTTTCCCAAAATGCTCAAAGAGACTTACGAGGAGCGCAAAACCAAGATTTTTGATGATGAACGCCTGCGCATACGGTTCGAGGTTTTTGAGGATATTTGCCTACCTTGCCTGACGGCACAGACTGACCAGAATTTTAATGTGATCCTTGTGACCTCACAAGAAATGCCAGCTTGGGCGTTGGAGCGGTTGGAAAAACTGTTGGAAAATATTCCCAATGTTTACGCCCGCGCTTTTCGCCCCAAAGCCAGCATTAAACGGGTGATCAAACGGGCGGGTTTTGAAATGCTCGACCAGACAACGGATGTTGTGGGGACGTTTCAACTCGATGATGATGACGCGGTGGGATGTGACTATATTGAACGGTTGCGCGGCTATATGCGCCCTGAAAACATCGGAAAGGTTGTGACTTTTACGAACGGGTTTGAGCTGCTTTTGGCATCTGAACTGCCGATGCTGAAGGTGGATGATGCGCCCAAGGCGTCCGCCGGTCTGGCCTCAATTGAAGCCGGACGGATTATCGATGTGAGCAAAATTAAGACTATATATAGTTATGGCGGGCACCGGAAAGTTGACCAGGTTGCCGAGGTGATCGTGGATCACGGAGACGCGATGTTTTTACAAACAGCTAACGGCATGAATGTATCCGAGCGCCTTGGTGGCGAGGACGCAAAAGCCCTGCCTACCAATGAAATGGCTGCGATATTGCAAACGAAATACCCTTATATTTCGGCTGAGAAAATCGAGCGTTTACATAAGTCACTTCGATGTTGAAGGCATGTTCCGAACAGCCTCGCGCTGTGCAAAGGGTTTCATTCGCTCGCCGTGCTCGGCCATAAATGCCCGCACCATTTCGGGATCATGGCGCGACAGACTGCGCAACCACCAACCGATTGCCTTTTGAATAAACCATTCGTGGTCGTCAGCGTAGGTTGCGGCCCAGCCAAGAACGCGGTGGCGTATGGCAATGTCCGCCGCGCTTGGATGGTTTTGTTTGGTCCATGGCAAAGTCATTACCAAGGCCGCGCGGCGCACCCACATATTTTCGGATTTGG
>CAZYMT010000094.1:0-12260 GCA_964649035.1 uncultured Rhodobacterales bacterium
CGTATTGGCCAGTCGATATCCCACGTTATTCCAACTGCGCCATGCAAATAATGATGACACACCAAGGCTACCCCCTAGCAGTATCGCCAAGGTAGCAGGTGCAAAATCTGTGTCGGGGCGGTTTACCGCCTCAATCCAGTTGACCCAAACGGATGTCCCGAATTGTGGTTCGAAATAGAGGATTGCCAACATGCCAGTCGCCGGAAGGAAGGCCAAATCCGCCAACGCCTCTGCATCGCGCAACCAGATCACAGCGGCAAGGAACATCAATGCAAGCGCAGCCAAGGCTGGCCAGAACATTGTGCTATCAGCCAGAAATGCACTTGCGATGACCAGCAACGATCCAACGAACGCACCGCCTGCCACCCGCGTCGGGAATTCCGGTCGCCCGTCGTCTGATCTAAATACAAAACCGGACAGCATCGCGCCGTCCTGCATCGGCACCAGTTTTCGCATCGGAATAACCGTTGCCAAAGCTGCCGTAATCAACCCGAAAAGAATAAAATAATCCTCTTGCCCTATTCCGAATGACAACAAGAACGCCGCACAATATGCCCCGATAAGCCCCAGCACGGACAGCCACGCCCAACGTTTATAGCTGTCAATCGCTAGCGCAACACCTGCGACTCCGGCAAAAAAGAAGTATAGGAAATAGGCCGAACTGCCACCACCGCCGACCATAAAAGGGGCGGCCAGCGCACCGAGCACGCCCAGAATCGCCAGAAGTGGTCCATAAAACCAGCCAAGCACAATCGCCATTGTCCCGACAATGACCAACCCGAATAATGCCGTATTCGCGCCAATCAGGTCGTACATCATCCTCGCAGCCAAAATCCCCGCGAACATCGAAACCAAACCAGCGCCAGAGAAGGCCGAAGGCAACAGTTCAAACGATCCCTCCTCGTCACCGCCCAGTTTTCTACGCACATATTCCCCGACTACGATCAGGATCGCGCCGAGGATAATTGCGCCCATGACACGCCGCGCAGGGCTAAGCAGCCCGTTATCGACGCCGTATTGCACAAGGAAAATCCCTGCCAGCGCCAGCGATACTGCTGCCACCGCAAAGAACCAGTTTTGCTGCATCCAGTCAGAAATTTTTTGTCCCATGCCTTCTTTGAACACATAAGCCTTTGGGGTTTCAGGTTCCGGTGTTTTGATCTCCGCCGTACGCTGCACCCAAACCGGTGTGTTCTCTTCAGGAAGCGTGGGTTCTTCTGGCATTTCGGAAACGTCTTGGGATTCTTCAACCGCATCGATTTCCTTGACGGGGTCGCTTGCCGCGGCGGCAATTGGCGACGCGCCATTTTTCAGCGCCCAAACCTCAGTTTCCAAATCCTTAACTTTGCGCCGCAATCCCAAATGCGCAAAAAACAATCCAATGGGCAGCACGATAACCACCACAAACAAAATAATCCCAGCTATGATGAAAAATTCGTCGTCCAAAACATATCCCCTACTTTTTCAGGCAGACTAACCATCCACTCTGCGACGGGCAATCTTTACTTAAACAGCCCCACAAGCGCATTTTTGATGATCCCGGACACTTTCGGCCGCTTCAACGCATTGAACGGCATTGGGCGGCAAACCTCCATCGCGGCGACGCCGACCCGTGCGGTCAACGCGCCGTTGATGATCCCTTCGCCAAATTTGCGCGAGACCTTGGCCAGCGCCCCGCCCCCCGCAATTGATCCAATCAGATCGTCGCCAACCGCCACAGCCCCTGTCGCCACCAAATGTGTCGCCACTGCCCGCAGCAATCGCCAAGACCCGAACGTTCCAGCCCGTCCACCGTAAATTTCCGCGATCCGCCGGACCATCCGCACATTCGCGGTCAACGCCACAGCGACATCAGCCAACGCCATGGGGATCAACGCAGTCACTGCAGCCACATTTCGTGAGGCCGTCTGAATTTCGCTAACCGCCGCTTGATCCAACACCCCCATCAATTCGCGCTCGGCCAAACCCAACATGTCCGAACCGTCGATCATATCCGCTTGCTGTTCCACAACAGATTTTCGTGCCCAGCGCAGTTCTTCGCGCCCAGAATAAAGCGACATCAGCCGTTTTACGACGTTTTCGGCCAAGCCGCGCTCGCCGTCCGTGTGCGCCTCGCGAACCTGCGAGCGTAACGTATCAATCTTGGCAAGGCGCGAAAACGCTGCCAATTCGTGTAAGATAATAATGAGCAGAACCAGTCCGACGACCGCTGCCAATCCCAAAGCCATTTGCCCCAAAAAAACATTCCGCGCCAGCAATCCAGTAACGAAATCCCACATCGCAACAGAGGCCATCATCCCGATCAACCCAGTAATCCCTGCCCAAAACAGCCGCGACAACCAACTTATTTTTCGCGCTGCAAAAGCAGTCACGGTTTGCATTGCCCGCCCTTCGATCACTTCGGGAACGGGGGCCGCGTCTTCGGGGCTGACGACATCCGGCAGATCAGCCTCGATAATAATCGGACCACGGCGGGTTGGTTGAGGCTCAGTCACAGGCGATCTCCTATCAAAAACTGTATGGCTTTATCGAGGCGGATATGTGGTAGGCCCTCGCCGTTTTGGCGGGTTAAAACTGGTGGGGCAAAGCGCATCACCTCAAAATCCCCATCGAGCCAAGCAGCTTCCCCTTTGCGTGCGGGCACTAGCAAATGCGCCGGATCGGCGGGTAATTCCCCGGCATGCATGGCCGCAACCTTGCCCGTTTCCAGCAATACACCTTGCACACAATCTAGGTTTTCACCTTCATGTTTCACCGTCTGCTCAACCGTCGCCCGTAAACTGGCAAGCGAAATCGCGGCCGTTTTTGCACCTTTGAAATCCGCGCGGTCTTTGGCGTCGCGCAACATTGCCCGCAACAATCCGGTCAATTGTGGGTGTTGCAGGTGATGCAAATGGTCGGCTTTGGTCGCCGCGAACAGGATTTTTTCCACCCGTTTCCGAAGGATGTACGATAGCCACGTATTTTTTCCGGGCCGGAAACTGGCCAAAATATCGCTCATGGCGTTACGCAAGTCTTCAACGGCTTGGGGGCCTGCATGGACCGCACCCATCACATCGACCAACACGATTTGGCGGTCGATTTTGGAGAAGTGATCACGGAAAAACGGCTTTACAACTTTGCGTTTATAAGCGCTGAAACGACGTTCAAATTCCGCGTAAAGCGTTTTGGATCGGACTTTTTCTGGGCGTTCCAGCGGCGAAAATGTCAGAACGGGCGACCCATCAAGATCACCCGGCAACAGAAACCGTCCTGGTGCACAGCCAGAAAATCCGGCCTCGCGACTGGCTGCCAGATATGCGGTAAAGGTTTTTGCCAGTTCTTGCGCCTGCCCTTCGTCCAGTTCCGCCGTAGTATCGAAACCCTCAAGCTGGGCAAGCCAGCCTTCGGCCAGCGACACTCGCGCGGGCGAGCGGGCTTGTACTAATGTGTTTTCCGACCATTCGGCATAAGTTTGATTGAGCAGCGGCAGGTCCAGCAGCCATTCGCCGGGGTAGTCTATTATGTCTATGTGGATTGTTCGCAGGCCTTTGATCCCCGACAACAAGCCAGCAGGTTGTATTTTTAAAGATATCCTAAGCTGGCTTATCGAGCGGGTCGAATGTGGCCAATGAGGTGTTTTGCCTGTCAACGCCGCCAAATGTGTTTCATAGTCAAAGCGCGGAATAGTGTCGTCGGGCTGGGGTTGCAAAAATGCGGAAACTATCCGCCCCTCGGTGGCTGCCAATAGTTGCGGCATACGCCCGCGATCCAACAGGTTTGCCACTAACGACGTAATAAAAACCGTCTTGCCAGCCCGCGACAATCCCGTGACCCCTAAGCGGATCACTGGTTCGAACATCTCGCTGACGCCGTCGCTTGCGTCCTCAACGGCGCGAAAGATGCTGTCACTTATGTCGCTTATCCCCATTCGCGGGCCTTTCCTTAATACATTCAACCACATGTAAGCAGTGCACCCGCCCTTGGCAAATCCGAGTTTCCGCGCTAGGCAGATGCCATGCCACGTTATGCCCTAAAAATCGAATATGACGGAGCCCCTTTTGTCGGATGGCAGAGGCAACCAAAGCTGCCCTCAGTTCAGGGAACCGTCGAGGCCGCGGTGCGCAAACTCGATACAAATTGTGAACTGGTGCAAGGGGCGGGCCGCACGGATACTGGTGTTCATGCAACTGGTCAGGTGGCGCATGTGGATCTGACGCAGGAATGGGATCCGTTTCGCCTGTCTGAAGCGTTGAACTTTCATCTAAAACCCTCACCCGTTGCCATTATGGCAGTGGCTGCAGTGGCCGATGATTTTCATGCGCGTTTCTCAGCTATCGAGCGTAGTTATACGTTTCGCATTCTTTCACGGCGCGCGCCGATGACCTTTGATAAGGGAACAGTTTGGCGGATCACCCATGATCTTGATGCCGAGGCGATGCAGAGAGCCGCTGATTACCTGATTGGCCAACATGATTTCACGACCTTTCGATCGTCAGTTTGTCAGGCCGCCTCGCCGATTAAAACCCTTGATGAGCTGCGCGTGGAAACTATTGAACATCAATATGGCGTTGAGTACCGGTTCCATATCCGCGCCCGCAGTTTCCTGCATAATCAAGTCCGCAGTTTCATTGGAACCCTTGATCGAGTTGGCGCCGGGTCTTGGGCGCCCGAACGCGTGAAGGTCGCGCTGGAGGCGGTTGACCGCTCGGCCTGTGGACCGGTTTGCCCGGCACATGGTTTATATCTCGCAAAGGTAAAATATCCTACGGATCCGTTTAGCCAAAAATAAAGTCGTCTTCGGTGAACATCGCTTGCGTAAGCTGTTCGCCGTCAAAAGACTCAATTCGCAGCTTGTCACCCTTGATCGTCAATGTCACGCCATGCAATGTGGGCTCAAAGGTAATAGCTGAAGAATGATATAACAGCGCGTATCCGCTTAGATCGATGCGATCGACTCCGACCTTGAAATCTTTAATCCAGTCGGTCCGGTTATCGGGAACAAATTCAAAAATATCTGCACCGTTACCCCCCCACAAAACGTCGGGACCAAGGCCGTCAACCAAACGATCACTACCCCCAAGTCCAAATAATTCATCTGCGCGACCATGCCCGAAAATGGTGTCATCCCCGGCGGTGCCAGTCAGACTGTCCTCGCCCGGGCCACCACGGATAATCCCGGTGCCACCCGGTAAATCGAGGACAAATTGTGTAAAGCCGTGATCGGTAGCGCTGCTTACAAAGACATAAAGTTCACCGCCGACAATTTCGGCTTCGATATCCGTCACATTTTGAAGCGCTAGGTTCACGTCATCGACCACGGTTGTTAGAACTTTCAGCCGCCCACGATAATCAATTTCAAACAAGGTGATACCGTCATCCGACCCGCCAGCCAGCAAGAAATACTGCCCGCCAACCTCGAACACTTCGAGGGCCGAAACACCCGCAATCCGAGTATCATTTGTATCGGTAAACGTATCAGCATGCTGCAACTTTCCACCCTGGGAAACCCGGAATACCAATATGGAGTCAGTTCCAGCCGATGCAACAATAACAAAGGATCGTTCGCCGCCAACATCAACCGTTTCAAGCGATGTTACCCCGGCAAAGCCCCCCAATGATGGCGGCGCGGTAAATAGTAAATTTAGGGACCCGTCCGGCATCAGTTCATAGCTGTGCAAACCAGCGTCCACACCCGAGGCGACAAATAAGAAACTTTTGCCGTGAAGGGTTGCTGAATGAATGGCGGTAACGTCACCCAGAAACATGCCAGTATCGTCAGGATGCAATTCCGGCGCGCTTAGATCTGCATCGGTATCCACATCAAATTCGAAAAATCCGGTACCTCCCCAAATGCCTCCGAATAAGTACATATTCCCGCCAGAATCGGCAACGGTGGTCAGGTTCCAACCTGAATATGTGGAGGGCGCGGTGTAATTATCCGACACTGAAAAGCTGCCGTTATTCCCGATTTGGTAAACAACCTGATTATTGTCAAATTGTCCTGACGCCAGAACGAATGTGTCGCCACCTGCAGAAAAACTTGTTAGATCAGAAACGCCTAACGTTCCAGATCCGGCAGTTAGAAGAATATCGTCAGCGGAGACCACATCGCCATTATTCAGGATTTCGTAACTGCTAACGCCGCCATCCGCAGCGCCAGCCGCCAAGATGTAAATCCGCGTGCCTGTCACAAGTATTTCGAGATCGGACAAACCTTGAAGCTGCCTAGACGGACTATCAAATTTAGACTGAACAAATTCTAATGTGGCTCTCATCAATCTCTCCGACTCGTTATGTCGGCTAGATTTGCAGAGTATGGTTAAGAGAAGCTAAACGTTACGTATTGAACAAGAAATGCATCACGTCGCCATCTTTGACGATGTAGGTTTTGCCTTCCGCACGCATTTTGCCTGCTTCTTTAGCGCCCTGCTCACCATCATTTGCAATGAAATCATCATAAGCAATGGTTTCGGCGCGGATAAACCCACGCTCAAAATCGCCGTGGATAACCCCAGCCGCTTGCGGCGCTGAGGTGCCATTATGAATGGTCCATGCGCGTGCTTCTTTTGGGCCAACTGTGAAATACGTCTGCAATTTCAACAGCTCATAGCCTGCCTTGATGATCCGGTCCAAACCCGCTTCGTTCAGGCCCATTTCGTCGAGGAACATCGCGCTTTCTTCATCATCGAGCTGGCTAATTTCTTCTTCAATCGCAGCCGAAATCACCACACTGGCCGCCCCTTGTTCAGCGGCCATTGTGGCGACGGCTTCGGAATGGGCATTGCCAGAAGCAGCATTTTCTTCCTCAACGTTGCAGACAAACAAAACCGCCTTGGCGGTCAGTAGTTGCAACATCTCCCATGTTTTTTTATCGTCTTCGTCAATTTTAACAGCGCGCGCAGGTTTGCCATCTTCCAGTGCCGCTTTGGCCAATTCCAGCAAGCGCACCTGATCGACGGAATCCTTGTCGCCACCCCGAACTTTACGTATCAAGTTCTGCAACCGTTTTTCGATGCTTTCCAAATCGGCCAGCATCAGTTCGGTTTCAATAGTTTCAGCATCCGCTACCGGATCAACGCGACCGTCAACATGGGTCACATCGTCGTCTTCAAAACAGCGCAAAACATGGGCAATCGCGTCACATTCGCGGATATTGGCCAAGAACTGGTTGCCCAACCCCTCGCCCTTCGATGCACCCTTAACAAGGCCAGCGATATCAACGAATGTCATCTGTGCCGGTAAAATCTGCTTGGAACCAGCAATCGCCGCCAATTTATCAAGCCGCACATCCGGCACCGAAACCACACCAGTGTTCGGTTCGATAGTACAAAACGGAAAATTCGCCGCTTGTGCTGCCGCGGTGCGGGTCAGCGCATTAAACAGGGTCGATTTGCCCACATTGGGCATGCCCACGATACCAGTCTTGAAACCCATGATGGCCTCCGATTTTAAAGCTTTGAGGGGCTTCTAGGGCCGGAATGCAAAAGGATCAAGCGGAATGGCATTGATTTTCGACGCCCAATCCCGCAAACCACGGGCAAACATAAGGAATATGCAATGACTCGTATCGACACCAAATTCGCCGCACTTAAGACGAGCGGCAAATCAGCCTTTGTATCTTTTGTGATGGCAGGTGATCCGAATTACGAGGCGTCACTGGAAATTGTCAAAGGTCTGCCCGCGGCGGGCGTTGACGTGATCGAACTTGGCATGCCGTTTACGGATCCAATGGCCGACGGTCCAGCGATCCAGTTGGCCGGACAACGCGCGCTGGCAACGGGCATGACGCTTGACCGGACTTTGCAACTGGTTCGGGATTTTCGCGCGGGCGATGACAGCACACCGATTGTTTTGATGGGATATTATAATCCGATCTATTCCAAAGGCGTTGATACGTTTTTGGCTGAAGCGAAGGAGGCTGGTGTTGACGGCTTGATCGTTGTTGATCTGCCACCCGAAGAGGATAGCGAGCTTTGCATTCCAGCCGGAAATGCAGGCTTGAATTTCATTCGCCTGACCACACCAACGACTGACGCAAAGCGCCTGCCAAAAGTGCTGCAAAACACGTCGGGTTTTATCTATTATGTCTCGATCACCGGCATCACCGGCGCGGCCTCCGCCAATGCCGAGGCCGTTGCCCCAATCGTCGCCAACATCAAAGCCAGCACCGATTTGCCAGTCTGCGTCGGCTTTGGCATCTCGACCCCCGAAACCGCCGAAGCGATTGCCGGCGTGGCGGACGGTGCGGTTGTGGGTACGGCAATCGTGAAAATGATCGCGGATGGCAAACCCACCGCCGAGATTCTGGATTTTGTGAAATCTTTGGCGGACGGCGTGCATCGCGCGTAAATGCCAACTGCTAGCCCTATATCTGTTCGGCTTTTAAGGGCCGGCGATACAGAGAAGGCTCTCGCCTTTGAATTGGAAAACAAGGACTGGTTCGAGCAATGGGTTCCGCCGCGCCCTGACGGCTATTATTCCTTGGACAAGCTTCAGCAGATCAACACCGCGCTGATCGAAGAGGCCAAACAAGATACTGCATATATCCATGTCATTCTGAACGCCGCCGATAACATTGTTGGGCGCATAAATTTGTCAGAAATCAAGCGCAGGAACGTTTCTTCGGCGGATTTGGGATACCGAGTCGGCAAGAATTTGGGCGAGCAGGGTGTTGCCACTCAAGCGGTGCTTGAGGTGATCAAGTTAGCGGCGCAAAGATACGATCTGAACCTGCTGACGGCACATTGCCTTGAAATCAATCCGGCATCTTCAGCTGTGCTTAGAAAAACTGGTTTTACGCCGACCTTGCGGACTGAAAGTAAAGTCCCGTGGATGTCTGGCACACAAACAATTTTGCATTTCGAACGAAACCTTGTCGCGACAGACGGCGTATAACTTCCCGAAAAGGAGGCGCTCCCGCCCGTCAAAGTTGGACTAAATCCAACGTTTTCCGTTGGGCGTGGCCTCGTTATGCTCGGCAGGCGTACGGATTATACGCAGCATTCCGCTAGGCGTTTTTCCAAACCGTCATAATCCGAGCCGTCAAACCAATGGGCGTGCCAACCGCAACCAAGGGCGGCATCGGTATTGTCGCGAGTGTCGTCGATCAGTAGGATGGTTTCCGGTGCAACGTGCAATTCCTCGGCGACCGTATGAAAAAATTCGTCATCCGGTTTCGCGACCCCCAACTGCCCCGACGAGAATATTCGATCCAGACGATTGGCAAATCCCAGCTCCTCGGCGATGAATTGGGTTCGGAGCGGTTCGTTATTTGTCCCGAGCACATTGGTCAGTGATGAGGCGCTGCTACGTGCCAACATCGCCATCATCCGATCGTCCAGATAATAGTCATTCTGGAACCAAAAATCGATAATATCGCGTTGATCCCCAACAAACGCCACTTCGTCCGCCCAGGCGGCAATAAGTTCGGTAAGGTCAAGTTCTGCGCGGATCACACGCTGAAAATGTTCGCTAAAGATAAGTTCTTGGAAGACCTCAATTGACTGACCGAACTCTATTTCAAAGTCATCTTGCCATAGGAACCGCCCATCAACATAGTTGCGGTTCAGCACCCCGTCAAAATCCCAAACGATGGTCGTTATTTTGTCGGTCATATCATTTTACCTTATCATAAAACGGCGTCATCTGCGCCACAATCACAGAGTTCTGATCAAGTGCTTGTTGCATCAACCCGCGCTCTTCCTCGCCAATATCGTGACCCTCGGCAAGGCGTTCTTCAAGGGTTCCGTAGCCGGAAACATCCAGCGGGGCCATATCGGCCTGTTTCAGAATTGCGACGGTTTCACGCACGGCCTCGGCCTCGTCAACGCCGGTTGCATAGCACATTAACGCCGCCCCGGTTGCGCCTTTGGGTAAACCGTCGCGTTCTTTGCGGCCAACCTCGACCAGCAATGTGAAAACCTGTTGTTTACGTTTTTCTTTCATCAGACCAGTACCGGTTGGCGCGATTGCGCTGTTTGATTGAAAACTTGACGATAGCGTTCGATTTCGGATGTTGGCCCCATTGCTTTGCCAGCATTGTCCGAAAGCTTCACTGTCGCCTTCCCGTTTGCGTTCACAGCTTTACACACGAGTGAAAACGGTGCCAAGGCGTCATCTGGCACAAGATCGCGAAAATCATTGGTCAGAAGCGTGCCCCAACCGAAAGCAAGGCGAACACGGTTTTTGAACTCAGCGTGTAGTTCCTCAATTTTATCGACATCGAGCCCATCTGAAAATACGATAAGCTTTTGCGAGGGATCTTCGCCCTGCGCCTTCCACCAATCAATCGCCATCTCGGCCCCTTTGGCGGGGTCCCCTGAATCTATTCGGGCACCTGTCCAATTCGCCATCCAATCAGGCGCGCGTTCAAAGAAGGTTTCGGACCCAAAAGTATCGGGCAAAAGGACCTGTAAATTGCCGTCATAGTCTTTTTGCCAATTTTCCAAAACGTCATATGGCGACAAGGCCAAGGCAGCATCCCCGTTAGCCAAAGCCGCATAAACCATTGGCAATTCATGGGCGTTGGTTCCGATGGCTTCCACCTCGCGCCTAAGCGCAATAAGGCAATTGGAACACCCGACAAATTTGTCCCCCAAACCTTCGATACAGGCCTGAACACACCAATCCTGCCACAAAAACGAATGGCGGCGTCTTGTGCCAAAATCGGCTAATGACAAACCTTCAAGTTTTTTCAATCGCTCGATTTTACCCCAAATTCGGGTCATGGCGCGAGCATACAAAACCTGCAAATCAAACTTGCCCATGGCCCGCAAGACGGCGCGGGATCGTAATTCGCTAAGGATCGCCAATGCCGGAACTTCCCACATCATGACGTCCGACCACGACCCTTTAAAGGTCAGTTCATACTGATCACCGTTGCGATACAGTTCGTATTCCGGAAAACGGAAATCTTTCAGCCAATCGATAAATTCGGGCGAGAACATGCGTTCTTTGCCGTAAAAAGTGTTGCCCCGCAGCCATGTGACCTCGCCCCGCGACAGGGAAAGCGTGCGCACATGGTCAAGCTGCGCGCGCAGTTCTTTTTCGTCAACCAGATTGGCCAAAGGCACCGAATGGGTGCGATTGATCAGCGAAAACGTGACCTCGACATCCGAATGCCGTTTTTGCACCGTCTGCGCCATCAGCAGTTTATAGAAATCCGTGTCCAGCACCGAGCGGACGATAGGATCAAGATCCCATGTGTGGTTATGCACTCTGTTTGCAATATCGATCATCTTCAGTCCTTTAACATGACCCCGGCGGCGCGCATATTGTTGAGCGCCGCAGTCAAACTTCCATCTATATCAATTGCGCGACAGGCTGACAGAATAACAGTTGTTATAAAACCTTCTTTCACAGCATCAAGCGCCGACCATGCAACACAATAATCTGTGGCTAAGCCTACAAAAGTTAGGTCCTTAATCCCGCGTTCCCGCAAATATCCCGCCAACCCTGTCACCATCTTCAGCCGCTAGCTTTCCGCCAAGGCAGAAGTCATTTTGAACGTCGATGACAATTAGCGCGCTACTCATATGTCTTTCCATTCAGCTTTTCGATCTCTCGGAAACTCTCGGGGTATCGACGGGTTCTTCTACCTACATAAACTCGCTCAAGCCAGAGCGTTCGAAATCACCACGACGGATCAGAAATCCGAAGCCAGCCAAAATAGGCTCTCTAAATTCAGGCGTCAGCTTATTGTAGGTCTTTGGGCCAAGATTGAGCCACCGGAATTCCGTATAATCTGCAAACCCACCTTCAATATCCTCAATCATTAGGATCGCCGTACAGGTAGCAAATGCGTGTTCATAGTTCGGGGCGAATGAATGTGCCACCAGTTCAATCGGCTCCATCGGAAACCACGAGACATTTCCACCCCAGTCTATTCTACAATTGTTAACTTCTATGAGCTCTTTGAGCGCCGCATAGTGTTTTTCGTCGTCACCCGAGAACGCATGCCCATCAGCATTTGAAATTATCCTCAGCATATCTTCGGGAGTGTTTCGAATAATTGCCTCTAACCACGAGACAATCTTTTCCCGCGGCCAGTCAGGTAGATCTTTCGCTTCGTCAGTCACGGAGCAAATCGTTGATGGAGGTCTTGGAGCGTGTGCGCTCATCAACCTTTTTCACGATCACCGCACAATACAAGTTCACGCCGTTTTTCGACGGTAGCGAACCAGAAACCACAACCGAATATGGCGGCACTTCGCCGTAGGTCACCGCCCCCGTTTCGCGGTCCACAATTTTGGTCGACTGACCAATATAGACGCCCATGC
>CAZYMT010000095.1:0-12013 GCA_964649035.1 uncultured Rhodobacterales bacterium
ACGTCCCAGCCCCAGCACGCCAACGCGATGCCCGTTATATCCAAGAACCGGGATCATCGGATTTTTAACGTTGCTAGGCCAACTAGGGCGAGGATCAACGAAATGATCCAGAACCGGATCACGATCTGGCTTTCGCCCCAACCGCGTTTTTCAAAATGGTGATGAATGGGGGCCATCAAGAACACCCGCTTGCCGGTTTTCTTGTAATACAGCACCTGAATGACAACGCTTAACAGTTCGACAACAAACAACCCGCCAATGATCGACAAAACAATTTCATGCTTGGTGGCAACGGCAATCGCCCCCAGCGCCCCGCCCAATGCCAGCGATCCAGTATCGCCCATAAACACCGCGGCGGGGGGGGCGTTATACCAAAGGAAACCCAAGCCGCCGCCGATCAACGCGGCCACAAAAATCGTCAACTCACCGGTACCAGCTACGTAATGCACATCCAGATAATCGGTGAAATCGGTCCGGCCAACCGCATAGGCAATGATCCCGAACGAGGCCGCCGCAATCATCACTGGCATAATCGCCAGCCCGTCCAACCCATCCGTAAAATTCACCGCATTGGCCGAGCCAACAATCACGATCATGACAAACGGAATGAACATAAATCCAAGATATAACAGCGTGTCTTTCAGGATTGGAAAGGCCAAGTATCCAGACAAATCGTCGGATTGCAGCGACATCGTCCAATAACCGGCAATCCCCGCGACCAAAAACCCGATCCCAAGGCGCAGCTTACCGCTAACCCCGTCGGAGCTTTGCTTTTTGACCTTTTGATAATCGTCAGCAAACCCGATCAGACCAAAGCTATAGGTGACAAACAGCACCATCCAGATATAGCCATTATCAAGGCGCGCCCATAGCAATGTGGACACCAAAATCGCCCCTAGGATCAACACGCCGCCCATTGTCGGCGTCCCTGCTTTGGCCAGAATATGGCTTTCCGGCCCGTCAGAACGGATCGGTTGGCCTTTCTTTTGCTTGGAGCGCAGCAGATTGATCAGCGGTTGCCCAAACATGAAACCAAAAATCAATGCTGTGAAGAACGCACCGCCAGAACGGAAGGTGATATAGCGGAACAAGTTAAAGAAATCCCCGCCGTCAGACAGTTCAGTCAGAAAATAAAACATTACGCTACACCTCCGTTATCGCTTAGTCGGCGGGCATCGCCCATATTCTTTATCGCGTCAACAACAACCGCCATTTTTGCCCCCAAAGATCCCTTAACCATGACAGTGTCGTGGTCTTTCAGCAACGTTTCAAGATTTTGCGCCAATTCGGTCGAACTCGCAAACCATTCGCCGCGTTTATCCGCAGGTAACACGTCATAAAGCGCCTTCATCAATGGCCCGATACAATGGACCTGCTCAATATCCTTCATACAATCCAGCGCCGCCAATTCTTTATGCCGCGCGATTTCCATGTCCCCGAGTTCCAACATGTCGCCCAGTATCGCAACGCGCCGCTCCTTGCTGTTCGCCAGCACATCCAGCGCCGCGCCGACCGACATCGGATTGGCATTATAACTGTCATCGATCAGAGTTATGTTGCCAACCAACCACCGTTCGCCGCGCCCAACAGGCGCATGCCAGTTCTGCAAAGCTTCGGTCGATTTTCCGACATTACCGCCAGCAGCTTTGACCGCCGCCAGAACCGCCAGAGCGTTCATTGCAAAATGGCGCCCCTCAGCGCCAAGTGTGAAAGAAATTGGTTCGGCGGAAACATTGGTCACACCGTCACCAATTTTCACATCAATCAGCCGAAAATCGGCGTCGCTGCCAAAAGTCGTAATCTCTGCCCCAGCCGCATTCGCCGCATCGCGCAGAATGTCAAAGCTGTCCAAATCCGTGTTCAGGATCGCATGACCACCCGCGCGCAACCCTTCGAATATAGCCGCTTTTTCCACTGCGATTTCGGCAACCGATTGGAACGCCTCCATATGGACCGCCGCAACATTGGTGATCACAGCAACATCGGGTTCAACCATCTTGGCCAGCGGCCCGATTTCCCCCGGGTGGTTCATCCCGATCTCGATAATCGCAAAATCCGTGCCGGTCGGCATCCGCGCCAAAGTCAGCGGCACACCCCAATGATTATTATAACTTTTCTCCGCGGCATGAACGCGCCCCTGCCCGTTCAACGCCGTGCGCAACATTTCCTTGGTGCCGGTTTTACCAACCGATCCAGTGACAGCAATAACCCTAGCCGCCCGCTTGCGCGCAGCCTTACCTAATGCCTCGAGCCCTTCAAGAACGTCAGTCACCAGCAGCAAACGCGCGCGATCAACCCCATCAGGAACCCGCGAAGCCATCGCCGCCGCCGCGCCATTTTCCAGCGCTTGCGCCACAAAATCATGACCGTCGCGAATATCCGTCAAAGCCACAAACAAATCACCCTTTTGCAGAGTCCGCGTATCAATCGAAACACCGTTCGCGACCCATTCACCGGTTGTGCCACCCGTTGCGGCAATCGCCTCGCTCGATGTCCAAAGGCTCATCGCTCCAACTCCTCCAACGCAGCTACTGCAATGCTTGCTTGTTCGGCGTCGTTAAAGGGCAAAATGGCATCGCCAACTGTCTGTCCAGTTTCGTGTCCCTTGCCAGCAATCAACAACGCATCCGCCGGTTTCAACGCATCCACCGCCGTCAATATTGCCGCCGCGCGATCGCCAATCTCATTAGCCTCGGGACAGGCTACCATAATAGCCGCCCGAATATCCGCAGGGTTTTCCGAGCGCGGATTATCATCCGTCACAAACAACACATCTGCATTTTCCAGTGCCGCCGCCCCCATCAAAGGTCGCTTGCCTTTGTCACGATCCCCGCCCGCCCCAAACACCACCAAAAGCCGCCCCATCACATGCGGGCGCATTGCCCGCAACGCGGTTTCCAAAGCATCCGGTGTATGCGCATAATCAACAAATACCATCGCGCCATTAGCCCGTGTCGCCACCCGTTCCATCCGGCCCGTCACGGTTTTCACTTTTGACAAAGCCGCAAAAACCTTGACAACATCTGCCCCACAAGCGATTATCAACCCGGCTGCCATCAATACATTTTCCGCCTGAAATCCGCCGAGCAGATCCAGTTTCAGCAGATGGCGATCCCCTTCAAAGGTCACGAGCACATCCTGCCCATCGGCGCGGTAGCGTGTGTTCACAATCCGGATATCAGCATTGTCCGTATGCCCAACCGAAATCACCGGACGCGAGCCCGCCATTTCCGCAGCCAGCTCCGCCCCTTTAGGGTCGTCAATATTCAAAACCGCCGTCGCGCCAGCTGGCAAAATTCGCCGAAACAACCCCGCCTTAGCGTCAAAATAATCGGCAAAATCCTTGTGGTAATCCAGATGGTCACGACTAAGGTTTGTGAACCCCGCCGCTTTCAAACGCACCCCGTCAAGGCGGCGTTGCGCCAACCCGTGCGAGGATGCCTCCATCGCGCCGTGCGTAACCCCCTGCGAAACCAAATCCGCCAAAAGCCGGTGCAGCGTGATCGGTTCGGGGGTTGTATGTGCCAAAGGTGCGGCCACCGCCCCCTCGACCCCTGCCGTGCCAAAATTCACCGCAACTTCGCCCAGCTCTTCCCAAATCTGCCGGACAAAACTCGCGACCGAGGTTTTTCCGTTGGTCCCAGTAACCGCCACGATATTTTCAGGTTGCACCCCAAACCAACGCGCTGCCGCGTCAGCCAAAACTAGGCGCGGGTCATCGGCAATCAGAAAGGTAACATCGTTACGATCGGCCAGTTTATACCCAGCCTTGTCAGTCAAAACGGCCACCGCGCCCATACGAACCGCATATTTTACAAATTCCGCGCCGTGCATATTACTGCCGGGCAAAGCCACAAACAAATGCCCCGCCTTGGTTTCCCGACTGTCCACAGACAGGCCCGTAATGTCAGGTAAATCACCAACGACACGCGCCACATTCAGATTTTCAAGTAACCGCACATTTTCCATATCGGCTCACTTGGCCTTTCGTTAATGGCGCGTCAAGGTCAGACCCGAGGTATTAACCTCATCGTCGAACCATTCTGGCCGCATTCCCATCAAAGGCGCGATCCGCCGGATAATTTCAGCCGCAACCGGCACCGCGGTCCACCCCGCCGTGCGACGATTTTCTGTTCCCGAAGTTTCTTCAGGCTCGTCCAGCGTCACGATCAACACATATTGCGGATCGTCCGTTGGGAAAACACTGGCAAACGTTGCGATAACCCTGTCCTCGTAATAGCCACCTTGCGGGTTCGGCTTATCCGCCGTTCCGGTCTTTCCGCCAACTTGATAGCCTTCAACGCCACCCAATGACGCGGTTCCGCGCACAACAACTTGCCGCAGCATATTGCGCAAATGGGCAGACGTTTCCGCCGACAAAACCCGATCTTCCTCAGTGGGCAATTCTGCATTCCGCAGCAAAGTCGGCGTAACTTTCAACCCACCATTGGTGATCGTTGCATAGGCCGTCGCCAAATGCAGCGGTGTCGCCGCCAAGCCGTGGCCATAAGAAATAGTCATCGCCGAAAGTTCCGACCAACGCGACGGCAGCAACGGTTTGCTGCGCTGTGCTTCGCGCATTTCAATCGGCAACACATCAAAGAACCCCAAGGAGCGCAAGAAATCCTGCTGCACCTCGGCCCCGAATTCCTTAGCCAAATTCGCCGACCCGATATTGGAGGATTTCACGATCACATCCATCAGGCTTAAGCGCGATCCGTAATTGTGGAAATCCCGAATAGTAAACCGCCCCCACCGCAACGGCCCGGCCGTGTTAACCATAGTCGCAGGCGTCGCAATCCCCGTTTCCATTGCAATCGCCGCCGTAAACAATTTGAAAGTCGAGCCCAGCTCATATTTCCCCTGCGCCGCACGACTAAATAGCGGACTATCAGCCGGATCACCGCTAATGGGTGGATTCGGTCGATGGTTCGGATCAAAATCAGGCAACGAGACCATCGCAACGATCTGCCCCGTATCAACCTCCATCAACACCGCCGCCGCACCTTTGGCTTTGAACAGCGCCATACCACCCGCCAAAACACGACGCATCGCGGCCTGCACAGAAATGTCTATCGACAGTTCCAACGGCGCGCCTTCCTCGGCGGGATCGCGCAAAAATTTATCAAATGTCAGCTCGACACCAGCTGTCCCAATCACCTCGGCGGCATGAACACCTTCACGCCCAAACGCTGTGCCGCCAAGCACATGCGCCGCTAGATTTCCATTCGGATAAAGCCGCAATTCGCGCGGTCCAAACTGCAAGCCCGGCTCGCCAAGGTCGTAAACCGCTTGACGTTGTTCGGGCGACAATTTCCGCCGCACCCAGACGAATTTTCGCGTGCCGGAAAACTGTCGATACAGCCGTTCCGCGTCCACATCATCAAATATACCGGCCAGCCCATCAGCCGCAGCCCGTGGATCAACCATGTCTTGTGGATGCGCAAAAAGCGACGTCGTGATCAGGTTGGTCGCCAGAATTTCTCCGTTACGGTCAACAATATCGGCCCGTTGGTTAACAATCTGATTGGTACTGACAAAATTGCGCGGCTCCACCGGATCAGTCGATGCCAGCACCGTCATTTTCCAGCCCACCGCGCCGAAAGCCAACACGAATGTCATTGCCAATAATACAAGCCGCGATTCCGCGCGGCGACGTTCGGCATTGCGCTGCCCGCGCATGCGCGCGGCCTTTTCCTCGGCCTCGATCATCGCGGGATCAATGCCGGTTTCGCGCGCCTTTAGAACACGGGCAATTGGCCGTAAAGGGCGCCGGATCATTGTCCGTCCCCTTGAATTTCAATGATGGCCGCCGCGATCAGTTCATTCAGCAACGGATCCTCGGGGGTCGGATAAACCACCTTCATCGGGTCAGCAAAATGGTCTGGATGTAGCGGCATCAAACGCAGCGCCGAAAAGTGTTTTTCGGACAAGGCCAACAGCCGTTCAGGGCGATTAAGATACGCCCATTCCGCCCGCAAAACCGCAATGGTTTCCCGTTCAGACGCAATTTGACGCTGCAATTCGGCAACCCGCGCGATGGCATCTTGGGTGCGGTAATTCACGCGGTAGGCCCATGTTGCAAACACCACAACGGTCGCGATACCCAGTACAAATAATAGACCCTTCATAGCCACGCCCCTTTTGAAATATCGAGTGGCGGCACACCAATCGCGCGAAAATCCACTTTACCAGCGGGCGCCGCGGTCCGCCGTGCAATCCGTAATTTAGCCGAGCGCGCCCGTGGGTTCGCCGCGATTTCTTCGGCACTTCCCGTGACCGCCCGCTTGGTAACTCGCTCGAACCTTGCCGCATCATTTTCTGTCACTGGCGCAAAACGATTGCCTTGCGGCGCACTGCCCGAACGGGTCTGCATGAACCGCTTCACCATCCGGTCCTCCAGCGAATGGAAGGTCACAACGACCAGCAATCCACCCTCTTTCAAAGCAGCCTCAGCCGCCTGAAGACCACGCGCCAATTCGCCCAATTCGTCATTCACCACAATCCGCAAAGCCTGAAAACTGCGGGTCGCCGCGTGGGGCTGGCCCGGTTTGGGTTTTGGCATGATCCGTTCCAGCATTCCCGCCAATTGCCGCGTCGTTTCAAACGGCGCAATTTTCCGGTCCATCACAATCGCCTTGGCAATCTTGCGCGAGGCCCGTTCTTCACCAAACTGAAACAAAATATCCGCCAGCACCTGTTCCGGCGCAAGGTTCACGATATCAGCCGCCGAGGGTCCGGATTGCCCCATCCGCATGTCCAGCGGTCCATCCCGCATAAACGAAAACCCGCGTTCAGCCTGATCGATCTGCATGGACGAAACACCAATATCCAGCACCACGCCATCAAGGTCGGATGCGATCTGATCCAGCTCGCCAAACACACCTTGAACGAGGGTCAAGCGATCACCGTAAATATCCTTCCAAGCCTCGGCCCGCACCAACGCTTCGGGGTCGCGGTCAACGCCAATAACCTCGGCACCCGCATCCAAAAGCGCACGCGTGTAACCGCCGGCACCAAAAGTGCCGTCTAGCCATTTACCGCTAACTGGTTGGATATGTTCAAGAATAGGTTCAAGAAGAACAGGAATATGCGGGGCGTCAGGGTTGGTCGGGTCAATCGAGGGAACGGTCATCCTACCCCTCCTGTTTCGCGCCATATAGCATCGCGTGCGGGTTTTCCTGCGCGGCACCCCACGCTTTGATCCGTTTCAGTTCTTCGTTATAGGCCGCAGGTTCCCACATCTGAAATGTCTCACCCTTACCGACAAATATGATTTCTTTGGACACGCCGATTTTCGCGCGAAGGGCTGCGGAAACAACCATGCGGCCATTTTCGTCAACGGTGGCATAATCGGAATCCGTATCCATAATCGTTTCGTAGAATTCGCGTTCTGGCGAGAAATGCGGGAGGCTTGAAATCAAGTCGTCGACCTTTTCCATCGCGGTGATCGAATATCCTTCCAGACACTGACCTTCTTTAATGCCGTGAACAATGACCAATTGGGGATTTTCGCCGGAGCGCCAATCAGGGTCGCCCTCCTCAAGCACACGTCTAAAGGCAGCCGGAATTGAGACCCGACCTTTCGTGTCCACCTTATGGACCGATTTACCTCTGAAACGTCTTGCCACGTCCCTAAACTCCTGTTTTTGCTCCCAGAAAAGGAAGCGGCGGTTCGCGCTGCCTAAGACACGAACCGCCGTCTGTCCCATTCGGGTCGTCCAACTGCGCCACTTTCGTGTCTGCTCGCTTGCGCGTTGGATCTTTCACCTTGGGAGGATGCGGGTGCCTGTATGAAACCTGCTCAGTTTCGGGTCTAAATGCCCTTGGGGAGAAATCCGCTTCCGTCCGTGGAGATGGTGTAGCATGGGATATTATGGAAATCAATGGGTTTAGCATGGGCAGAAAGGGGATTTGGGGGTGTTTTGCATGGGAGATGGCAGGTCTGGTATGCGGGTAGCGGGCGGCCACTATATGTAGATGAAAATAAATTCAAAAAAGTTGAAATAAGTTGGAAATGCTGGGGTTTTCGGGGGAAATGGAGGGGTTTCCCACGGGATTCACGGGTTTTTGTGGTTAATTTTGTGTGAAGAGGGTTTGGGCGAATATGGGCCACAAGCGATGATCACCCGCCAAAGGGCCGTATATCATCTGTATTGCATGCGTATATAATGCGTATAGCAGCTGTATATAACGTGTATATAATGCGTATATACAATTTTCGGGGCGTTAAGGAGTAGTTAGGGCTTGGTGCGAGAGAACGCGGTTTTGATGTTAAGCTGCATTCTGTTCAATATATTGGACCTGTCGGTCTTCTACTTCGGGTGGAAGGCGTAAGCCTTTTGAAGCAACAAGAAGTTCCGTTCCAACCCGTTTTGTTTGGAGAGAATACTTTATGTCAAATACAAATTGTTGTCGTTCTCTGTATAATTTTCTAATTTGATCGGTATCATCGTAAGTCACAATCCAAGGATGCTCTAATTCTAGCACAGATTTTGCAACTTGCGCATGATCGTCAGGATTGTAAAAACTGGTATATAGACTAGACCCTTTATTGAAATATGGCGGATCAACACAAAAAAATGATTGGGACGGAAAATTCGATTTATTTGTCATAAACTGGACGGCGTCTTGGCGAGTTAGATGAATACGAGATCGATATTTACTTACTCGCCTAATTCGATTTGCAAGATCTTCGCGATTGAATCTGCAATCCATCTTATAATTTCCAGTCTGCTGTTTGCCACCTATTATCCCAGCGCCTTTGATTATACCTGATCGATTTGTTCTATTGAGGAAGAAAGTCGCAAATCCAAGCTTTAGGGGATTTGATACATCTTCTTCCAATTGAATCTGGCGCTGTAATTCCCATTCTGGAACACTAATGTTTGTCGTCTTGACCAGTTCAATCATATCGTCTGTATGATCAAGAACGGCTTTCCAAAAGCTCCAAATTGACGGGTCTAAATCGTTAACATGAATATCGCTAACATAACCGCTAAACAAAAGAGAAAGGGCTAACCCACACCCTCCCGCGTAGGGTTCGACATAGTGAAACCGTTGCAAGTTATTTGTTCGAATTATTTCGGAGACCAGCGGTTTCAGGCAAGATTTACCTCCCGGATATCGCAACGGTGAACATGTCCTAGCCATTTAAAAACTCCAAAAAATCAATGCATCAAATTGGGGTATAACAAAAAATATGTAGACTAACACATTTTCCTTCACGTTTTTCCTTTTGCATTTACAGCTAAATCTATCAACATTTGCGTCATGGTTTCGAAGTCGTTAGCAAGCTGTTCACCATTAAATGCTGCGGATGTTTTATTGTGTTTTGTGGAATTACCGTATTCTGAAACTCGTTTTACAGCCTCTCTAATCGAGCTGGCTTCAGTTTTCTTACAAGTTCCAATATCTTCCAGTTTTTTTCCATTCAAATAGGAATGAAAATCAGACTTAATTGTTCGACCGCAAATTGCGGTCAACGTTTCTAAAAGGGACCAAGCACCAATTGATAGAAGAGGTGTGTGTTGTGAAAGGCTGAGAGTGCATAACGAGAAATATAGTATTTCAAGTTTATAGCTTGGTATTTCTTTCAACGCTTTTTGAAGCTCGTCGTTTGGACTTATCTTTGTCGGTTTGGAGGGCCTTTTGGTTTTTTTTGTTTTTTTCGTGTCGTTGTTTTCCGTGCTGGAGCTTACCGTATGCCTATCAACACGGTCGCCCGAAACTCCGTCAATTTCTCTAACCGAATGTGAATATTCTGTAATTCTACTAGCATTGTCGCGAGTAGTTATTCGTTTAGCCGCCACGTCTTCCATGAATTTTTTAAACAATAAATCGAAGTCAGCCATCGGCAAATCTGTTGTTGGGTCACCGGATTCAGATGCACCAACCCCAAGGCATCTCTCATCAAGGGATTGCTTATATATCGCTGGACAGTGGAAAGGCGTCCTTTTCGCTCACTTTCTGCAATAAAGCCCTTTTCCTGACCTAAATCGAGCAAAGCTAGTGCAAGGTCATTCTTGGAATAACCGCTATTTCGAGCTTTTTGGTCTGCTTTCCATTGTCTTCGCCCTCGACCATCAGCGGTCCCAGCATGAATCCGATCCAACCATGTTTTGACGTCGTCTCGTCCGTCAAAAATAACGGCGAAAATCTGTGGTATGGGTGCCCAGTATTCAGCGGCTTTCCTAAATTCATTTCTTAGGTTAGCTGGTGCGAGATCGGGATCGTTAAGAAGCTTAATCGCACACAGTCGTCGATTTCCTTCGGCAGCAAAAAATGTATCCTCGTTTTCGGGAAGTAGCGCAAATAGTTCCAGAGGGTTTAACCCAATTTTGGCGATATCTTTCGCAATTGGGAGTACCTGTTCTTCACGACAGAGATAGTCGATCACCTCGTCTTGATCGTTACACGGCTCATGTCGAGGATTATTTTGATCAAGAAATACTCGATCTACGTTTATCATTTTGGAATGTTCTAATCCGTAGTTCATGCAGTTCTCCTAAATATTATATTACAACAATTCATAAAAAATCTACTGTGGCAGCCTCCCTTATTTGAGTCAACGTTGGCTCAGCCAAGCCGCCCGTTAGTTCTTGGAGCTAGTGGGGCGGGGCGTTTGAATTATTGATGGCTCGTGCGTAGCACGGGCCGCGCCCGATCCTCCCCACGGGAGGGCGCTTTCGCACCCACCCAGGATCGGGGCGGCCCTTATGGGGTGGGATTGGGCCGGATTTCGGGTTGGGGTCCTAGTTGTTTTAGGGGGTGAAACCAGCTAGCTTTGGGCTCGATTGGTTTGGACTTAAAAAATTGGAGATAAGATGAAAAAGATTTATTTGTTGGGGTTGCTTGCTGTTGCCGGGTGTGGTTCGCCGCAGCCTGATTTTTCAGTTCAATGTATGTTTGAGGTGGATGCGCCGGGCAGTTATAGTTTGAGCAATGGTGGTAGCACGCCGGTTGCTGTTCCGGGTGAAGGTGGCACGCAGGCTGGGGCGGATGCGCTTAATGCTTGTATTCAGCGCAAAGCGGCGGGTTAAGTGGTTAGCGTATAGGAATGGATGCCCCCGCGCAGAAATTGGGCGGGGGCATTTTTGTATCACGCGTCGGGGAACATGAATACGACGCGGCGGTTCAGGGAGCGGCCTTCGGGGTTGTCGCTGCCGTCTTCGTTCTCATTGTCGGCAGCCGGATCGGTTTCGCCGTGGCTGCTGGCGATAATTCTATCGATGGGCATTTCGCTGTTTGCGGCTAGCCATTCGCGGACGGAATCGGCGCGGGCTTGGCCCAATGCTGCGTTCGCAGTTTCGCCCCCTACGGCGTCGGTATGCCCTTGAATTTCAACGGTTGGGTATTCGGCTAGGTGATCGGCAAGGCCTGCGAGCGAGGCGAGGGCTTCGTCGCTAAGGGTTGCGGAGCCGAAGGTGAACAACACGTCGGCCATCATCACCATTGCGTCTGGTTCATCGCCTTCGCCTTCGATTAGTTCGAGGTTGGGGTCGGCGTCTGCGATGTCTTGTAGTGTTGTTGAGGAGGTGTCCGTGGCGGCGGCTTCTACGGCTTCGCCGACGGCTGCCAAGGCTGCATCTAAGGCGGATTCCGCCGCGTCTTCTGTTGCGTCGAGTGCTTCCTCGGTTGGTTCGGCTTCTGTGGCCAATTCCGTTACTTCCTCGACAACATCTTCGACGGCATCAATTGCCGTTTCGGCTTCGACCGGATCAGCCGGCGTTTCTGCGGTTTGGGCATAAAGCGGGGTGCTTAACAGGATGGATCCTGTGGCGAGGGAGGCTAGGACTAGGGTACGGGGTGACATGATATTCTCCTTTTGCATTTGCGTGAATGATACGCGTCTGATCGGAAAATTTGAAATGACGTGTGATCATTTGTCCGTCACTTTGTGTGCGAATAGCGTGATCGTTTGCAATTGTGATAAATTATGCGGATGGCCTGTAAGCCGGATTTTGTTCCGGGGTTTGCACCCCTTCGATGACCATTCGTCTGGGCTTGTCGT
>CAZYMT010000096.1:0-11777 GCA_964649035.1 uncultured Rhodobacterales bacterium
CGGCCATGATTGGACCGGAAACATGCAGGTATACGGCCAGTTCATAGCCGCCAAAGGCGAGGCCTAGGGATATCAGGACTTCTAACGGGTAATCGTCGATGCGGCGCATGACGCGGAAGGTTAACCAGGCAAGGGTCGCGCCCAGCAATGCGCCGCCGCCAGCCTCCTTGATGAATAGCCAGATCGCGCCGCCAACACCCGACGCATGTTCGCCGCCATGTGGCCAAGCGATGCCGACGAGCAGCAGGAAGACCACGTAGCCGACGCCGTCATTAAACAGGCTTTCGCCAGCGATCTGGGTTTCTAGGGATTTTCTGAGGTTGGCTTGGCGCAATACGCCTAGCACGGCAACAGGGTCGGTGGGCGAGATTAGGGCGCCGAAAACAAGGGCAATCAGGATCGGTGCGCCGACCAGCCATGCGAAACCGAAACCGGCGACGGCGGTGGATATGGCGACACCTAGGGTGGCCATTAGGGCGACGGTCCAAGCTTGTTCACGCAGATCCTCGATCTTGACATGGAGAGCACCAGCAAAGAGGAGCAGGCCGAGCATGCCCTCGAGCAGTGCGCCGGAGAACTCGATTTCGATGATGACTTCGCGGATGTTGTCCGCAATGCCAATCGAGGGGAAAACCCAGTCGATCCCCATCATGGCGAGGGATGCCAGCAGGGCGACAACGAGGATACCGATCGAGGAGGGAAGTTTAAGGAACAGGTAGTTAACAGCCCCGAAAGCGCCGGCAAGGACGATAAGTCCGGAGGTGATTTGTAAAAATGTCATGGACCAGTTCCTTTGTTTGGAACTTGATAGCATGGGTGGGGGGAATTGGAAGGGTGTGGACACTGGTTTAGGTGTAAATGGGGTAAGTGCTGGCATCACCGTGTCGAGATGAGACCAAAAGGGACTTTCCGGCAGGTTGAGTGGGTGGATATTGTGGCTGTGCGGAGGTGAATAACTCTTTTTGTTTAGTTAAACACAAAAACAGGGTACTAATTTGCTTTTGGAGTTAAATTCATGGTTGAAAAAATCGGCTTTTTCGCCGCTGACACTGGCTTTTCTTTAACTTGGAGAAAGCTCGTTGCAATTCTGGACACCAAATTTTTTGCATCAATTTATTTGTGGTTTTTTGCAATCCCCATTCTCGCAAAAATTTGTGCACAATTTAACAACACAATCACGATTTATCCGTTTGGATCAAAAGAAGGTCTAATCATTACCCTCGAATTACCATTTGATTGGTATATTCTCTACTTTGCTTCGTTTATGTTTTTGCTAGCTAGACTTATTTACTCGATGTTTTGTCCGGTCTTTCTAAGAGAGTTCCACAACGCCGGCGATGCAATCGCAAAAGGGATTACGGTTCAGCAAATTATCGAGCAAAGCTCTGACTTTTTGCGAAAATACTTTTCTAAATGGCGCAGGCCGACCAAAGTTGAATTGGATAATATTTATAGGATATTCGAGCAATACCGTATGAATGGCCTTTCAATCGGTGCTCTAATGTTAATGGGTTCAGATATTACCGGTGATCAAATCGCTGACGAAATGGATCAAGTCTGTGTTACGGAAAGCTCAGCGAAACCTGATTACTATGAAATTCAAGGGAATACTGAAGGTTCAAATCAAGTCGTTAGTATCCAACGCAATCAATTCATCAAAATTGTTTACAGGGATTTAGAGCGTTTCTTAGACATAACGTACATGCATATCAGAATGACGTGTACAATTCTTGTTCTATTAGGAATTCTATCAATTGCATGGGTGTCGATTAAAAGCCTGACATTCGTCGCAACAACCATATTTACGTAAGCTGGAATGGTGCGTGGGGACCACGCACCCTACGGTTATTCGCTAGCAGGCGGTGCCAAAGGCACGTCAGCTGCTGGCGGCGCTGTTGGCGCGTCTGTTGCTGGTGGTGTCAGGTCGCCAAGGTCAAGCTGTGGCACAAGACTTTCTTCGCCTTGCGTAATAGGTGCTTGCAAATCAATGCGATCCAGAACCGAGTTATCGCTAGCTTTTTTCGATGCAATCACCGTCAGCGCAAGGCTGGTCACCAGAAAACTGATCGCCAATATCCATGTTAGTTTGGTCAGCGCGTTCGCGGCTGAACGGCCCGATGTATTACCGCCGCCACCCATAAGTCCGCCCGAATTTTCGGAACGTTGTAAAAGCACGACGCCTATCAGGCAAAGTGCGATAATCAAGTGGACGGATAGGACGATGTTTTCCATAAGTGCGGTCTCTTTAATTTCGGCCCATATCGGGGATCGGTGCCTTCTACCGAAGAAGGTCGGGGATGTCGAATAGAAATCTGACATTCACGTAATGCCGCCTATCATCATTAACAAGGGTTATTTACACTTGGCTTGGCGTGGCGAAAACGCTAGGGTCCGCGCCAACAAATCAGGAGATGAGAGTTGAGCGAGTCCGATTCCTTTATGCACGAAGTATCCGAAGAAGTTCGGCGTGATAAGCTGTTTGCGTTTTTTAAGAAATACGCATGGATTTTTGCCCTTGTGGTTATCGGGATCGTTGGCGGTGCTGCGTATAACGAATATAGCAAAACCCAGACGCGGACGGCTGCCCAAGCCGCTGGCGAGGCATTGCTGGATGCAAACGAAGCCGCAACATCCGCAGCTTTTGCACCCTTGGCCGAGGGCGATGCGCCCGCAACCGTGATTGCCAAGATGAACCAAGCCGCGGCTTTGGTTGCGGAAGGGCAAGTTGGCCCAGCCGCTGCCGTCCTGGATTCAATCGCTGCCGATGGCAATGTTCCCGCGCTATACCGGGATCTCGCATTGCTCAAACTTGTCATGATTAACGGCGCTAATATGGGTGAGGGCGAGGTGTTCGAGGCACTTGATAAACTGATCGCCCCGAATGCGCCTTTCCGGCTTTTGGCGATGGAACAACGGGCAATCGTGCAATTACGTAACGGCGATATTGCGGCAACGTTGGCTGATTTGGCCGAAATACTGAAAGACGATAATGCAACACAAAGCTTGCGAAATCGTGCACAAGAGTTAACGATAGCCTTGGGTGGTGAAATAGTCGCCCCAACACGTCTGGTAGAAACGTCGGACGGATAAAAGTTTGAGCGAGAGCAACGTGCGTATGGATGATTTTGTGAATACGTTATTCAGGCTAGGTAAACTGGGATCACTGGTCCTTGTAGGTTCAGTGTTGGCTGGATGTGCGGACGATGTGCCATTGCTCGGTGAACGGCATTCAATTCGCTCTGTGGAACTTATTACGGCGCAACCAAATCAGGTTGCCGGGATTTCGTTGACTGCGGCGGTTGCCAACGGCGAATGGACGCATCAGAACGGTGCACCTTCACATCACATTCAACATCCTGCGTTTAGCGCGGCACCTAATCTGGTCTGGAGCACGGATATCGGATCTGGTGACAGTCGCGATACGCGCATCACATCCGGTCCGGTCTTTGCGGCAGGCATGATTTTTACCATGGACGGCGAAAGCCATGTGTCAGCTTTGACGCCGAATGGCAACATTGTCTGGACCATTGATGTAACCCCAGCGGGCGAACGTGGCAGAGACGGCGCTGGCGGCGGGGTATCGTTCAGCGACGGTATTCTTTATGCGGGCACCGGTTTTGGCGAGATTTTGGCAATTAACCCTTCCGATGGTGGAATAATTTGGCGTCGCACATTTGAGGCACCGTTTCATTCGGCGCCAACCGTGGTTGGTGGTTTGCTCGTTGCCGTTAGCCGTGCGGATGCGGCATATGGAATAGATACAGATGACGGTTCTCTGGAATGGGTGCAGCGTGGGTTCTCGGCGCCTTATGGCGGATATAATGGCGGGGCCAGCCCAGCGGTTGCTAATGGACAAATCGTGCTGCCTTTCACGTCTGGCGATGTGATGGTAGTGCGCGCAAATAACGGCCAGCCGAAATGGCGCGAGGCATTGGATCGGGCGCATCCCTCCAGTGCTTTGGGGTATTTCGGGGATATCTCCGGCGATCCGGTGATCGATGGAAATCGCGTTTACGTATCGAATATTTCTGGGGAAACATTGCAGTTAAACCTGTCGACAGGTGCTAAGAACTGGTCGATAGCGACCGGTGCTGTTGATCCGGTTTGGTCCGTAGGTGGTTCGATCTTCCTTGTATCTGGCCGCGCGCAATTGATGCGGGTTAATGCCAGTAATGGACAACTGATTTGGTCACAGCAATTACTACGCTTTGAAAACCCCGAAAAACGCAAAGGCGTGATCCGTCATTATGGTCCGGTTTTGGCGGGTGGCCTGATGTGGGTTGCCAGTCGTGACGGCGCGCTTCGTGGTTTCTCACTTGAATCCGGCGAGGTGGTTGTGAACGCAAATGTGCCAGATGGCGCCGCGGCGGCACCGATCGTTGTGGGCGGGATTATGTATATCTTGTCACTGAAGGGCGATTTGCACGCTTTCCAATAGGAACTTATTCCTCTATGAGGTCCGACAGCGAGGTGTTTCCTCGCTGTTTGTTTTTCTGCTAGGTAGATCCCATGTCTTTTACACTCGCCATTGTTGGCCGACCGAATGTCGGTAAATCCACGCTTTTCAACCGTCTGGTTGGCAAGAAATTGGCGCTGGTCGATGATCAGCCCGGCGTGACACGGGATTTGCGCGAAGGTGAGGCCAAGCTGGGCGATCTGCGCTTTACGGTGATTGACACGGCTGGTCTGGAAAAGGCCACCGATGATAGTCTGCAAGGGCGGATGCGCGCATTGACTGAACGCGCCGTGGATATGGCTGACGTTTGTCTGTTCATGATTGATGCGCGGGTCGGGGTGACCACTGCCGATCAGGAACTGGCGCGAATTTTGCGCAAACGTGCGGATCGGGTGATTTTGGCAGCTAATAAATCCGAAGGCAAAGCCGGCGAAGAAGGATATTTCGAGGCATATAATCTAGGTCTCGGCGAACCATTGCGTTTGTCTGCTGAACACGGCGAAGGTGTCGACGAATTATATTATATGTTGCGCCCGATTGCCGAAGAATTTGAACATGTGTCTTATGAGCCCGAAACCGATGTTGATGTCAGCGATGATATTGACGAGGAGGGTGAGGGGGCGTTTATCCCCGAAGGTCGCCCGTTGCAGATTGCCGTAGTCGGTCGCCCGAATGCAGGTAAATCAACGTTGATCAACAAAATCATCGGCGAAGAACGCCTGCTAACCGGGCCAGAGCCGGGGATTACCCGGGATGCAATCTCGGTGAACACCGAATGGGAAGGCCGTGATTTCCGGATTTTTGATACCGCAGGTATGCGCCGCAAAGCCAAAGTGCAAGAAAAGCTGGAAAAGCTTTCCGTTGCTGATGGTCTGCGGGCCGTAAAGTTTGCCGAGGTGGTTGTGGTGCTGCTAGATGCCGCCATACCGTTTGAACAACAGGATTTGCGGATCGCCGATCTGGCAGAACGCGAAGGGCGGGCCGTGGTGCTGGCTGTCAATAAATGGGACCTTGAGGAAAATAAAGGCCAAAAGCTGAACCATCTACGTGAGGCGTTTGAACGTCTGTTGCCGCAGTTGCGCGGTGCTCCGATGGTTATGGTTTCGGCCAAAACCGGCAAGGGGATTGATCGTCTGCATAAGGCGATTATCACTGCATATGATATCTGGAACACCCGTATTTCAACGGCCAAACTGAATTACTGGCTGTCTTATCAGGTTGAATCCCATCCACCCCCAGCCCCGGGCGGTCGCCGTATTCGTATGCGCTACATGACGCAGGTGAAAACACGGCCACCGACCTTTGTGGTGTTTTGTTCGATACCTGATGCGCTGCCAACCAGCTATAAGCGCTTCTTGGTGAACGGACTGCGGCGCGATTTTGGTATGGACGGCACCCCGATCCGTATTCTGCTGCGCGCCGGTAAAAACCCGTATGAGGCCAAGGCGAAGAAACGCAAAATCCACTAACATTTCCGAAGCTGCCCCCGATATGTCACAGCTGGAATTAACATGAAGATGATCCATTGTGGCATTGGCCATAAGGTTCCCAAGCGTGTGATCCCGTAAAAGATAAATAACCCCGCAAAGCCCAGTTGAACGGCGATGGTCAGGATGGCCATCGGGCGGTTTGGGTGTTTGACCATGTAGATCAAGGCGGCGGCGAACACGATCAGTATCACGGTAATGGCGTGCCAGATTACCGAGGCAACGGCGCGAACGGCGTCAGGCAGGGCGCTGGCGATGATGGGTTCGTGGATTTCGGGGCCACCGCCCAATACATGCGCAAATATGGTCAGGATCATCAGGGCGGCGGCGATCAGGGTCGGGATGTTCATAGTTCTCTCCTAGTTTCAATACGGTGGCGTATGGATGCGCTTACGGCTTGCGAGAGTCAATACGGCAGCGTATGGTGCGACAATGGAGCGCAAAAAAGAAAGATTGAATGCGGAAATCTGGCTATTAGCTGGCTTTCGGGCGTTGGCTGAAAAGGGCCCGAGCGGGTTGAAGGCCGAAGCAATCGCGAGGGATTTGAAAACCACCAAAGGCTCTTTCTATTGGCATTTCAAGGACATTCCCGATTTTAAGGCGCGAATGCTGGCGTTTTGGGAGGAGCGGGCGTTGGAAGGTGTTGTCGAGGCGATTGATAGTATTGACGGGGCCGAGGCGCGGCTTCGACGGCTGGTGGATATTGCTAGTGAGGACGGACCCGAACATGGCGGTGCGGCGGCCGAACCCGCCATTCGCGACTGGATGCGCTATGACAAGGACGTGCAGGCGGTGGTTCAGCGGGTGGATGCGCAAAGGCTGGCATATCTGGCGAGCAGATTTGTCGATGCGGATATCAATGATCCGGCTTTGCCAAGGGTTTTCTATGCCAGCCTTATCGGGCTTGAGGTTTTGTCTATTTCCGACGGCCAGCCTGTTCGGGCATCGCTGCATCATTTGCTGGATGTGTTTTTGCGGGCAGAAAATCCCTGATTCACAAAGGCTTTGCTTGACCTTAGGTTGTGTTAGGGCCACTCTTTCTTTTTCCGTAACACGTGATATTTTGTCCGATTGATAAAATAAGAAGGAGTCGCCATGTCCATCTGGAATGAAGCCGCCGAAGTTATAAAAAACCGCACCGGAGGTGATGCGCCAAGCGTTGGCATCGTTCTGGGGTCCGGCCTTGGGACATTGGCGCAAGATGTCGAAGATGCCGTGACCATCCCGTTCGAAGACCTGCCGGGATTTCCGGTTTCGACGGTTTCGGGACATGCGGGTTCGATCATGATTGGACAGTTGCGCGGTGTGAAGGTGGCGCTGGTGGCAGGGCGATCACATTATTATGAACGCGGCGATGCGGCGGCGATGGCGGTGCCAGTGCGCACGCTGGCGGCCTTGGGGATCGAGGTTTTGGCGCTGTCTAATGCCGCTGGATCAACGCAGCGACATATGGGGCCGGGGTCGTTGATGGCGTTGAATGACCACATTAATTTCAGCGGGCGTGATCCGTTGATCGGGCATCCTGATGATAGTCGGTTCACCGATATGTCCGCGGCCTATGATCCGGAATTGCGGGCGATATTGCACAAGGTTGCGGGGGCGCAAGGCACCAAATTGAACGAGGGTGTTTATGCGTGGTTCTCTGGCCCGTCATTTGAAACACCTGCCGAAATTCGGGCGATTTCGATGCTGGGGGCCGATGCCGTTGGCATGTCTACGGTGCCGGAAACTATTTTGGCGCGCCATGCAGGAATGCGGGTTGCGGCTGTGTCCGTCATCACCAATTTCGCTGCAGGTATGCAATCCGAGCCGTTAAGCCATGAGCAAACCAAACGTGAATCTGCCAAAGCGGCTGACAGTTTCAAGAACCTGTTTGCGGGCTTTGTCGAGGCTTTGAACTGATGCTGGCGCAAGAAATTATCCGCAAGAAACGCGATGGTGAAGTTTTGTCCAAGGCAGAGTTTTCGGAACTGATGGACGGCTTGGTCAACGGTTCCGTGTCGAACGCGCAGGCTGCGGCCTTTGCCATGGCCACCTATTTTAACCCGATGGAAATAGCTGAACGCGTGGCGCTGACCGAAGCGATGCGCGATAGCGGCGAGCGTTTGCGCTGGGATCTGGATGGGCCGGTGGTTGATAAGCATTCGACAGGCGGGGTTGGCGATAATGTGTCGCTGGTGCTAGCGCCTGCACTGGCCGCTTGCGGGGTTTATGTGCCGATGATTTCGGGGCGCGGGCTGGGGCATACGGGCGGGACGCTTGATAAATTTGACTCGATCCCGGGGTATCAGACCAATCCTGATGTGGAATTACTGCGTAAAGTTACGGGCGAAGTTGGTTGTGCGATCATTGGGCAAACGGCTGATATCGCCCCTGCCGACAAAATTTTATACGGCATTCGCGATGTGACCGCGACGGTTGAATCCGTGGATTTGATCACCGCGTCGATCCTGTCGAAAAAGCTGGCGGCGGGGCTGGATGCGTTGGTGCTGGATGTGAAATGCGGCAATGGCGCGTTTATGGCGACGCCCGATGATGCGCGCGAATTGGCGGATAGTTTGGTGCAGGTGGCGAATGGTGCGGGGTGCAAGACTTCGGCTATCATGACCGATATGAACGAACCATTGTGTTCGGCCGCGGGTAACGCCGTCGAAATGCGAAATGCCGTCGATTTTCTGACCGGAGCCCATGTCGATAACCGGCTGTGGGACGTGACCGTTGAGCTGGGGGCCGAATTGCTGGTGTTGGCGGGAATGGTGCCAAATTACGGGCAGGGACGGGATCGAATTTCGGCGGCCCTAACATCGGGCATGGCGACGGAGCGTTTTGCGCAGATGGTCTCGGGGCTTGGCGGGCCAAATGATTTTGTCGAAAATATGCTGAAATATCTGCCGGTTGCACAAGTTGTGCGCGAAGTGCCGACATTGCAAGACGGGTTTGTTCGCGGGTTCGATACGCGCGGCGTTGGTCTAGCGGTGATCGGCCTTGGCGGCGGGCGTCGGGTGGCGAGTGATACGATCGACCACTCGGTCGGGTTCTCGGAAATCGCTGGGATTGGGCGAATGGTTAACGCCGAAGAACCTCTCGCGATTGTCCACGCTTTGGACGCGGACAGCGCAGATCGGGCCGTCGAAGCCTTGCAAAAGGCGGTGATTGTCGGTGATACTGCGCTGAAAGATACACCATTGATTTTGGAAAATATTTCTGCGGGGGACGCATGACTGATATTGCGCGAAATGAAGGCACCGAGCTGGATCTGGACTGGGTCCTGTCGGCGCGCGCCAACCGTTCTGCGATCGAACGTCGCGCGGCGACAATTGGTACGCGGCGTTCGGTGAAAAAGGAGTGGCAGGCGGCTTGGTTGCTAAAAGCGATATCGTGCATTGATCTGACGACGCTGGCTGGCGACGACACAGAACGCCGTGTTCGCCGGCTTTGCGCCAAGGCCCGCCAACCTGTGCGCCAAGATATTTTGGAGGCTTTGGGCGTTGGTGACATCGGCCTGACCACCGGCGCGATTTGTGTCTATCACGAGATGGTTCCGGCGGCTATGGATGCGCTGGAAGGCTCTGGTATTCCGGTTGCGGCTGTGTCGACGGGTTTTCCGGCGGGCCTGTCGCCGTTTCATTTGCGTATCCGCGAGATTGAAGAATCCGTGGCGGCTGGGGCTAAAGAAATCGACATTGTTATATCACGACGTCTGGTTTTGGAGGGCAACTGGCAAGCGCTTTACGACGAAATGCGTGAAATGCGCGCTGCTTGTGGCGACGCGCATGTGAAGGCGATTTTGGCGACGGGTGAGCTGGGAAGTTTGCGCAATGTCGCAAGGGCCTCGATGGTTTGTATGATGGCTGGGGCGGATTTTATTAAGACTTCGACAGGTAAGGAAAGCGTCAATGCGACGCTGCCCGTCAGTTTGGTGATGATCCGAGCGCTGCGCGATTACGGCGATCGAACGGGTTTCAAAATCGGCTATAAACCGGCGGGTGGGGTCAGCAAGGCCAAGGACTCTCTGAACTATCTAATGCTGATGAACGAGGAGCTGGGGCGGGAATGGCTGGAACCCGAATTATTCCGCTTTGGGGCCTCGTCGCTGCTGGGTGATATTGAACGTCAATTGGAACATCATGTGACTGGTTGCTATTCGGCCAGTTTCCGTCATGCAATGGGGTAAGTCTATGACTGTGAAAGAGATTTTTGAAACTATGGAATACGGACCAGCCCCGGAAAGCACTAAAGAAGCCGATGCGTGGCTGGAAAGTCATGGCCGGGAATTCGGGCATTTTATTGGCGGTGAGTTTGTTGAGGCGAGCGATCATTTTGACAGCAATAATCCGGCTGAGGGTGGCCATTTGGCCAAGATCGGGCAGGGCAGTGCATCGGATGTTGATGCGGCCGTTGCAGCAGCGCGCAAAGCACAAGCTGGCTGGGCGAAACTTGGCGGGCATGGGCGCGCCAAGGTGCTGTATGCGATTGCCCGATTGGTTAACAAGCACGCGCGAATTTTAGCGGTATTGGAGACAATGGATAACGGTAAACCGATCCGCGAAAGCCGCGATATCGACGTGCCGCTGGTGATCCGCCATTTCTATCACCACGCCGGATGGGCGCAGTTGATGGACAGCGAAATGGCTGGATATGAACCTGTTGGGGTGGCCGGACAGATCATCCCGTGGAACTTTCCGCTGCTGATGTTGTCCTGGAAAATCGCGCCTGCTTTGGCGATGGGAAATACGGTTGTGCTGAAGCCGGCGGAATACACCTCGCTTACGGCGCTGCTATTTGCCGAGATTTGTGTCGAGGCTGGCGTGCCAGCTGGCGTTGTTAATATTGTGACTGGCGAAGGCGCGACAGGCGCGGCGATTTCGGGGCATCAAGGTATTGATAAGGTGGCGTTTACCGGATCGACCGAAGTGGGGCGGATCATTCGCGAAGCCACTGCGGGTTCGGGTAAAAAACTGACGCTGGAGCTAGGTGGGAAATCCCCGTTCATCGTGTTTGATGACGCGGATATTGATAGCGCTGTTGAGGGCGTCGTCGATGCGATTTGGTTCAATCAAGGCGAGGTTTGCTGTGCGGGATCGCGATTGCTGATGCAGGAAACCATTGCCGACAAGATGATCGAAAAGCTGACCGCGCGGATGAAAAAACTGCGTGTTGGCAACCCGTTAGACAAATGTATTGATATAGGCGCGATTGTTGATCCGGTGCAGGTGGATGCGATTACCAAAATGGTTGCTAAAGGCGTGGCCGAGGGCGCGACGCTGATCCAACCCGAAACCAGCTTGCCAAATGGTTGCTTCTATCCGCCGACCTTGCTGGCAAATGTTGACCCTGCCGATACCGTGATGCAAGAGGAGATTTTTGGGCCGGTTCTGGTCTCGACAACCTTCCGCACGCCTGCCGAAGCTATCGCTTTGGCCAAGAACACAAAGTACGGATTAGAGTCGAGTATCTGCAAGGAAAATATAAACCTCAATAAATCTTGAACATTATGAGTAAATATACACATTGATAAATATTAAGCGCGGGTTGTCGTTGCACAGAGGTAATAAGGAACTGGACTGCCGATTGCTATCATGCATCGTTAATGTCTGAAGACTGGTTGACCCAGTTTAGCCTAACCACTATGCACAATGGTGGCATAAAGCAATATTTATTTCACTTCATTTGATAAATGCTCATTGTCATTCAAGTGTCACGATTGTGGTGTGTCCATTATACTAATTAAGATGTACTTATGAAGCTAAAGTCCGAGAAGAGATGAACATATTATATACAAACGTTCATGCTGACACATTGAATAACATACGTCATGACAATAAATGGCTTCA
>CAZYMT010000097.1:0-11758 GCA_964649035.1 uncultured Rhodobacterales bacterium
GTCCATGATGATGAAACTCGCGGGGCCGGTGGTGGCCTCATCCGCTTCGTTCTCAAAGCTGGTGCCGTCGGCCTTTAGGCGTTTTTGTAATTCTCGAATATCTTCGAATTCGCCGATTGGCGTGGCGCCTGTGCCCCAGCCCGGATTGAAGGTCAGCATATTTTTTGGGAACATCCCTTGGAATAGGCCGATTGTCGCATCGCCATCGGTCATGACAAGCCAGTTTTGGCTTTCGTCACCGCCACGCGCATAAAATCCCAGTTTCTCGTAAAATGCTTTGGATGCGGACAGGTTTTTCACTGTTAGACTTAAAGAAAATACGCCGATGCTCATGATACTACTCCTATGGGTTTATCGCAGCTTATCGTGTTTCCAGTCGCACGTCACTGAAATAGGCTGAGGTGCTGCCACCAGTGTTATCACTGTCACAAAAGAACCCGAGCGCAGCGATTTCTGCGGTATCCGTCCGCCCCGATATCTTGCGATATAGCGCTTCGAGGTCAACAGTTTGGTCAAACCAAATCCCGACATTTTCGTCCAACCCATTCGCAACAAGATGATGGAAACCGTCGATGATTTTATAGTCTCCGGGGGTAAATCGAGTGTTGCTCCAGATGATCTCGGCGGCGGTCGAGGTCTCGCCAGATTCGAAGACTACAAAGAAACGGGCAGGGTGGTCGTCGCCTTCATGGGTTTCCTCGTCAATGTTGCTGCTCAGCGGTTTGTCGATTTTCCATGACCAGTTCAGGATCGGGAAATCCGCCAGCGGGATGGCCGTATCGCGTATAAGGATCGAGCCGCTATTATCCGTCGTGCAATGCAGGGCGCTACGGCCGTCAATTTCGCTCAGGGAATATTGCGTCGGGGTGATGCGCCAGAACGTCCGGTGCAGCCAACCTGCGGGCAGGGCGTCGGTCGAAAAATTGTCATCAACAAGGGCAATACGCCCATCGACAACGGCGCTGGCCAACAACGGTGCACCTGTGTCCAACCCTTTGGAGCTAAAAATTTTATAGCCAAAAAATGCAGCGGCTATGACCGCCACCACGCCCACACCCAAAATCACCCGCAATTTCATCACCATTCCCCCAATTGTTCAAAGAGGAGTATAAACGGCGTGGTCGGATCGTCTAATCACATCCTAGTTATATTGGGATAAGAACTGCTCGACGGTTGCCGTGATCTCGCCGGGGCGGCCAATATTGCCGTTAATGTCGCGGTGGTTATAGCGGCTACCGTTAAAAACGCTCGCCGAGGTTCCGCTGTTGGATAAAGCGGCAGCGAAATTATCAGCAAACAGGCCGCGGGATTCTTGATCGCCTTGTCCTGACCATAAAATCAGGAATGCCGGTTTTTGCCCCTGAACGATATTGTAAATAGGCGAGAGCGTTTGCCAGCGCGCCGGATCATCCCCAAAGACCTTTGCCAATGTCCGTGACAACCGTCCACGATGCGTGGCGGCCAGTCCGGGAATGTCATAGGTGCGCGTATCGTTGGAAATCACCGTGCGTATGGCCCCCGAATGCACCAGTTGGCGCGATTTCGGGCCGGGATTAACGCCCGCCATCGCCACCAGATGTGCGCCCGCTGAATGCCCCATCAAATGCACGTTATGCGGATCCCCGCCGTAATCGGCGATATTGTCGTAAACCCAGCGAATAGCGTGATCTACATCGTCAAACTGGTCCTCAACCGTCACATCCGGCACCAGTCGATAATCGAGCGACACAACCACATAGCCTTGGGCCTTAAAATACTGCGCCGCGCCGGTAATATTTTCGCGCGTACCCCTTTGCCACGCGCCCCCATGCACGTAGATCATCACGGGCGCGAATTCGGCACCTTCAAAACTGTATATATCGAGCAGGTTTTTGTCTGATTGCGTATCGCTACGATAGCGCTCGGTCGCGGTTTGCGCATGGGCAAAAAACGGGACCAGTAATAATATGAAAACCAAATTGCGAAGCCTGAAGAACATGTCTCTACCTGTTTTGTGACGGGTAGAGACTATACGTTTCGCACAGGGTTTTCCGTCGAAATTAGTCTTCGCTTGGCCATTTTTCCCACGGGAATGGGCGGTCTTCCGAAGCGAAAGTCAGGAAATCGGTGGTTTGCACAAACCATCTCCCTAGGGCTTTGCTGAAATCAACGAGGTTCTCGTTGGGGTCTGTACCCCGAAATGTCCAGATGAACTGGATGACAGCAATCAGGAACATCAGCGATTGGGCCAGCGTAAAGCAGAATCCCAGCACAACCATCGCCAACAGGCGACGCCAAGGGGATGGGCCAACGTATAATTCGGCGCGAACCTGTTCTTCGTCTACGATATTCTCGTCCATAATCTACCTCGTGCTTTCTGTCATGCGGCGACGGACATAGCTGTCCACGGTGTCCAGCATTTCGACCATGCCGGGATCGTAAAAATGGCCGGCACCCTCGACAACTTCATGGGTGATGGTGATGCCTTTTTGCTGGTGCAGCTTTTCGACCAGTTCTTCAACAGGTTCGGTGGGAACAACCTTGTCCTCGGACCCGTTGATGATCAAACCCGATGACGGGCAGGGGGCGAGGAAGCTGAAATCATACCAGTTGGCCGGTGGGGAAACTGAAATGAACCCCGAAATCTCTGGACGGCGCATCAAAAGCTGCATGCCGATCCACGCGCCAAACTGAAAGCCGGCTACCCAGCAATGTTTGGCATTCGGGTTCATCGCTTGCAAATAATCGAGCGCTGCTGCCGCATCCGACAATTCGCCGATACCTTGATCATATTCACCTTGCGAGCGGCCAACACCACGGAAATTGAACCGCAGACAGGTGAACCCCATTTTATGGAAAGTATAATGCAGGTTATGCACCACTTTATTGTTCATTGTCCCGCCATGTTCAGGATGCGGATGCAGAATAATTGCAATCGGCGCGTCCTTGGCTTTTTGTGGGTGATAACGACCTTCAATTCGGCCATCTGGACCTGGGAAAATTACCTCGGGCATACGTTTTCGCTCCTATGCCCAATTTGGGCGCTATTTCTGATCGACCTATGCTTGACTCAAACACTCAACCAACCTAGAAACATTCTAAATAGAGGGATTACTCCCCTTAACACCGAAATGTGACTAAGCCCTGAACTGGCTTGCGTCAACCTTTCCCTAAAGGATTTGCTATGAAACTCAGCACTAAAGGTCGATATGCCATGATTGCGCTGGTGGATTTGGCGCAGGAAGGGGCCGAGAGCCTGATTCCCTTGTCCGAAATTTCCGAACGCCAAGACATTTCATTGGCCTATTTGGAGCAGTTATTCGTGAAACTGCGCCGTTCCGGTATCGTGGAATCGGTGCGTGGACCCGGTGGCGGCTATCGTTTGGCCCGCAACCCCGAAACTATCCGTATCTCCGAGATTTTGGGTGCCGTTGATGAAACCATGGACGCGTTGACGCGCGGAGCAGGGGCCAGTGGTGGTGATAAAGGGGCCAAGGCCCAGCAATTGACCGATAAATTATGGGAACGCCTGTCGGCGCATGTTTACGTATTCCTGCACCAAACTCGCCTAAGCGACATAACCGGTGATCATCTGACCCCGTGTCCTGCCGTTCCGGCCCTGTTTGAACTGGTTGACGAAACATGAGCCGAGTCTATCTAGACTGGAACGCCACAGCACCGCTCAGGCCTGAAGCCCACGCGGCAATGCTGGATGCGATGGCCCATATCGGCAACCCGTCATCGGTGCATGCTGAAGGGCGCGCAGCGCTGTCTATCATCGAAAAATCCCGCGCACAGGTCGCAGATTTGGTCGGCTGTGCTGCATCCGAAGTTGTGTTCACCAGCGGCGCAACCGAAGCCATCGCGTTGGTTTCTAATGGCCACAAAAATGTTTGCGTTTTTAACGGCTTGGAACACGATGCCGTGGCTTCATGGGCAACCGATTTGTTGAATATCGTTGATGCTGGCGGCGTTGATCTCGACGCATGTCAAAACCTTCCGGCGGGCGCGTTGCTGTATTTCCCTCAGGCCAATAGCGAAACCGGTATCCGTCAATCTGTAACACCGCCCGCTAATCGGGACTATACGGTTGTTCAGGATATGACCCAAACCGTTGGCAAAACCGATATTGGCTGTGATTATGATCTGGCCGTGATGAGTTCACATAAAATTGGTGGACCAAAAGGTGTAGGTGCAGCAATAATCCGCGCTGGCCGCGATCAAAAACCACTTCTACGGGGTGGTGGCCAAGAAATGGGGCGTCGTCCTGGAACCGAAAATCTGGTTGGAATAGCTGGCTTTGGTGCAGCTGCCGCTGCATCAAAACGCGATTTTGATGCGGATATCTGGGCACCCGTCGAAAAGCTTCGAGATCAACTCGAAGATCGGCTAATGGCCGCTGCCCCCGACCTTATCATCTTTGGCAAGGATGTCTCGCGCCTGCCCAACACCTCCAACTTCGCCATCCCCGGATGGAAGGGTGAAATACAGGTGATGCAGATGGATTTAGCGGGATTTGCGGTCTCGGCAGGTTCGGCCTGCAGCAGCGGCAAAGTTAAGGCAAGTCGGGTCTTGCTGGCAATGGGATATGACGAAAACACAGCCGGTAGCGCCATCCGCGTTAGCATTGGCCCCGCAACAAGTGAGGCCGAATTGATGGCTTTCGCAGACACATGGATTGAACATTACCGTCGTTTCAAGAAACGCGCGGCATAAGGTGGGAATGAAAATGGATGATCAAGTAAAAGACGGCGTCGATCAGGAAACTGTGGACGCAGTGCGCACGGTCGGTGCCAAGTATAAATACGGTTTTGATACGGATATCGAGACCGAATACGCCCCCAAAGGGTTGAACGAAGATATCGTTCGTCTGATTTCCGAGAAAAACGATGAACCCGAATGGTTGCTGGAATGGCGTCTCGATGCGTATCGTCGTTGGGTGTTATTGAGCGAACCCGATTGGGCAATGGTGCATTATCCTGAAATCGATTTTCAGGATCAGTATTATTACGCCCGCCCCGCCAGCATGTCAGTAAAGCCGAAATCACTGGCAGAGGTTGATCCAAAACTGCTTGAGACATACGAAAAACTGGGTATCCCGCTGCGCGAACAAGCCTTGTTGGCTGGTGTTGAAATGCCCGAAGGCGAACGCAAAGTTGCCGTCGATGCGGTGTTTGACAGCGTATCTGTTGGTACGACTTTTCAAGACGAATTGTTGAAGGCCGGCGTGATCTTCTGCTCCTTCTCGGAGGCGGTGAAAAACCATCCTGAACTGGTTAAAAAATACCTTGGCTCCGTGGTTCCTGCGTCTGACAACTATTACGCCACCCTGAATTCCGCAGTGTTTTCAGACGGCTCATTTGTTTACATCCCCGAAGGCGTCAAATGCCCGATGGAGCTGTCGACATATTTCCGCATCAACGCCGAAAACACCGGACAGTTTGAACGCACCTTGATTATCGCCGAAAAAGGCGCGCAGGTTTCGTATCTCGAAGGGTGTACTGCCCCCCAACGCGATGTTGTGCAATTGCACGCAGCAGTGGTAGAAATTGTTATCCTCGAAGACGCAGATGTTAAATATTCCACCGTACAAAACTGGTATCCGGGCGATGAAAATGGCGTTGGCGGCATCTATAATTTTGTCACCAAACGGGCCGATTGTCGCGGTGACCGCGCCAAAATCATGTGGACTCAAGTCGAAACCGGTTCCGCCGTCACATGGAAATACCCATCCTGCATCTTGCGCGGCGATGATTGCCAAGGCGAGTTCTACTCAATAGCCATCACCAATAATTATCAACAAGCCGATACCGGCACAAAAATGATCCATCTGGGCAAGCGCGGTAAATCGCGGATCGTGTCCAAAGGCATTTCTGCTGGCAAGGCGCAAAACACCTATCGCGGCTTGGTTTCCATGCACCGCAAAGCGACAGGCAGCCGGAATTACACCCAATGCGACAGCTTGTTAATTGGCGATCAATGTGGCGCGCACACTGTGCCCTATATCGAGGTCCGCAACAATTCTTCCCGTGTTGAACACGAGGCCACCACATCTAAAGTTGACGACGACCAACTGTTCTACTGCCGCCAACGCGGCATGAACGAGGAAGAAGCCGTGGCGCTGGTCGTAAACGGTTTTTGCAAAGAAGTCCTGCAATCCCTACCAATGGAATTCGCAATGGAAGCCCAGAAACTTGTGGCGATTTCGCTTGAAGGATCAGTCGGTTAAGGCTCGATATTAAACTAATTAGGCTAGAGAATGCCGACGATAAGGAATGAAAATGCTGAAAATTGAAAACCTACACGCCGCGCTTGAAGACGAGGATAAAGTGATCCTGAAAGGGGTCAATCTTGAGGTTGGCGCCGGCGAAGTTCATGCGATAATGGGGCCGAACGGGTCGGGGAAATCGACGCTATCTTATGTGCTTTCGGGCAAAGGCGGCTACGAGGTTACGGATGGAACTGCGACCCTCGACGGGGCGGATTTGCTGGATATGGACCCCGAAGACCGCGCCGCTGAAGGCTTGTTCTTGGCGTTCCAATATCCCGTTGAAATCCCCGGCGTTGGTAACATGACCTTCCTGCGCACTGCCGTAAACGCCCAGCGTAAAGCGCGCGGCGAAGAAGAACTGAACGCCGCTGAATTCCTGCGGATCGTACGCGAAAAAGCCAAGACCTTAAATATCAATGCTGAAATGTTGAAGCGCCCGGTGAATGTTGGCTTTTCGGGTGGCGAGAAGAAGCGTAACGAAATCCTGCAAATGGCGATGCTAGAGCCTAAAATGTGCATCTTGGACGAGACCGATTCCGGTCTTGATGTTGATGCCATGAAATTGGTGGCCGAGGGCGTGAATGCCCTGCGGGATGGCAAGCGATCATTCTTGGTTATCACGCATTATCAACGGCTTCTGGATCATATTAAACCTGATTTCGTCCATATTATGGCCAATGGCCGGATCATCAAAACCGGCGGGCCGGAGCTGGCTATAGAAGTTGAAAACAACGGATATGCCGACCTGTTGAACGAGGTGGCCTAATGGCGCTTCAAGCACAAAAACAGGAGGCAGCAGAAACCCTGCTAGCCGCATATCCAACGCCGAGTGGCGAGGCCAAATGGGCCACGGATGCACGCGCGCAGGCTTTGGCAACATTCGCCAGCGGTGCGCCGTCAAAGCGTGACGAATATTGGAAATACACCAATCCTGCACCATTGACGACGCCAACCGCGCCGACAATTGCGCTGGTTGATAATGACGTCATTGCATTCAATGACATTGATGCGCTGAAAATTGTGTATATCGACGGCGTTTACCGCGCTGATCTATCGGATGATTTGACGCTGGCCAATGTCGAGATTGAAACGCTAAGCGCTGCGACCCATACCGATATTCACTGGGCCAAAGACGTGTTTGGTGTGTTGGAGGCTGACGGCCAAAACCCCGTTCCCCGACCGCTCGCGGCGCTAAACAGTGCTGTGGCAACCGAGGGTCTGGTGATCCGTGTGACCGGCAAAGTGCCGCGTCCAATTTCACTGCACTATCTGCGGGAAAACGACACCGCTGACGCGATGATCCACCATGTGATCAAGCTGGAGGTCGGTGCCGACCTGACCCTACTGGAAAACGGCCAAGTTTCGTCGCGTTTCAACACTAATCTTGAGGTCGATGTCGCAGACAACGCCGCCTTCCACCATATCCGCGTTCAGGGCCGCGAGCAGCAACGCAACGCTGCCACGCATATGTTTACGCGCCTTGGCACAAAAAGCAGCTTCAAAAGCTTCACACTGACGGTTAACGGCGCGTTAACCCGCAATGAATGTGTTATCACGTTCAACGGTGATGACGCCAATGCGACTGTTGGCGGGGCGGCGGCGGGGGACGGTGCATTCCACCATGACGACACGATTTTCATCACCCATGAAGCGGTGAATTGTGAAAGCCGTCAGGTATTTAAAAAGGTGCTGCGCAACGGCGCTACTGGCGTTTTTCAGGGAAAAATTCTGGTCAAACAAATCGCCCAGAAAACCGACGGCTATCAGATTGCCCAAGGATTGATGCTGGATGATGACTGTAATTTTCTGGCCAAACCGGAACTCGAAATCTATGCCGATGACGTGATCTGTTCGCATGGATCAACCTGCGGCGCTGCCGATGAAACCGCGCTGTTCTATCTGACCTCGCGTGGTATTCCCAAAGACACGGCCCAAGATATGCTGGTTCTGGCATTCTTGGACGAGGCAATCCAAGAAGTCGAAGACAACACTCTTGCCGACGGTATCCGCACGCAGTTGCAAACATGGATGGCCGATCGTGGCTAACGGATTTGTCGCTGATATAGTCGGGGCATATGGGGGCTTGCGCGCCTCCATGCGCAACCAGATGGATCGGGGGAATGACGAACCACGCCTGATGGCCTATCTGGCCTTTGGCTGTTTCGTGATTTTCCTCAGTTTCCTGCCACGTCTATTGGCGACTGACCTGTCCGGCACCGATCAAAGCATCGCGGCGGGTATTACCGTCTGGTTCTTCAGCGTGATGTTTTTCCTGCCCTTGATGTTATACGCAGTGGCGGCGATTTCTCACCTGATTGCCAAAGCTTTTGGCGCAAAAGGTTCACAACATAACGCTCGCCACGCCATCGCATGGATGCTGGTTGTTCTAAGTCCGGTTCTGATCGTCAAGGCAATGCTGGGCAGCGTGTTCATTTCGCTAGATATGCCAATGGCAATCGATGTCCTGAATGCACTGCTGGCATTCGCGATTTTGCGCATATGGGGGGCGTTTCTTGCCGAAAGTGAAAATTTCAGCAGTGCCTTTAAAGTATCGTCAATAATTGCAGCTGTATTCATAGTACTAGCCGGAATTATCTACCTGTTGGGGTAAGAAACCCTAATAATGACTACAATTTGGGGTTGAGGGCGCCGAAACAGTTGACCTGAAGGGGTTGTGAAGGCATTCTCTGCGCCAACTCAAGTGTTAAGGGTAATTCAATTACCAAATGTATATAAAAAGCGAGCGGGCCAGATGACAGATAACACTAATAATGACGAACCAGCGGAACCATACGATCCGAAGGCATCCGCAGAGTTGTTAGACGAAATAGCGCATCTGACGCCAGATATGGAAATGGCAGAGGATAACAAGTTCCATATTGGTGGCCACGTGTTTCGTGATGACCGTACCGGCCTAAAAGACCGTATTTTTGATGCTTGGCGCGATATGCGCGCCTCCACACGTCGCATGATTGAGGAAGGCCCTTCCGAAGGGCGATTGCTATTCTTCGTTCTAATTTCGGATTTGATATTCTTCTTGTCATGGGCAATCAAAATCGTCGTGGCGCCGAATAATGCCGCCATTGCGGCATTGCCAAAAGATGCTGCATTATTGTTGGTCGGGGCATTGCTGCTGCGCACAGCAACTATCTATGTGTTTGCGATGCTTGTTGGACTTGGGCTTAAGGTGTTGGGTGGCAAAGGGACGCTTAAGGACACCCGCGTCGGAATATTCTGGGGGGCATTTGTTGCGGCTCCGTTCGGATTGCTGGCCGCATTTATCACCTTTATCATGGCCAAATTCGAAACTATCATGCCATTTTTGGCTAATGAAACCATATCATTGGCCCCACTTTGGCTTGGTTTGTTGCCCTATGTTTGGTTCGTATCTGCGGGTGCTGCCGAGGCACATGGTTACAAAAAAGTGTTCCCGCTTTTCGCAGCTTTGTCGATCATCATCATTGTCGGAATGTTCGCAGCGTTGATCTTGCGTGCCCGAGGTTTCCTCGTCCTCTAACCAAAATAGAAGTCTGAAATGTCTAGAAGCCTTCCCCAATTAATTCGGGACGGGTATCGGCGACCGCGTGAAGCGGCGCGGTACCTGCTCGATCTTGATTTACAACCCTCTGTACTAGTGCAGGCCGCGTTGCTGCTGGTCATCATCAATACCTTGTCGCTGGTCCTGCTTTATGACGCGATGGAACGTTATTCGCCTGATCCAATTCAGATCATCCAACCGCCGCTGTTAATTGGGACATTTGTTCAGTTAATTTTTGTGGTCATATGCAGCTATATGGTTAAATTACTATCGCCCGCCTTTGGCAAGAAAGTCAGTTTTGCGCAGTCGGCGACGATCTTTATCTGGTTCAACCTGATACAATTATGCGGCGCGATGGCGGCATTATTAGTGGTTATGGTCTTTGGATTGCTCGCCTTTTTTGTGCCGATAATTCCGATGGTCTGGACTATTTGGGCGCTTGGCCAATATTGGGCAGAATTGGTCGAAAACAAAACCAGTTTTGTTGGCTTCCTCCTTGTGGTCGTCGCCATTCTGATTACATTGCCGATATTGGGGGTGCTTGTATCCCTGTTGGGCTTGCCCGGTGTGGAGATTATTAAGAATGTATGATGTAAATGAAATCCGCAAAGATTTTCCTATCCTGTCCCGAACAGTGAACGGTAAGCCATTGGTTTACCTTGATAATGGCGCATCCGCGCAAAAGCCGCAGGTGGTTATTGATGCTGTCACCCGTGGTTATGCTGAAGAATACGCCAACGTTCATCGCGGCCTGCATTTCCTAAGCAATCTCGCCACCGATAAATACGAGGCCGTGCGCGGCGTTGTCCAACATTTCCTTGGCGCGGCGCAAGAAAATGAAATCCTGTTTACAACGGGGTCAACTATGGGCCTGAACCTTGTTTCCTACGGCTGGGCCGCTCCAAGGATCGAGGCCGGCGACGAGATTATCCTGACCGTCATGGAGCATCACGCCAATATCGTTCCTTGGCATTTCTTGCGCGAACGCCAAGGGGCGGTGCTGAAATGGATCGACATTGAACCCGATGGTTCGCTCGATCCGCAAAAAGTCATCGACGCGATTGGCCCGAAAACTAAACTGATCGCCATTTCCCACATGTCCAACGTGCTCGGCACTGTTGTTGATATCAAAACCATTGCCACTGCCGCGCGCGAACGCGGTGTGGCAATATGTGTTGATGGTTCGCAATCTGCGGTCCATATGCCGATTGATGTCGTGGACCTTGGTGTCGATTTCTTTGCCATTACCGGCCATAAACTTTACGGCCCGTCAGCGTCTGGCGCGATCTATATCCGCGCCGATCGCCAAGCTGAAATGATTCCGTTTATCGGCGGCGGTGACATGATCAATTCGGTCACCAAAGAAAACGTAACTTATAATTCCCCCCCGCATAAGTTTGAGGCAGGGACCCCCGCTATCGTCCAGATTATCGGCATGGGGGTGGCGCTTGAATATATGCAATCCCTTGGCCTCGACAATATCGCCGCGCATGAAGCAAGTTTGCGCGATTACGCCAATGAACGGCTGCAAGGCTTGAACTGGGTGAATGTACAGGGGAACGCACCGGGCAAGGGCGCGATATTCTCGCTGACAATGGACGGGGCGGCACACGCGCATGATATTTCTACCATTGTTGATCAAAAAGGCGTTGCCGTTCGTGCCGGCCACCACTGCGCCCAACCCTTGATGGAATTCCTTGGGGTAAGCGCAACCTGCCGCGCATCTTTCGGACTTTATAATACGATCCAAGAAGTCGATATATTGATTGACGCGCTTGAGACATGTCACGAATTATTGGGGTGATATTTTCGATGGTTATGTAGATGTCGCGTTTGCGACATTAATGTTCGTTTTCGACCATCAAAGGCAGAGTTTTCCATATTAACCAATCATTAACTTTAAAATTGACTAAGTAATAAATTTTATACAAAATAACATCGTACCGTATCAAGTTAATTAGGAATTCATT
>CAZYMT010000098.1:0-11742 GCA_964649035.1 uncultured Rhodobacterales bacterium
ATCAGCATGTCATTTGCACGCGGCGAAACCTACGTCTGTACCCTAACAGCACTTGATATTGCGGCTGTGACCGAGGAACAAATTCAAAGTTTCATCGATAACAGAGCGCGCCAGATAATAGCAAATCAGCCTGACAGGGCACGTCGGATATCCCGACTAACGAACCGCGGTAACACCAATTCTGTTAGCGTTTCTGGCCGCAACGTGGGCATCGAACAGCCGCCATTCAGTTTGGCGGTAAATGGTGACGCGTATGATTTATCCTTTTCAACGTCAAACTTTAATCACGGCTCGTCTATCTCTCAGCCCTATTGGGATGTGTGGTTTGAAGCGAGTTTCAGCATTTATGAAACCGGTTACGGGGAAGGCCAGTTTGGTATTATTCACGTTGGAGCAGATTATCTAATTGGGCCAAATGCGCTTTTGGGGCTAGGCGTTCAATATGATACCCTGACGGAGGATGTTATCGGCTCATCTGCAACAACGTCTGGCGATGGTTGGATGATCGGGCCTTATTTTACGGGGCGCTTAAGCGAAAATCTGTTTTTCGATGCGACCGCCAAATATGGTCAGTCAGTAAACGAAATTTCCCCGCTAGGCACATATACTGACGAATTCTCGTCAGAGCGTTGGCTGGTATCACTTGCGTTGGTCGGTGATTTCGATTTTGACGCAATAAATATTCAACCCAATCTATCGTTGAATTATTTCGAAGAAACGACAGAAGCATATACCGATTCATTTGCAGTACCAATAGCGTCCCAAGCGACCAAACTTGGCGATGTTGAGCTTGGGTCAAGATTTGGTTGGTCGAGCCCAACCGGTAGTTTGAGCCAGCATATAGCAATTGATGGAATCTATACTTTCGAGGCAACAGGCCTGTCTGGCGCTGCAAACTCGATAAGTACAGGCCTACGAGGACGTGTTGAATATGGTGGAACTGTTGTAACAACATCTGGCGGTACTTGGGATTATTCTCTGGCATATGACGGTCTTGGGGATCCAGAGTATAGCGCTGCAACAGCCAGTTTGGGCTATTCGCTGAATTTCTAGGACAGCGTAAGAGCAAGCGGATTGATCTATACTTAGGTATGGATCAATCGCGGTATAGAACATTGAAATGCACTCAAAATGCTGACGATCAATTGTTTTGATTTTGTATAGTAATTCGATGTCCAGTTTTTCTACTCGGCTCAAACACAACACCTACCCCTCGCCCCCCGTAATACCGGCATCAAACGGCGCAATTCACCTGCGGACCTGTTTGCTTGTTGGAAAGCTCTGCTGATCTTCAGCGAGCATCGGGGCCGCGCGGATGGAAGCGTCCGAGTAGCCACCCGACCAACATTCTAAAATCGGTCTAGCTGCCAACGTTTAGAAACTTCCGCAGCAAGTTAATGTTGCCAGTATCTGGAATAGGGGTTGGAAGGGTTGCTATGGAACGGGACCGGATAAAGCGAATAGCGGGGTTTTGAACCATCGGCCCCAAGATCAAGAAAAGCGAACTTACGAGCTCACCTATGCGGATAAATACCTTGTGCTAGTCACCAGAAAACGGGACAGGTCCAAACCCCAACTGGGAAGGTGATATAGACGATGAGTTTAACGCAACATTAGATAAGTACATCGAATATCTCGACATGGTATTCTCCGTAGAGCAGCAAGGAGGTGCTATCGAAAAGGCGAGCGCTAACACTTTTTAAGCAAGTGTAGAACGGAGGAGCCATGGGGATAGTCGGAAACGGTGGGTTGATGCCAACCGGTACTCGTTGGCTAGCGGATTTGAAGTCTAAGCTAACTACTAACTACTTCAAAACTCCTCCAACGACATAACCCCGTCAATATGCTTGATCGCCCCTTTGATTTGTGGGTTGATCGGGTATTGGTCCGGCAAAGAAATCTCGACCTCGCCAGGTAGATCGGGATGCAGCAGAACAATGTTAACTGGCCCCTTGGTGCCGCGCGCGCCTTCGGTTTCCCGTAGGCGATTGGCGACGGAGGGGACGGTTTTGATGTTGTTCAGGAATATCCGCAATCCGGTGGAGGCAGCGTCGGCCACGGCGTCGTCGATGGGTTGCACGCCGCGTGCCAGCATTTTCAACTGATCGCCTTCGCGCTTGGCCTCGACCGATAGCACCACATTGGTTCCCGGTTTCAGCAGGTCTTGGTATTTCTCCAAGATGTCGGAAAATACCGTGACCTCGTATAGGCCGGTCGGGTCGGAAAGTTGTACGAACGCGAATTTATTGCCGCGTGCGGATTTGCGAACTTGGATGGAGGACACCGAACCCGCGATTTTGGCACCTGTTGCCCCGCCTTCAGCCTTTTGCGAGACCTCGGTTAATGTCATCACCCGTTGCCGTTTCAGTGGCCCCAGATAGTCATCCAACGGATGCCCTGACAGATAGAACCCCAGCGCCATATGTTCCTGCGCCAAGCGTTCTGTCGCCAGCCAATCTTCGGGCATAGGCAAGCGAGGGGGCGGCAGGTCGTCGCCGCTATCGCCAAACAGGCTGGATTGGTTGGAATTCTTTTCGTCGTGACAGGCCGCCGAATAAGCCACCAACTGATCGACGCTTTCCAGCGCTTTGCGCCGGTTGCCATCCAACTGATCAAAAGCGCCGGAACGTGCCAGCATTTCGAACGGACGCTTGCCAACACGTTTCAGATCAACGCGCCGTGCAAAATCAAACAGATCGACAAAATTGCCATCCTCGCGCGCCGCCACAATCATTTTCATCGCTTCAACACCAACGTTTTTCAGCCCGCCAAGGCCATAAACAACTGCGCCGTCCTTATTAACGCTAAATGTCGCCAGCGACCTGTTCACGCAAGGCGGCACAACTTCGATCTCCAACCCCTTGGCTACCTCGTCGGCATAGGTCCACAGCTTGTCGGTCAGATGGATATCGCAATTCATCACCGCCGCCATGAATTCCGCCGGATAATTGGCTTTCAGCCAACCGGTTTGGTAGGAAACCACCGCGTAAGCCGCCGCGTGCGATTTGTTGAAACCGTAATTGGCGAATTTATCCAGCAGGTCCCAGACCTCAATCGCTTTCTTTTGGTCAACACCGTTTTTCTTGGCACCTTCGATAAATTTTGGACGTTCCGCGTCCATCGCTTCCTGAATTTTCTTACCCATCGCACGACGCAGCAAATCCGCCCCGCCCAGCGAATAGCCCGCCATTTCCTGTGCGATCTGCATCACTTGTTCCTGATAAACGATAATCCCCTGCGTTTCGTCCAGCAGATGATCGATGGAGGGGTGCAGCCCTTCGCGTTTTTTACGACCGTTTTTCACATCGCAGAACATCGGAATATTTTCCATCGGGCCGGGGCGGTACAGGGCCACCAGCGCGATAATATCCTCGATACAGTTCGGTTTCATCTGGGAAAGGGCGGACCGCATTCCGTCACTCTCCACCTGAAACACCGCGATGGTTTTGGCGCTGGCGTACAGCTCATAGGTCTTTTCATCGTCCAGCGGGATAGCTCCGATGTCGATGTCGACGTCGCGCAATTTCAGTAGGTCCAGCGCGTTTTGAATGACGGTTAGGGTTTTCAGTCCCAAAAAGTCGAATTTCACCAATCCCGCCGGTTCGACCCATTTCATGTTGAACTGGGTTGCGGGCATATCGGATCGTGGATCCTGATAAAGCGGCACCAATTCATCAAGCGGTCGATCCCCGATCACAACACCCGCCGCGTGGGTTGATGCGTTCCTGAGCAACCCCTCGACCTGTCCAGCATAATCCATCAGGCGGGCGACAACTTCTTCTTCTTTGGCCCATTCCTTGATGCGCGGCTCGTCCTTCATCGCCTGTTCAATCGACACAGGTTTGACGCCCTCAACAGGGATCAGTTTGGATAGGCGATCAACCTGTCCATAGGGAACTTGCAGCACACGCCCAATGTCACGCACGGCGGCTTTCGACAGTAGCGCCCCAAAAGTGATGATCTGGGCCACGCGGTCGCGACCGTATTTTTGTTGAACATATTGAATGACTTCTTCGCGCCGATCCATGCAAAAATCGATATCGAAATCGGGCATGGAGACACGTTCGGGGTTAAGGAACCGCTCGAACAGTAGCGAATAGCGCAAGGGATCAAGGTCGGTGATGGTCAGCGCGTAGGCGACCAGCGAGCCCGCACCAGAACCACGCCCAGGACCCACCGGAATGTTGTTATCTTTCGACCATTTGATGAAATCGGCAACGATCAGGAAATAGCCGGGGAACCCCATGCCCTCAATAATACCCAGCTCAAAATCCAGCCGTTCTTGGTATTCTTCAAGCGTGCCAGCATGCGGAATAACGGCAAGGCGGGCCTGCAGCCCCTCATTTGCCATTTTTTGAAGGGCCTCGATTTCGTCATCAGCAAATTTGGGCAGAATGGGATCGCGCAGGTAGGCTTTGAAGGCACAACGTTTAGCGATTTCAATGGTGTTTTCTATGGCCTCGGGAAGGTCGTAGAATAGTTCCGACATTTCTCTGGGCGTCTTGAAATAATGTTCCGGCGTCAGCTGGCGGCGCGGTTCTTGTTGATCGACATAAGCCCCGTCGCCGATGCAAATCAGGGCGTCATGGGCCTCGTACATTTCACGTTTCGGGAAATACACATCGTTGGTTGCAACCAGCGGAATGTTCATTTCATAAGCCATTTTCACGAAATCGGGTTCGGTCATGGCCTCGGCGGCTGTCCGTTGGCCCTCCGGCGTCGGATGGCGCTGCAATTCGACATAAAGGCGGTCGGTGAATAGCTGTTGCAAGCTGGTCATCAACAACCGCGCTTTGTCTTTCTGGCTGTCTTGCAATAGCTGCCCAATCGGCCCCAGCGCACCACCCGTCAGGCAAATCAACCCTTCGGCATGGTTCGACAATTGCGCCATGGTGATATGGGGCAGCTCGTCGCCACATTCCAGAAAATTGCAGCTATTCAGCTTCATCAGGTTTTCGTAGCCGCGTTCATTTTGTGCCAGTAAAACGATGGGACGTGGGTCAGGGGAACGATCCCCGGGGCGCGATGGCATCTCGTATTTCAGCGCCATCTGACAGCCGACGATCGGCTGGATGCCTGCGCGCGATGCCGTTTCCGAAAATTCTAGCGCCCCGAACAGATTACCGGTATCCGTGACCGCCACTGCTGGCATATGCCAGTCCTTGCACATTTGCGGCAGCTTTTTAACTTGGATAGCGCCCTCCAACAAAGAATAGGCGGAGTGCAGGCGCAGGTGAATGAATCGCTGATCATTTTTCATGAGCCGAAGCTATCGCAGTAGAGATGACAAGGAAATCTGAATTTCGAGTTTTGAAGTAATATTCTATCACCCGTTAGAATGATCCCCCTTGCCAATGACGCCCTTTTTGTTGCCCAATGTCCGGCAGGAATCGTTTGGGGGTAAAATGGGCAAGCTGACAACACATGTTCTGGACACAGCACTTGGAAAACCGGCGCAGAATTTGCGGATCGAATTGTTTCGCCGGACTGAACCTCGCGAGAAGATTCTGGAAACCGTTACCAATGCTGACGGCCGTTGTGATGCGCCGTTGCTGGATGCTGATTTTGTATTTGGCGAATATGAACTGGTTTTCCATGCGGGCGATTATCTCGATAGCACCGGCCAAGATTTACCTGATCCCAAATTCCTAGACCAAATCCCCATCCGTTTCGGCATTGCCGAGGACAAACATTACCACGTCCCGCTGTTGCTTTCACCCTTCAGTTATTCGACATATAGGGGCAGCTAATGGCGATAAAATTCCTGCTAAACGGTGTTGAAACAACATTAGAAAACCCTGACCCAACCACAACATTGCTGGATTACCTCCGCGAAACTCGCGCCCTGAAAGGCACTAAAGAAGGCTGCAACGAAGGTGATTGCGGGGCTTGCACGATATCTGTCGCCGCGCTCGAAAACGACACGCTAACCCACCGTGCCCAGAACGCCTGCATCCTGTTCCTGCCTCAACTCCACGGCAAATCCATTCGCACCGTTGAGGGGATATCGGGGCCTGACGGAACCCTCCACCCAGTGCAGCAGTCCATGGTTGAACACCACGGTTCGCAATGCGGGTTCTGCACGCCGGGCTTCGTTATGTCGATGTACACTGCACATCGCGATGGTCGCCAAGATTTCGACGATGTGCTGGCGGGCAACCTATGCCGCTGCACCGGATACGCCCCGATCATCCGCGCCGCCGAGGCCGCCGCAACCCTCCCACAACCCGATTGGGTATCGGATGAGGGCGAACGCCTGCGAGCGCTACGTTCCGATGAGGACATAACTCTTAACAGGGCTTTCTTGCCTGCAACGCTCAATAGTTTTGCCAACTGGTACGCCGAAAACCCTGACGCAACGATCATCGGCGGGGCAACGGATGTCGGCCTTTGGGTCACAAAGATGTTCCGCAAGATGAAACAAACCGTCTTTCTGCACCGGATCGAAGAACTGAAAAACATTGAAATTACTGAGGCTGGCATCCGCGTCGGCGCGGGCGTCAGCATCGCCTGCCTTCGCGGCGCTATGCTCGACCGTCACCCAGATTTTGCTGAGATGCTGCGCCGATACGGGTCCGTACAGGTCCGCAACTCCGCTACTATCGGCGGGAATATTGCCAATGGTTCGCCAATTGGCGACGGCCCGCCCGCGTTGATCGCGCTTGGGGCGGTTTTGACCTTGCGACGCGGCGATGTAAGCCGTGACATAGCGCTGGAAGATTTCTTTGTGGCTTACGGGAAACAGGATCGCGCGAAGGGGGAGTTTGTCGAAAGCATCTTTATCCCCACCCAGCCCGATAATCTAAAAGCCTACAAACTTTCCAAACGCTTCGATCAGGATATTTCCGCCCTTTGTGGCTGTTTCAACATCGTGGTTAAGGACAGCATTGTCACCTCTGCTCGTATTGCCTTTGGTGGCATGGCTGCAACGCCGAAACGCGCGATAGCCGTTGAAAACGCGTTAATCGGCAACGCATGGACGAACGACACAATCAAAACCGCCTGCCAAGCCTTCGCCAGCGATTTCACCCCGATATCCGACATGCGCGCCAGCGCCGAATACCGAACCAAAGCGGCCCCAAACCTGTTGCGCCGATATTTCCATGAAAGCGCACAACCTTTATCCGAAACCCGCGTAACCGGAAGGGGATCAGCATGAACATCGCCACCTCCAACCCGCATGATAGCGGCCCCGCCCATGTTTCGGGAACCGCGCGATATACCGATGATATCCCGTTGCCAAGCAACGCCGTGCATCTGGCCTTTGGCCTGTCGACAAAACCGTATGCAATGCTGACCAGCGTCAATCTTGACGCCGTGCGCGCGGCCAACGGGGTAATCGACGTGCTAACTGCCGCTGATCTACCCGCCGAAAACGACGTTTCCCCTGCGGCTCATGATGAGCCGATGCTGGCAACTGGCAGCGTGCATTTTGTCGGCCAGCCAATATTCTTGGTGGTAGCCGACACCCATCATAATGCCCGCCGCGCCGCACAACTGGCCGAAATTGAATACGCCGAGCTGCCGGTTATTCACAGCATCGACGACGCTTTAGCGGCGGATAGTAAATTCGAAGACCCAATGCAATTCCTGAACGGCGACCCTGAAACCGCGTTGTTGACCGCCGCGCATCAGGTTACGGGCAGCATGGAAATTGGCGGCCAAGAACATTTCTACCTCGAAGGCCAAGCCGCTGCCGCGCTGCCGGTCGAGGGCGATATGCTTATCCATTCATCGACCCAACACCCCACCGAAATCCAGCACAAAGTCGCCGAGGCATTAGGCAAACCCTTTAATGCCGTCCGCGTTGAAACCCGTCGTATGGGCGGTGGTTTTGGCGGCAAGGAAAGCCAAGGCAATTCGCTGGCCGTCGCTTGCGCCGTGGTTGCCGAACGCCTGAATCGTCCCGCGAAAATGCGTTATGATCGCGATGACGACATGGTTATCACCGGAAAACGCCATGATTTCCGGATCAAATATCACGCGGGTTTTGACGATACTGGTCGCCTGACTGCCGTGATTTTCGAACATTTTGTACGTTGTGGTTGGGCGCAAGACTTGTCGCTGCCGGTCGCTGATCGCGCCATGCTACACGCCGACAACGCATATTATTTGCCACATGTCCGCATCACCTCGCACCGTCTGAAAACCAACACCGTTTCCAACACCGCTTACCGCGGCTTTGGTGGCCCGCAAGGGGTTGTCGGGATTGAGCGGGTGATGGATCATATTGCCCATGAACTGGACGTCGATCCACTGGAAATCCGCAAGGTCAATTTCTACGGTAAGGGGCGCGATACCACGCCTTATCACATGACGGTCGAGGATAATATTTCCCCCGAACTTGTCTCGGAACTCGCCACAACCTCGGATTACGTCGCACGGCGCAAGGCTGTTGCCGAATTCAACGCCAGCAGCCCGATCCTGAAACGCGGGATCGCGCTGACACCCGTAAAATTCGGAATTTCATTCACGCTAACCCACCTCAATCAGGCGGGCGCGCTGGTGCATATCTACGCCGACGGCTCGATCCATCTGAACCATGGCGGCACCGAAATGGGGCAGGGGTTGTTCACCAAAGTCGCACAAGTCGCGGCCGAGGTTTTTGCCCAACCCCTATCCGTAATCAAGATCACGGCAACCGATACCGCCAAGGTTCCGAACACCTCGGCGACGGCGGCCTCGTCTGGTTCCGACTTGAACGGCATGGCCTGCAAAGCAGCGTGTGAGACGCTGCGCGACCGCCTAACCATCTTCGCCGCCGATAAATGGCAGGTGAAGCCGGATCAGGTGCGGTTTGAAAATGGCCATGTGAAAATCGGCACCGAAAATGTCTCCTTTGCCGATCTGGTTGGCGCCGCCTACATCGCCCGTATACAGCTTTCGGCCACAGGTTTCTACAAAACCCCCAAGATAGAATGGGATCGCATGGCGGGGCGCGGGCGTCCGTTTCTGTATTTCTCCTACGGGGCAGCAGTTACCGAAGTTATTATTGATACCCTGACCGGCGAGAACCGAATTTTACGTGCCGACATTCTGCATGACGTTGGCAAATCCTTGAACCCCGTGCTCGATATCGGGCAGATCGAGGGCGCATATGTCCAAGGTGCCGGATGGCTAACCACCGAAGAACTGGTCTGGGACGATGCAGGCCGTTTGCGCACCCACGCCCCCTCGACCTACAAAATCCCTGCCTGCTCGGACCGCCCGAAAACCTTCAACGTTGCGCTGTTTGACGGCGAAAACGCCGAAGACACAATCTATCGTTCCAAAGCCGTCGGCGAACCCCCTTTCATGCTAGGCATTTCCGCCTTCATGGCCTTGTCCGACGCGGTGGCGTCTTGTGGTGAAACCTATCCAGCGATGGACGCACCCGCGACCGCAGAACGACTGTTGCGAAGCGTGGACAAACAAAAAGGGGAGGAATGGTGAGCGGTCTAAACCTAACCGAACTTGGCGAGATCATCGCCGAATTCGGCCCCGTGATCCGTATCGTTATCGCAGATCATCAGGGCTCCAGCCCGCGCGAAACGGGGACGTCAATGCTCGTCACCGAGCACACTCAATACGGCACAATCGGGGGCGGGGCGCTGGAATATCAAGCCATCGCCACTGCGCGCCAAATGCTTGCCAACGGCAAATCCAAAACCTTCACAAAAACCCCGCTAGGCCCCGCGCTTGGCCAATGTTGCGGTGGTACGGTCAGCCTGCTTTGGGAACGTTTCGAAAGCGCAGAAATCACCGGCGACACCTTCTTCCGCGCTACAAAAAACACCGAAATGCCCCTCTCGGTTCGCGCCTACTTACGCGATATTCGCTCCGGTGCAATCGCCAACAACCCCACCTTAATCGACGGCTGGTTCATTGAACCCGCCAGTCAACAAAAACAACCCATCTGGATATACGGCGCTGGCCATGTCGGTCGCGCGCTTGTCACGGTTCTGGATGGCTTGCCGTTCGAAATCACCTGGATCGACAGCGACCGCGAGAGGTTCCCGAACCACACCAAGGCCAGCATCCTCGTCGCTAAAAATCCCGCAGATGCCGTCAAGCATGCACCGGATGACGCCCGCCACATTGTTTTAACCTATTCGCACGCAATCGACTTGGAAATTTGCCACCGCGTCCTGAACCGTTCCTTCGCCAGCCTCGGCCTGATCGGTTCTGCCACCAAACGCACACGTTTTCTAAAACGCCTGCGCGAATCCGGTGCTGATCCCAGCCGCCTCGAATGCCCCATCGGCGACCCAAACCTTGGCAAGGAGCCCATGGCGATTGCAATTGGCGTGGTTTCTGCGCTATTAAAAACCCAGACGAGTATCGACAGTAAAAGGGCCCACGCATGAGCGCATTACTATCCCTAAAAGGTCTCAGCAAAGCCTATCCAGGCGTGCAAGCAAATGACAATGTTAGCTTTGAAATCCAGCCCGGTGAAATCCACGCGCTACTTGGTGAAAACGGGGCGGGAAAATCCACCGCTCTGAAAGCAATATTTGGCCTGCTTAATGTCAGTGGGGGCAGTGTGAACTTCCAGGGGCAGGAAATCACAAATGCAATGCCGGACAAGCTGGTGCCAATGGGATTGAGTTTTGTGCCTCAGGAGCACAATGTTTTCACCTCAATGAGTGTGAATGAAAATCTGGAAATGGGGGCGTTTGTCCGCGAGGATGATTTTAATGATACGCTGGTTTCAATCTACGACATGTTTCCCCCTTTGAAGGAAAAGCGCTGGCAAAGTACCGGCGAATTGTCCGGGGGGCAACGCCAAATGGTGGCTATGGGGCGAGCATTGATGAGCCAACCACGCCTATTGTTGTTGGACGAACCTTCTGCGGGGTTGTCACCGCGTTATGTGCTTGAAATTTTTGAGCAGGTTGTAAAAATTAATCAGGCGGGCGTTGGAATTTTAATGGTTGAGCAAAATGCACGCCAGGCGCTGGCTTTTGCCTCAAAAGGGTTTGTGCTGGCAAACGGGCAAAACCGGTTTAGCGGTAGTGGACGTGAATTGCTGGATGATCCTGAAGTCGCCAAAAGCTTTTTGGGGAGCTAGGGCAATGAATGAATTGATTTTTTTCATTAATAAAGTTTTGATTTCCGGAGCTGTTCTGGGGTCGGTTTATGCTTTGGGTGCTGTTGGTATAACGCTGGTTTTCGGCATATTGCGGTTTGCCCATTTTGCCCATGGGGACATGATGACCATGGGGGCGTTTGTGACTTTTATTCTGGCCTCTGTCGCTGCAGGCATGGGAATTGTTGCGCCTGTCCCCATGGCGATTTTGGTGTTGCCGCTGGCAATGATTATTGCCGGGGTACTGGCATTGGGAATTGACCGGGGGTTTTATGCTCCGTTGCGGGCACGGGGGGCAAAGCCGGTAACATTGTTGATCGCTTCGATTGGGGTCACGCTGATGATCCAGGGGGCAATCCGTTTTTTTGCCGGGGTGCAAAACAGAAGTTTTTATGATGGCAGTTCCAAGCAGATTTTTCGTATTGATGTCCCCTTTTTTGAGGCGACACGGCCGATTGTTATCACAGAGCCTCAGGTATGGCTGATCGGGTTGACGGTAGTTGCTGTGCTGGCCCTGCACTTGTTTTTAACCCGGTCGCGCCTTGGTAAGGGCATGCGGGCGATGGCGGATAATGCGGATCTGGCACAGATCTCTGGTATTAATACGCAATTAGTGGTGCGGGTAACCTGGTTGATTGCGGGAACGTTGGCCTGTCTTGCGGGGACAATGCTGG
>CAZYMT010000099.1:0-11710 GCA_964649035.1 uncultured Rhodobacterales bacterium
CGACTTGATCGCGTGTTAATGCAAACCGATTTGCTAAAACTTAGCGACGAGGATCTCGATTGGTTGGTGCCAAACAATAATCTGCTTTCAGCGGCCAAAGCTTTTGCCAAGCGAACGACAGCCAAAGTGATTGTTGTAACTTTGGGAGAAAAAGGCGCGTTCGCACTTGTTAAAGATCAAATCATAAGCATCCCGCCCGCACCCGTGAATAATCTGCGCGATACGGTCGGTGCAGGCGATACGTTCATGGCCACATTGCTTGCGACTCTTGCACATGATGATATGCTTTCCGCTGATGCGTTGGCTTCCATGAGTTTAGGTGAGGTGGAGGTCCTGATAACCCGCGCCGCCCGCGCCGCCGCGCTAAATTGCGAGCGTGAAGGATGTAATCCACCAAGTTTGAAAGAACTGGAAAACACTTACAAATAATTGAAATTTAACAATATTTGGATTTGCTTACAGCACCTATGACTTATTGACCATTTGAGTCATTGACATATTGAAATTACAAATATAGGTTTCCCCAAACACAAGGATGCCATATATGCCCAAACATTTTACAGATAATGAGCGCGAAAAAATCATCGCGCAGCTTCATAAAGCCGGGTTTGATCAATTCACGGCCAAAGGTATTCGCGCTGTTAGAATTGACGATCTTTGCCAACTGGTCGGCATAGCCAAGGGATCCTTTTATCTGTTTTTCAAATCCAAAGAGGACTTGTTTATGGCAATCGCGGAAAAACGCGACGAGACATATCAGGAGAAAATCAAACAGATTGCCGATGATCACACAGGAACCTCCCGTGAATTTGTTGGAAAACTGTTTTTGTATCTAATCGATGGAATCGAAACTGATCCATTGATGGATGTGATGCAGCGCCCGGGCGAATTTGAATATTTGCTGCGTAAATTACCTCAGGCACGAATTGTTGAGCACCAAAAGGGCGAAGCTGCATTTTTTCGAAATCTAACGCCAGGTTGGGTAAAGCGCGGGTTGATTGCCGATATTGATGGCAATCTCATTAATGAACTGACCCTACCCGTGGTCTGCGTCGCAACCCGACGCGATTTATTGCCGCCAAAAGATTATCAATCGTCGCTTGAACATTTGCAATTTCTGTTCAGCGCCAAACTCGCATTACAGGATGGGTAAGATGATCAGCGTTAAAAACTTGCACTTCACCTATCCAAAAGAAACTTCGGCCACCCTCAAGGGACTAAGTTTCGAAATCGCCGAGGGCGAAGTGTTCGGATTGCTTGGCCCATCAGGTTCTGGGAAAAGCACTACACAGAAAATCCTGATGGGTTTATTGCGAAATTTTAGCGGCGAGGCGAATATATTCGGGCAACCTGTTGGTAGTCAGGGGCGTGATTTCTATGAACGTATCGGCGTTAGCTTTGAACTTCCTACGCTGTATTTACGGCTGACCGCCGCCGAGAACTTACGACTTTTTGCCGCCCTATACGACCGCCCTACCCGCGATATTAACGACGTGCTGGCATTGGTAGATTTGGCGGATGACGCTAACAAACGCGTAGAGGCGTTTTCCAAGGGTATGAAAATGCGACTGAACCTATGCCGCTCATTATTGCATGATCCGGATGTTCTGTTTCTTGATGAACCAACGACGGGTCAGGACCCCGCGCGCGCTAGAATGACGCGGGAGCTGATATTACGGCTGAAATCCGAGGGGAAAACTATATTTTTGACAACGCATAATATGGCTGAAGCCGGTGAAGTTTGTGACCGTGTGGCATTTCTAACAAAGGGCCATATCCCGGTGATTGGAACGCCGGACGCCTTAAAACGCCAATATGGGCGGCGGGAATTGCAGGTAAAAACCGATGGTCAGGATTATTCTTACCCGATGGATGACATTGGCAAAAATGCGGACTTCTTGAAGGTTCTGCGAAATGACGATGTGATATCGTTGCACACACAAGAAGCCTCGTTAGATGATGTTTTCATCAAGGCCACAACCGATGCTTAAGCGCCTGCAATTCCTGTTGCCACATGATTTCAGAATGCAGCAAAGCTACGGGATCATGGCCGCATATAGTTTTGTGATTTTCGCATATGCTCTATTACTGTATTTGGGGCGTTCCAGCATCCCCGAATGGTTGGTCGCGGTGATAATTTATACCGACCCGTCAGTGCTTGGGTTCTTTTTTCTTGGCGGGCTGATGATGCTGGAAAAAAGCGAAAACGTTCGCGTCGCGCTGGCAATGACCCCGGTTTCGGCGGCGGAATATCTATTGTCGAAATACATTACACTGACGGTGTTATCGGTGATCGCAGTTGTGATACTGGCACTTCTTACACATGCGGACGCCAACATCCCTTTGCTTTTGGCGACAGTTATTCCCACATCGTTATTCTTCGTCAGCGTTGGGGCCCTGATCGCAATGCGGGCAAAAACGGTTACCGCGTATCTGATTGGTTCCCTGCCGATTTTATTACCAGTGGTAATGCCAATGTTTTTGGTGGTGATCGCGCCCTATCCCATCTGGATCAACATTATCCCCACAACAGCGCAATTCTGGTTAGTGCTGGTCGCAATGGGAACGTTTTCCGCATCGTGGTTGGAAATCGCGGCAACCCTGATCTGGGTAACAATATCCGCCATTCTAACTTTTCGACTAGCCCAGAGAAAGCTACAAACAGAGTTTGGTGTAAAATGACGTTACTATCCATCTATCGCCCCGCTCGTTTGATGAAAATGCTGCGTGCCGATGCGCAGAACATCAGCCGCGATCCGATAATGCTGATCATCGTGCTTTTCAGTTTTGTCGCCCCGATCCTGATTGGGATATACCGTGATGACCTAAACAATGCTGCGGCGACCCAATTAGGCATCAGCGACATGTCACGTTACGCCAGCCTAATCGCCGTCATCATGCCAGCCTTTCTAATCGGCTGGGTCACTGGGTTTCTGATGCTGGAAGACCGCGACGACGGGCCGCTATTAGCGATGGAAACCACACCTATAGGGAAAAACGGGTTTATCCTTTACCGCGCGTCGGTTTCAATCGTTGTGTGCTTTGTTGTATCGCTGTTAGCCGCGCAAATTGTTCTACCCGAAATGACCGTTGGCGCTAGAATATATGTTGCGGCGATGGTAGCACTTGAGGGAACAATTGTTGCGTTTATCCTTTTGGCGCTGGCAAAAAACAAGGTTGAAGGGTTAGCCTTATCAAAGTTGATCAATGTTGGATCATTAATCCCCCTATTCGCTATTTTCACGTCAGAATGGCGATTCCTTGCAGGTATATTTCCAACTTTTTGGATTGGCGAATATTTTGGACTGGCAAACGCGGCCTCAATTTCATCGGGTGTCGCTGCAAGTATCGGCTTGATCGTCCACGCAATATGGCTTTGGGGAATGATGCATCTTATCGCCCGGAGAATTGGCTAGTAGCCACTTGAGGTACGCGCCGGCTCCCCGTATGGTTAACGATAATATAACGGGAGAGATCTTATGAAATTCGGGGCATCAATTTGGCCATTTAAGTGGAATCCACCTTATGATCCAGCGATCCGTCGGTTGGCAGCACACGGATTTAAGGCAACCGAATTGATTGCGTGGAATGCTGATGTGATCCGCGACTATTACACCGCTGACACCATCAAAAACCTGCGCGCGGTTCTGGACGGCGAAGGGGTCGTAATTTCGCAATTTGTGTCAACGCCGCCGAATTTATCAAGCCCAGACAAGGCAAAACGCGATGCTTCGGTTGAATACTGGAAACGGGTGACGGATGTTGGGGCCGCGTTGGGTTCACCGATCATCAATATGGTTGCCTCACACGGGTTCGGGTTTAAGGATGGGGCTGAATTCCCGCGGATTGTCAGTAAACCTTTGACGCAGAAATATCGCGCAAACATCCCTGCGGGCCTCGATTGGGACAAGAATTACGATGATTACGTCATTGCCATGCGTGGCTGCGCCGAAGCCTGCGAGGCCGCCGGTGTCATCATGACCGTCGAACCCCACCCTGCCCGCTATATGGCAAATACCGATGGGGCCTTACGGCTGTTGGAACATGTGGATAATCCGGCTTTAGGCATTAATTTTGACCCCAGCCATACCTTTCCGGTTGGGGACTTCCCCGATCATTCAATCTATCGCCTCGGCAAACATATCAAGCATTGTCATGTGTCGGATAATGACGCGGTGACCAATGTGCATTGGCGCCCCGGTAAAGGTAAAATTGATTGGCGTCAGATGTTGACGGCGCTGAAATCCGTCGGCTTTGATGGAGTTATTTCGGTAGAACTGGAAGATGTCCCCGGAGTTTCCAAAAGCGCCAAGGCCGCGAACGCTGGCACGCCAGCCCGTGAAGAAGCGTCTGAGGAATTCGTTGCGGAAAGCGTCGCGGGAATGGACTATCTAAAAGCCTTATGTGTAGAAATAGGTATTAACGTCGAATAATTGGAGAAATTTATGTTTACAACAACCGTAGCTGGCAGTCTGCCGAAACCTGATTGGCTGGCCGAGCCCGAGAAACTCTGGGCTGCTTGGCGTCATGAAGGGGCAGCTTTGGTTGAGGCGCAGCAGCGATCAGCCAAAGACTGGATCGAGTTTCAGGAAAGCGTCGGCATCGACATTGTTTCGGACGGCGAGCAGTTCCGTAAACATTTTGTCCACGGGTTCTTGGAAGATATCGAAGGCATTGACTGGAATTTGATGACCACAATGGGCATTCGCAACGACCGCTATGATGCACAGGTTCCCACGGTTACAGCAGCCGTGAAACGGCGCGGTTCGGTGCATGGCGAGGGCGCAAAATATTGCCGCTCGATCGCCAAGGGTCAGTTGAAATTCACCTTGCCCGGACCAATGACCATTTGCGACACGATCGCCAACGCGCATTATGACACGCGCCCCGATATGGCGATGGCCTTTGCCGATTTGCTGAACGAGGAAGCCCGCGAGCTGGAGGCGCTCGGCATCGACACCATCCAGTTCGACGAACCTGCCTTTAACGCTTTTACGGAGGAAGCCGGAACATGGGGGGTTGAGGCCCTGCACCGTGCAATTGACGGCCTGAAATGCAAAACGGCAGTTCATATTTGTTATGGGTATGGCATCAAGGCCAATGATGATTGGAAAAAGTCGCTGGGCAATGAATGGCGGCAATATGAGGACTTTTTCCCCGCACTGAATGCCAGCCGTATTGATCAGGTTTCGCTGGAATGCGCCAATTCGCGTGTGCCAATTTCGCTGGTGGGCATGTTGAAAGACAAGGAAGTTCTGGTTGGGGCGATTGATGTTGCCAGCAATGTTATTGAAACACCTGAACAGGTTGCCGCGACCATTCGCGAGGCGATGCAGTACCTAGACGCCGAGCAAATTCTGCCCTGCACCAATTGTGGTCTAGCGCCGCTTTCGATGGAAGTGTCGCGGGCCAAAATCAAGGCACTGGGCGAAGGGGCGGCATTGCTGCGCAAAGAGTTCGCCTAGTAGGCCGTACCGAAAGACCAAATGAAGGCGGCTCACGGGCCGCCTTTTTTATAGCGCGAGCGGGAAAACAAGCAGGATCATCGGGACGGCAACGACCACGACCAAGATCTCCAACGGTAATCCCGTACGCCAGTAATCCCCAAAACTGTACCCCCCCGGCCCCATGATCAGCGTGTTGTTTTTATGGCCAATTGGCGTCAGGAATGCACATGATGCAGCGACAGCAACCGCCATCAAAAATGGGTCAGGATTGACCCCAAGTTTCGCCGCAATATCAACAGCAATCGGCCCACCAATGACCGCAGTCGCCGTGTTGTTCAACACATCCGAAAGCGTCATTACCACGATCATCAGGACCGTCAGAACCGCCCAAGCAGGCAAACCCTCGGTCGCGTTAACAATACTGGAGGCAATCAGTTCCGTACCGCCAGATTGTTCCAGCGCCACCCCAAGCGGGATCATACTGCCGAGCAGGACAATCACCGGCCATTCAATATGGTCATAAACGCCGCGAATGGGCACGATATCTAGATAGACATATATCGCGACCACAATCGCCAATGCCGTCGCCAGATACAGTAAACCGAATGCGGATACCGCAATTGCTACGGCAAATATTCCGACAGCCAACCATGCGCGGCGATGCTGCGTTACGTTCAGCCCACGTTCTGCCAGTGGCAATACACCCAACCAATTAACAACATCGGGCAAGGCCTCTTTGTCGCCGAGCAGCAACAAGATATCACCAGCGCGAATATTTTCATGACGCACCCGTTTTTTGAAACGTCGCCCTTGTCGCGATATGCCCAGCAACGCCACACCACGGCGCGCACGAAGGCGCAAAGAAATAGCCGAACGCCCAACGATGCGGGCATCTGTCGGGACCACAACTTCGGTCAGGGAAAGACCACCGGAAATGGCCTCGCCCTCAAATTTTTCCCCAAAAAACTCCAATCCAAGCGTTCCACGAAAACGATCAATGTCCTCGGCAGCGGCCTCGACAATTAGAATATCGTTGGGACGTAATTCAATTGTAGCGCCAAAGCCCGGTAAGCGTTGGCCATTTCGGACCACACCCAGAATTTCAACACCGTCTTTATCGGCCTCGGGATATAGGTCGCGCACCAACTTTTCGGCGGCCTTGGATTTCTCGGGAACAACCAGTTCCGCGATATACCCCTCCAGCTCAATCCCGTTTGACGCGTCGTCCTTATCGTCACCCTTAGGGATAAACCGCCAGCCAATCAGGGCAACGAAGGTTATACCAACAATGGAAATTGCCAACCCGACAGGGGCAAAATCAAACATGGAGAACGGCTCGCCAACTGCGTCTTCGCGAAACGATGCGATAATAATATTGGGCGGAGTGCCAATCAGCGTCACCATTCCACCAAGGATTGTTGCGAATGACAATGGCATCAATGTGCGGCGGATTTTCCGGCCAGCCTTAGCCGCCGCTTGAATGTCGACGGGCATCAGCAATGCCATCGCCGCAACGTTATTCATAAAGGCGGACAGGACTGCGCCTGTGACGCTCATGATCGCGATATGCGCGCCGACGCTGCGACTGGCATTTATCAGCTGTCGGGTGATCAAATCAATTGCGCCGGAATTCAGCAATCCGCGGGAAATCACCAGCACCAGCGCTACGATAATCGTCGCGGGATGGCCAAAGCCCGAAAATGCGTCCTTGGTTGAAACCAATCCAAGGACCAGCGCGATAAGCAGGGCCGAGAAGGCAATTAAGTCATACCGCCACCTGCCCCAAAGAAGCATTACAAAGACGGCACCGAAAAGCGTGAATAGCATGATTTGATCTGTTGTCATGCTGGCGCATCATGCGAATTTTTGGATGATGTGCAAGGTGGCATACATTAAAAGGGGCAACCCAAAGGCCGCCCCGCTTTGATTTATCCGTATATCAGGCCAGTTGATCGCCAATTGGCAGGTTACGAATACGTTTTCCCGTGGCGTTAAAGATCGCATTCGTCAGCGCCGGAATGAACGGTGGCACCCCTGGTTCACCAATTCCCGTCGCGTGAACCGAGAACGGATGATCGACGATATGCGAATGCACCGCCATCGGGAAGTTACTGGCGCGAACCATTTCATAGTCGTAGAAATTGTTCTGATCGACCTCGCCATCCGTGAAGCTAATACCGGAATGCAACGCCGCCGTCATACCAAACACCGCCGCCCCTTGCATTTGCGAACGAACGCGTTCGGGATTGGCAATGAACCCTGCATCAACGCCGACATGAACCTCGGGAACAGTTGGTACGCCGTCCACCATTTTGACCTTAACAACAGTCGCAATGTAGGACACGAACGAGCGATGTGCGGCGATACCAAATGCCTCGCCCTCGCCCAATTCTTGCCCCCAACCAGCACCATCAGCTGCCATGTTGATGACATTGATCAAACGGCCAGTGTCAAACGGGAACTCGTCATATGGTTCATATTGGTTCCAGAACTTGCCGGCAGTCATTCCAGATATCTCGGCATCCATGATGCGCGGCTCTCCGATCATTTCCAACAAAAAGTCCTTTTGATCTTTGCCAAGCTCCGCCGCTAATTCTGCAGTTGCTGACTGAACGGCAAAGGCCCGTGGAATGTTAGAAACCGAACGATACCAACCGACGCGCGTATGGGCCATCGCCTTACATTGTTCAGCACTGATATTGGGTAGATCATAGGGCAGGTTTTCCAGCCCCATACCTATCTCAATTTCATGCTGGTAGCCACTGTCAGGGGCAAATGTAGACAAGAATGACGGCGCTGCTGAACGATGCCGCCATGCGACAACCTTGTCATCTGCGTCCAATCCAACATCGATCTTTTCGACCGATGAGGTGTGGTAGTAACTGTGGCGAATGTCATCCTCGCGGGTCCATTGCACACGGATCGGCTCGCCGGTTTCCTTGGCAAGGAACGCGGCCTCGGATGCAAAATCCGCCTTGGACTTACGCCCGAAAGCGCCCCCAAGAAGCGTCACATGCAATGTCACATCTTCCGGGTCCATTCCGATATATTCCGCAGCATCAACACGCGCTACATACGGGCTTTGGACGGGTGCCCAAATCTCGCATTTACCATCAATGATCTGCGCGGTTGCTACAGGCGGTTCCATCGGTGAATGCGCCATATGCGGTTGATAATATTCATACGACATTATCCGCGCAGCACCTTCCAGCGCCCCCTCGGTATCGCCCTGCTGACGCACAGGTAAACCCTTCGCATTGGCTGAGGCACGCAATTCAGCCTCATAATCCGGCGTATTGAACGAACCATGTTCCCCACGATCCCATTCAATCACCAAGGCATCACGGCCCTTGATTGCCGCCCAAGTGCTAGTCGCAATAACCGCAACGCCACCCTTTGGTTTGAATTTTGAGCCAAGCCCCGTGACCGGAATTTGAATAATCTGTTCAACCCCCGAAAGTGCAAGCGCCGCAGTGGCATCAACAGAAACCACAGTTGCACCAACAGCCGGCGACCGTTCTATCACAGCGTATTTCATACCTTCAAGCGTAACATCGGCACCATATGTTGCTGAACCGGTTGTGATGTCATGCAAATCAACAATTTGCGTGCTACCTTTGCCGATATACCGGAATTCGTCTTCGGTTTTGAAGGTCACATTTTCACGTGCTGGTGTATCGAGCGCCATCGCATCCTCGGCCAAATCACCATAGCCAAACCTTACACCAAGAGTGTTGTGAATGACCTCATGTCCAACAGCCGTAGTATTGCTGATATCAGTGTCCCAACGGGCCGCCGCGGCCATCCGCAGCATGTGGCGCATGGATGCCCCAACTTCGCGCATGGGTTGAATGAAATGACGAAGCGAACGCGAACCGTCCGTGTCCTGATTGCCATATTTAGGTTCGTCCCCATCGGCTTGCACAACAGTTACACGATCCCAATCGGCCTCAAGCTCATCCGCTACAATCATTGGCAATGTTGTCCGCGAACCGGTCCCCATTTCGGAGCGGTGCGCGATAATCGTCACCTGACCATCCGCCGCAATCGACACAAACACATGTGGATCATTAACGGCGCCGTTTGGCATACCATCGCCAGCGGTTGGATAAGGTGTCAGCGCCGATGCACCGCGCGGTAATAATGTCGCGGCCATAACAAATCCGCCAAGCCCTTGCAGAACTGAACGACGACCCATTTCGGCCTTGGAAACCTTTTTGATCACAGTATTAAACATCGGTGCGGCACCTGAACGGCGGGCCATTTCTTCCATCTGATGTAACATGATTAAGCCCCCGTCGCTGCGCGGCGGACCGCTTCGGTGATGCGTTGATAACAACCACAGCGACAGATATTTCCGCTCATCTCGGCAAGAATTTCTTCATCGGTCGGGTTCGGGTTGTTGGCCAGCAGTGATGCTGCCTGCATGATTTGTCCGGACTGGCAGAAACCACATTGCGGCACATTAAGATCACGCCAAGCGACCTGAACAGGATGGTTTCCGTCCTCGCTCAACCCTTCGATCGAGGTGACAGATTTGCCTTCAAGGGTCGATATAGCTGTCTGGCAGCCACGAACGGCAACGCCGTCAACATGCACGGTGCACGCACCGCAAAGCCCCACGCCACACCCAAATTTTGACCCGGTTAGATTAAGTTCATCCCGAAGAACCCATAGAATCGGGGTGGTTTTATCACCCTCAAATTCGCGCTCTTCTCCATTTACTGTGAATTTCATACTATCCTCCGCTGGTTTAAATAAACTGGCTAGCAATCGTAATGGTTGCAGAGCCTAGCGGAGGATTTGTTGAAAAGGAAGTTTTTAGATTTAGGCTTCCTCCAACCTATCCGTCGCCAGCGCCGGCGTTTTCGAGAGCGCTGTAATTTTGGCATATAGCGCATCAGTCATCGGATAGTTGATTGCATCGAGCGACGGCTGAAGCTGTTCCAGTGAACGTGCACTGATGATGGGCTGAGTGATGCCCTCGTTTGCGGCAACCCACGCGACAGCCAAAGTCGCGGGATGCACCCCGATCTCGGCGGCCAATTTGGACAGTTGGCTAGCGGTTTCGTGCATCCAGTCAACTTTGTAGCGGGCGTTATACATATCATTATCGGCGATCCGGCCGGTGCCAGCGCCGTCTGCATATTTGCCCGTCAACAACCCGCCTCCAAGTGGCGAATACGGTGCAACACTAAAACCTTCGTTGATGGCCATTGGCAAAATTTCGACCTCGGCTTGGCGTTTCACCAGATTATACATGGGCTGTAAAATCGCGATGCTAGTGCCAAAACTTTCCGCCACATGCTGGGCCTTCATAGTTTGCCATGCGGAAAAGTTTGAAATCCCAATATAGCGAATTTTCCCGGATTTTTTCAGTTCGGCCAGCGTTTCGAACGATTCTTCTAGTGGAGTGTCATCGTCGAATTTGTGCAGATACATGATGTCGACAACATCCATATCAAGCCGCTTTAGGCTTTCATCACATTGCGCACGAATGTTACCGGCACTCGAATCACCAATCATTGCACATTTGGTTGCAACAATAATCTGATCGCGCTCGGGTTCAGCGAGTTGACCCAGTATTTCTTCCGATTTCCCACCCGTATAAGCGTATGCAGTATCAAAAAAGTTAATTCCCGCAGCACGGCACACATCATACATCTTGCGGCTTTCGGCCAAGTCAGCATTTTCGCCAAATTGCATCGTTCCAAAAGAAAAACTGGAAATCGGGGTTCCGTCGATGGTGGTCATTTTTATGGCAAGCATAGTTTTTCCCTTATTTTTATTGAGTTGCTAACATTGTTTTTTGATCATGTAATAAAAGTGACATTTACCTTGCTCGAATCCAATTCATGAGGTTACTGTTCTTCTCACAATAGTTAACGATAATACAATGCTTTCTGGGAGGAGACATAATGACTGATAAACTAAACCGTCGTCGGTTTCTAAAAGGTAGCGCGCTTGCAGCCACTGCAACCGCGGGAACCTTGGCGGCTCCGTCTATCGCGAATGCGCAGACAGTTACATTGAAAATGCAGGCCGCTTGGGGCGGTGGTATTTTCCTTGAGAATGCCCAATCCTATGTTGATCGTGTACATGCCATGGCTGGCGACAGTCTGAAAATCGACCTGCTTGGTGTGGGTTCGGTTGTGCAAACCGGCCAAATGCAAAGCGCGGTTCACCGCGGTGTGCTTGATGCGGTGCATTACGTTCCATCATATTGGTATTCCAAATCACCAATCGCGTCCCTATTCGGCACT
>CAZYMT010000100.1:0-1304 GCA_964649035.1 uncultured Rhodobacterales bacterium
GAATTGCTGCGCGATATCGCGGGTGAACGTTCGGTTGTGGTGGTTGAGCACGATATGGGGTTTGTGCGGGCACTTGATTGCAAGGTTACGGTTTTGCATCAGGGCCGAGTTTTGGCTGAGGGGACGCTGGATCACGTATCGTCGAACCCCGAAGTTATCGAAGTATATTTGGGGCGCTAGGATATGTTGAACGTTGAAAATATTGATCTGCATTATGGTGCCTCGCAAGCGTTGCGCTCGGTCTCGCTGAAGGCTGAGGCGGGTAAAGTTATGACGGTGATGGGGCGGAACGGGGTTGGGAAAACCTCGCTTATGCGGGCGATTGTTGGGCGGAACGCGATTTCTGGCGGGACTATCACATGGGACGGCAAGGATATTTCCACGCGCACAGCCAGTGGGCGGGCGCAGGTTGGCATTGCGTCGGTTCCCCAAGGGCGCGAGGTGTTTCCATTGCTAACGGTACAAGAAAATCTGGAAACCGGATATGCTTGTCTGGCGCGCGGTGAACGCCATATTCCCGACGATGTGTTTGACCTGTTTCCGGTCCTAAAAGAAATGCTTAGTCGTCGCGGTGGGGATTTGTCTGGTGGTCAACAACAGCAACTTGCGATTGGCCGCGCCTTGGTTATGCGTCCGAAACTTCTGGTGCTTGATGAACCTACCGAGGGTATCCAGCCATCGATCATCAAAGACATCGGCGAGGCGATCAAATACCTGCGTGGCAAGGGGGATATGGCGATCATTCTTGTCGAACAGTTCTTTGAATTTGCCCGCGATTTGGCCGATGATTATGTCGTCATGGATCGCGGAGAAATTGTGTTGTCAGGCGACCGTGAGAGCATGGTTGAAGAAGATGTTCGGGCGCTGTTAACGGTTTAGGCGGTTACAAATTCCAGTTCTGCTTTGGTCAATTCACAGATAAAGGTCATATGTTTGTCGCCGCTATTTGTGGGAATAAAGTCCATACGCTTAAAGGTAACGGTCAAATCCTTGTGCATATTTTCGCGAACAACTTCGGCTAGTGCAGCTTCTTGGGGCTGCGTGGTTTCGTCGATGGGAACATACCTGACCTCGACATGTAATGGACCGATTTGCGCGAATTGCCATGAATTGGAGTTCAGTAATTGACGATGCAGCCCCCACGCAACTGACGGCGCGATGACGACGCCTTCGGGAAACCTAAACAAATGGCTGATCCGGCCCGCAACCTTTTCAAGGACAGGAAGTGTGCGGCCACATGAGCAAGCCGGTCCGAAAATCGCAAGATCGCCAATTTCATACCGGATAAGCGGTTGAATCAGACT
>CAZYMT010000100.1:1404-11370 GCA_964649035.1 uncultured Rhodobacterales bacterium
ATCGTTTTCGTCGAGAATTTCCAGTTTAAGAATTTCCGCATTAATGTGCATATGTCGGTGATCTGGACATTGTTGCGCCATCGCATAGGCTTCCTTGGAGCTATAGCGTTCAATCAATTCAGCACCGAAGGCCTGTCTACAATCTTCGCGTACGTCATCTTCGATGCTGGTGCTAAAGGGAAGCAATCCTGCAAACTTTATATTATCACCACGACTTATCGCTTTTAGTGCAAGCTGCTGCATTGTTTTGGGGCGACCCGTTAAATAGGTAATATTCTTACGTTTGATAAAATCCAGCGCCTGATCATCGCTAACCAATCTCGAAATCTCAAGGTGCTCGCCGGATGCGGTGCTGTGGTGCCACATCGGCCCCCAATGCCCGAATGATTTACCCTTTAGTATATCGGGGCCAGCCTGATCACCCATCCAGCCACACATATTTTTTGACCAGTCAATTCCATGCCATGAATAACCGCGGTATTTGGTGGCATTGGATACAAGCGAAGCGCGCCCATTGACCGAAATTGTGATGGGTGTTCCGCTAGAACCAGAACTGGAAAACTGCGCTATTTGCCCGTAATTGTCTGGCATGTTTGTGGATTGCATCGCATCGAAGCTGTTATGCAAATCGCCGCGTTTCAGGATCGGCAATTCATGCCACTTATCCCAATCTATTGACCCATTTTTACCAAAAATTACATTCAGTCGATCACGATAAAATGGGACTGTGTCACGTGCATGTCGAAGCAAAATCCCAAGCCGTTCCTGTTGGAATGCCTGCATTTTTTCCTCGGGCCAATACTGGCTTTCTTCGAGTAATTTGTAAAAATCGTAACTGCGCTGGGCAACTCTTCCTAATTTCAACATATCCTCATTTCACGAATTTGGCCTTATAATTTGGTTGTTTCGACAATTTTAACGTTGGGTTCGAATTCCTGCAATATTTAATTGGGTTTATCCTAAATTTCGACTATTTGATAAAAACTTATCCTAAACAATAGCTTACGAATTATAAAAAAGAATGTAGTTGACGGAATATCGTTAATATAACTAGAGTTCGGTATAAACAATTCAACTACTGGGGGTAAATTATGAATTCGTATAAGTTTTTAACCTACAGCGCGATGGGTGCGCTTTGTATCGGATTGACACCGTTTTCATCAGTTGCACAAGATAATTTGACCAAATTGGGGGAGTTCAAAACGACCGGGGTTACCGATTTTACCTATGTCGAACAGGACACTGCCGAAGCGGATGCGATTCGCGCAACGCTCGAAAATATCACGTTGCCGTCCGGGTTTAGTATCGAACTTTATGCACTTGTTCCGGATGCCCGTCATATGGCGATGGCACCGCAAGGTACTGTGCTGTTTGTTGGCACCAAAAAGACCAAAGTCTGGGCAGTAATGGATCGTGATCGTGATGATGTTGCGGACGAAGTCAAAGATTTCGCGCCCTCATTGGAATTTGATGTACCGAACGGCGTGGCTTTCTCGGCAGATGGTTTCTTGTTTATTGCGGAACGTAATCGCGTGATGATGTATCCTGCGGCTGAGTTTTTCCATGAAAGCCCTGATGTCGTCGCGGTTCCGATCGTTCCACAAGGTGAATTGATCCCTGTTGATGATGAAAGTTATAACCACACTGCGCGGATCATTGATGTTGGGCCAGATGACAAACTGTACGTCTCGCTTGGGCAACCGTTTAATGTGACGCCGGAAGATAAGGTTGAAATGTATGCTGAATTTGGTATTGGCGGCATTATCAGGATGGATCGTGATGGTAGCAATCGCGAAGTTTACACAACCGGTATTCGCAATTCTGTTGGTCATGATTTCCACCCAGTTACGGGTGAGTTGTGGTTCACGGATAATCAGGTTGACGGTATGGGTGATGAAATCCCACCGGGTGAACTGAATCGTCAAACGGAAATGGGCCAACATTTCGGTTTCCCTTGGTATGGTGGTGGATCGACGCGGACGACTGAATATGAAGGTGACGAAGCACCAACAGGTTCAATTATGCCAGCTGTTGAAACCGTGGCACACGCGGCTGATCTGGGTATGACGTTCTATAACGGCAATATGTTCCCCGCCAAATACAAGAACGCAATATTTTCAGCGCAGCACGGTTCGTGGAACCGGACAACACCGGTTGGTGCGCGGGTTATGGTTACGTTCATTGATGATGAAGGTGTTGCAACGATGGAACCATTCGCAGAAGGCTGGATTGACGAGAACGGTGAATATGATGGCCGTCCTGTTGATGTGATCCAGTTGAAAGACGGGTCTATTCTGGTTTCCGATGATTTCGCGAACGCGATTTACCGGATCACTTACGCTGAATAATTGACAATCCGGTCGGCTGGACAATGGTCCGGCCGACCTGAAGCTATATGGAACTGAAATGAACCGATTAATTCAAATATTGCCGTGTGTTATCGTATTTTCGATGGTCGGCGTTCCCGTTTATGCTGTTGATGCGGAACGTGGGTCGCAGCTGGCGCGCAAATGCTCCGTTTGTCACGGAAGACAGGGGGTCGCGCGCGACCCCGAAGTGCCGAACTTGGCAGGGCAATCGGCATTTTACCTGGAAAAAACGTTAAAGGATTTTCGTGATGGAACGCGCGAGGACCGTCGAATGACAATAATGGTGCGGGATCTAAGCGACGAAGACATCAAAGATTTGGCCGCTTGGTTTGAGTCTTTTGTGATTACGGTCGAGGATCCCAGTTAGGTACGAATCACAATTTGACTAAAACTAGTTTGATCAAAAATACCCGAACTATTTGGCGAAATTCCGCTAGGCACATTCGTAATCGGGCGAAACTTCGCCTGATTTGAAGGTTTCTAATTCAATGTTTTCATTACTATTAACAGTGAGTTAATCGTATTTTGTCGAATTTTTCATTAAAAATTAATGCTGCTATATCTTGCCCGACGCTTCCACGCATAGTCATTGAGACGGCCAAGGATGGACCGTGAAACAGTTTTTTTTGAGGAGACTACAAGATGTCAATTATTGCACATTTGACCATAAATGGCGAAGTTCAGGGCGATATCACATCGGGCGCTGCCGGATATGACTCGGTTCTGAATGAAACTCAGATTGGCTTTGAAGACACAATTATTGTGCTAGCATCTACGCAAGGCACAACAGTTCCCCGCGATCCTATTTCAGGAAACCCAACGGGCGCTCGTATCCACGAACCATTTTCGTTCACATGCGCACTAAACAAAGCTATGCCATTGATCCAAAACTCGTTGGCAACTGGCGAAGTTTTGACCGAAGTCCAAATGAAATGGTACCGGATTAATGACGGCGTTAAAGAGCATTTCTATACAACAACATTGGAAAATGCCCGTGTGGTTGATTACCGCGCTGAACTACCGCACGTTCTTGATGCGTCTAAACAGGCGATCGCCGAAACTGTTACTGTGCAGCTGACATTCAACAAGATTTCGTCGGATCATGAAGCTGCAGGCACATCGCATAGTGATAGCCACAACACGCCAAACGTATAAGCGGCGCGTCTGAAGAGAATAAGTAATTTAGTAACAAGTTATCATCGGGGCCGGATAATACTCCCTTATCCGGCCCTAAACCCTCTTTTAAGTCGAGGTTTTGTTGCTTTGAAAATTGATCTTGTGCCAGATCGTATGGAACGTCGCGCTGACCCTGTCGAAGCAGGTGTCGGTGTTTTCGCGCATCTGAAGGATGGCGAGGCAAGCGAAGCCGAGGCCAAGCGACTGGGGTCGCTTGATGCAGACGAGGTTGTGACGAAATTCGATGAAAACCCGACGAAAACCTGGGGTATAAAGGATGTGCTGAAACGCGTGACTGACCTATATAAACGGCTTGGCAAGCCAAGGGGTGTGTGATGGTTACTGCATTGAAAAAAACAGCCGAATTTGGTGCCTGTCGCATAACGGTCGATGAAGCGACAAAAATTATATTTTTGCAAGAAGACTGGCGGTATAATTGGCGGGTTAAAGGGCTGGATGATTTAGGAAATTTGGCTAGAAAGCTGTATTTCGGAACAGACCCCTCGATATTCGATATGCCGTCGCCGTGGACTCTTGCCGAAAAACAGACGTTTCATAACAAATGTGACACTATGATTTGGCGACATATGTCCGGAAATGTCAAAATTTTTGTTACAGGCCAGTCTAATTTTGCGTGCCGGAATATTGACTCGGTCTTTTCGGTGAATTTCGATATTCGTTGGGTATTGACGGGCGGGCATTGGCAAGTTGATGTGTTGAAAGTGCCAGCATACGCAAGGGCTAAGGAGTCTGAACACGTACATTTTCCAGATAAAAAAATACAACTGGTTCACGGCGTTGCAACCATCCCGAGACGGCTAAATGAATCGCAGCCCAAGGCGGCAATGCAGGCTTCTGTGCTGCATGAATTTGGTCATACGTTCGATGTTGATGATGAATACGGGTATGAATACGGCCGCGACCAGCAGCAACTGCCTAGTGCGTTTGTGAAAGACATTAATGGCCTTATGAATATCGGTAACCAGCTTCGTAATCGGTATTTCAAGGAAGTCATAGTTTGGATGAATACAATGATCCCAGACACAAAATTCGAAATAGATTATGTTTATTAAGGAAAAGCTATGAAAATAGATCGTGGAATTATAGGTGATGGTGCGCGCTCGGTCGGCATGGTGACAAGTGCGGTTGACATGGTAGCAAACTTTGATCTGGCAAATCTTGTTAAGCGTTTTCTAGACCAAGATCAGAATTTGGCATTTGGGTTTAAGGCTTCGACCGGCGATTTCGAAGTTATCGGATTTTCGGCCTACGAAGCGGTGAACGCGCCGTTTGAAATAAACATCGACCTTGCATCCGATGATCCGGATATCGATTTGAGTGCGTTAATGGACACCCAAGCGTGTCTGGGAATTTATGATCGTTACGACGCCGAACGTTATCTAAACGGTATCATTACCGAAGTAGAGCGTGGCGATAGCGGCCTTAAACGCACGTTCTATTCCGTGACTTTGCGCCCTGCGTTACATCGGTTGGCGCATACTTCGGATAGCCGTATCTGGCAGAATAAAACCGTACCGGAAATTGTTACCGAGGTGTTAGAGGCGCATCATATTAACAACGTTACTTGGGATTTGGCTAAGCCGGTCAAAAGTCAGCCGCGCGAATACGCCACGCAATTTCGTGAATCCGGGTTGGGGTTCGTTCACCGGTTGTTGGCCGAAGAAGGCATTTTCTACTACTTTGAACATAGTAAGGAAGCCCACACGCTAATCCTGACTGATGCGCCGCTTGCAACACCTGTGTTGGAACATGCCAAGAGCATCAAATATAACGCCAACACCGGCGGCGACAATCAAGGAAGCTGGATCAGTGTGTTTGGTCAGCGCGAACGTTTGCGCTCATCCTCATATGAAATGAATGACTATTCGTTCAAAAATCCAACGGCGAATTACAAACAGCAGCACGGTCAGCAAGAAAATAATGGCTCTGTTGGTGAATATGCGCTTTATGATTTTCCAGGGCGTTATAAAGATCCAAGTGGTGTGGGAAATCCCTTTACCAAACACCGGATAGAGAGCGTTCGCGTGGACGCAACAACCGGACATGGTTCAACCAATAACGTCCATCTTAGCGCTGGGTATCATTTTGAGATCAAGGATCACACAGACGCAAAGGCAAATATCCAGCACTTTATTCTGGGTGTAAATCATACCGGCCAACAGCCGGTCGCCCTTGGTGAGGAGGCAGGTTCAGCCCCAACCACTTATCATTCCAGCTTTACCACTATGCCTGGACGGCTACCGTTTCGGCCATCGCTTGCGCGTAAACCGTTAGTAGATGGTCCACAAATCGCAATTGTAACCGGCCCTGCCGGCGAAGAAATTTATTGCGACGAGCATGGGCGTGTCAAAGTTTGGTTTCCATGGGATCGCCACAGCAAGCCCGACGAAAATTCGTCTTGCTGGATTCGTGTCAGCCAAAATTGGGCGGGCGGAAGCTATGGCCATATGGCTATTCCACGTATCGGACACGAGGTGATTGTCGATTATCTGGAAGGTGACCCTGACCAGCCGATCATTACAGGGCGCACCTACCACGCGACAAACCGCCCGCCTTACGGCCTGCCCGCCAATAAAACCCGTATGACGATCAAGTCCAAAACCCATAAAGGCGAAGGATCGAACGAGCTGCGTTTTGAAGATGAAGCGGATCGTGAAGAGGTCTATATGCATGCGCAGAAAGACCATAATACGGTTATTGAAAACGACGAGACCCATCAGATCGGCCATGACCGTTCCAAGAATGTTGACAATGATCAGTCTGAAACTATCGGGCATGATAAAACCATCAATGTGGTTAATGATCATACGGAAACTATTGGCCACGATGCGCGTCACAACGTTACGAATGATGTGTTTTATGATGTTGGTCAAAATCAGCAGGAAAAATACGGTAAGGACCATATCCATACCGTCGGAAACATCCATAAACAGTCAATATTTGCCGACCACCTTTATGAAACGGGCAAAGATTTTACCGGACAGGTGAACGGTAAATACAAAATGGATGTTGGCGCCTCGATCACGACCAACACGTTGAAACACACATTGATGGCCGGTGAGAAATTCGAGATTAAAGGACCGGGCGGTAAGATTACGATTGACGATAGTGGCATCACCTTGGAGGCCGCGACAATTAACCTGAAAGGTGCGGTTAGCATGGGTGGATCAGGTTCGTCACAGGTTCCAACACTGGAATTGGCTGCAAACGAAGCCTTACCGTTATGTGAAGAATGTGCCGCCGCTGCCGCTGAGGAAAACAGCTGATGAAACCAGTCGCAAGAGTGGGGGACACGCATGCTTGCCCAAACCACGGGACAAATAAAATTGTTGCAGGCGGTATAGCAAAAGTTGACAATAAACAGGTAGCGCGACTCGGGGATGCCTGCGGGTGCGGTGCGACGATAATCGAGGGATCGAGCCAGTCTAGCGATGACAATATGCCGATTGCTTATGTGGGGTGTAAAACATCGTGTGGTGGCACGATTACGACAGGTTCGCCAACGGCGAAAGTTGCGCCCTAATGTCAGATTCTGCTTGGATCGGCATTTGCCATATCTGGCAGGAAGGCACTGAATATTCAGTAAATATAGCTGTCTGGGCTGATAGCCGTGATGGGTATGATGACAAGTTGCAATCCTATTTCACGGATAGAAACCTGCAATTGGTTTGGTCCGAGGAAGTTTTGCCAGCTGCGGAATGGATGCAAAAACACCCTGCTGCAAAAGAAGTACCGGGATTGGCCGAAATGGTTCATGCGGGGCATCTGGTGGAAATGGGGGCGATCTCCTCGGAGGTCACAAAAGACTATGTTCACATCGAAGAAATCGCCGATGTTGAACCACTGGACATGCAGCTTGGTGCTGCCAAAAAGAAAACAGTTCCGGACGCGCTTTATCCACTGCTATTTGGAAAACCCGAAGGTGCGCCACAAAAACTCTATGCAATTCTTGATGCAGCGAAGGTGAAAAACCTTCCTTTGATATTGGCGACTTCCGAGCTGCAATATAGATGCTTGTTCAAAGGTAAGGCATATGAAGAATTGGGGGATGTTGCGCCCTATGTGATAGAGCTTGAAGAGGATAACGACTTTACGCGGTCGCTATTTATGCACGCAGGGATGCCGGGTGATCTTTGGGATAAATCGCCGGGTATTCTTATGCGCTCCGAAGGGTCGCTCGATGATATGTGGAAGCATTTTCGCAAGTTTACGCGTGTGCAGGACGAAACCGAAAAATGGTATTATTTTCGGTTTTGGGAAACTGCTATTTTCACCCATTATCTTGCCAATGCAGATTACGTAATTGAAAACGCAGCCCTGCTATTTGGTATTAGATCCAACCTGATCACCAACTTTTATACCATTTGTGATCAGCGGTTCCTGAAATATCGCCTTTTGAAACGCCCGCCGCACCCGCAAGTAAGATTTGTTCTCGGTGCCAAAGACTTTGAGCTTTTTCGAAAACAAAAATGGCAGCAATTCAAAAACCGTTTGTTTGATATTGCGATTGATGAACACCCACAGCAGCTTTCTGATGTTGGTTTTGAGGAATTTGACAAGGTTTGCGACGATGCGCATGGCGCAGGATATGTAGTTGAGACGGCCGTTTACGATTATGTCCGCAGCAAAATATTTTGTGACAAAAATGATCTGGATTTCACGCAAATTCACGGATCACTTTCCAAGCCCAGCACCGGTTCTGATGTCGATCATGCTAGCCGGTTATGGACCCAAACAAATGACCTAATAGTCGAGAAAGATGCGCCATGTCCAAGTTGAAAAGCCAGCCCGCAGATATGGTCGTTGGACCATGTACATCTTGCGAAATAAACCAGCTTATCAAACCCATTATTATTGGTACGACGGTTGATCCGGTTATCGTTGAAGGTGACCCATATACCCCGTGGCGTGATCCCCTATTGAACAAACTAGTTGAGGCCCCAGATCAGGATGCAAATATCGAAATCCTTGAATCGGCGGAGACCGGGCTCGTTAATGGAACCAACATTTTCTTATTTGGCGATGATATAAAATTTGGCGTGGATCGGAAGCCGACAGAAGCAAATGTTGATGTCAGCGAAGCAGGGTGGTTTTCTGACGATACAAAAGAAGAAGTGCTTTTGGATAGGGTTGACGAATTAGTCGATATTTTCGCTACCTACGACTTCGATGGAGTCGCGAAACGTATTTTTGACAAGATGTTTAAAGATAAAAGTTCGAAGGTAAGATATCACCAAGACCAAGCTTTGGACATGATAGCGAGCAAGCATGGGCATATTGAAGATTTTATGGAAAATGCAATGCGGCAAAAAGGGAGACGCCGGATTCACGACGCGTTAAAACAAGCAGATTGGGATATCAACCAAATAGATCCAGTGACCAGAATGGGATTGGTGCCGGCGTTCGACCATACTCTCAAGCTTACCCCACTTTGGATGTTCAACACTGGCGACGGTACTAATGGTTTATCCATCGCGGTGAATTCGATCCAGCACGTGATAATGGTGGCAACCGGATACCATTATAATCAATGTACCAAACGCTATAAACTTGACGTTACCTATATTCTATATGATGTTTTCGGCATCGACGATCTTGATATTATTGAATATGGCGCTGACGGCGGCGGCTGGGATTGGGATGCTTCCAAGGGCATTATGGCATGGTGGCAACTGCAGCATCAGCATAATTATGCACCACTAATCACACGTATGGAATTTAAGAAATCATACGACATCGAAGCTAAATAGATTTAGCGATGAACCTAACGGGTTCGACGTCTGTGGATTTCCGGGGCAGTTTGACCGCCCCGGAATATTTTCTTAGTGCGGATATTTCTTGATTTCGCCTGATTTAAGCCGTGCGCTATATGAATCCAGCTCTTTACGGACAAGTTTCATCAAGAAGTACAGTGCGGTGATGTTCACAACTGCCATCGCGAAAATTGCCGCGTCAGAGAAGTCAATAACCGGACCAAGGCTGGCCGCAGCACCAATGACGATGAAAACACAGAAGATGATTTTGAATGTCAGCTCCGATTTTTTCCCTTCGCCGAACAGGTATGTCCAAGCTTTCAAACCATAATATGACCATGAGATCATAGTGGAGAAAGCGAACATCACAACCGCAACCGCCAGTACATACGGGAACCAGCTGATGGCCGACCCGAACGCCGCCGACGTCAGTGCAACACCGGTATTTCCGTCAATTGTAGCAATATTATTGCCATCAAGCAGGAATTTCCCGGTTTCCGGATCCATAATCAACTGTCCCGAAATTGTGATAACCAACGCGGTCATTGTGCAAATAACAACCGTATCAATCAGGGGTTCAAGAAGGGATACAAACGGTATCGTCAAGTTATTGAGCATAGTTTGATTTTTTCCAAATAGGCGAATTT
>CAZYMT010000101.1:0-11306 GCA_964649035.1 uncultured Rhodobacterales bacterium
TAACGTCCCGAATCCGGTTGTAGTAGTCACCCGCAATTCCCCGAAAACCTCGTCCTTGCTATCACGAATACGGGCGGTCGCGGCCTCCAAACGTTTGCTCATCGCGCGACTGGCATCGAGCAGTAATTCACCTTGCTCGGTCAGGATTAACCCGCGTGCATGCCTATGAAACAAGCTGACATTCAGGCTTTCCTCGAGCGCGCTAATCTGGCGGCTAACGGCGGATTGGCTTAGATGCAATGTCTCGCCCGCATGCGTCAAACTGCCCGCTTCTGCGACGGCGTGAAATACGCGTAGCTTGTCCCAATCCATCACATTCCCTCCGCCAACAAAACGCGACTATACAAGTATAGGCTGCAATTTCAAACAATTAACCTTTACGGATCATGTAGATGTTATCGCTAGCGGATATCAGCTCATGCCCTTGTTCTGCGCAAAAATGCGGCATGTCGATCACCGCTGCCGGATCATCAGCCAACACGCGCAACACTTGACCCGATTGCAACGCCTTCAAGCGTTTGCGGGCTTTCAACACCGGCAACGGACATAAAATCCCGAGCGCGTCCAATTCATCATGCCATTCCATGTAGAACCGATAATCGCGCCAGTAACATATGTCCACGCTATTGTGACAAATTGAGGCATGACGTTTCCCGCCAAACCCCCTACATAGGGTGCATGGAAATTGACATCATAGACGCCTCCCTAGGCCTATCCGTAATCGTGGCGATGCTTGGCGGCATTTTGTCGTTCTTGTCGCCTTGTGTGTTACCAATCGTGCCGCCCTATCTGGCCTTCATAGGCGGAACATCTATTGATAAAATGTCAGAAGGCCGCGACCGCACCGTCATCATCAAAGCCATATTCTTTGTTTTTGGCCTATCCACCGTCTTTATGTTCCTTGGCTTTGCCGCATCCGCGTTTGGCCAAGTATTCCTGCAATATCAACGCGAAATGGCCATCGCGGCCGGTGTTGTGATTATCTTCTTCGGTCTCCATTTCCTTGGTTTACTCCGCATCCCGCTATTATATCGCGAGGCCCGCTTCGACGCAGGTGACCAAGGCGGCAGCCTGCTGGGCGCCTATATCCTCGGCCTCGCCTTCGCCTTCGGCTGGACGCCCTGCATCGGCCCGATCCTTGGCACCATCCTGTCACTGGCAGCGCAGGAAGGCTCTATCCAGCGCGGCGTTATCCTCATGGCATTCTATGCCATCGGCCTCGGCATCCCGTTTATCCTCGCCGCCATGTTCATGGGCCGCTTTATGAAACACATGGGCCGTTTCAAGAAACACATGGGTCTAATTGAGAAAACGATGGGCGGCCTTCTGATTTTGGTTGGCATCTTGCTGGTCACCGGCCTGTTCACCGAAATGGCGTTCTGGCTACAAGAAACCTTCCCCGCACTAGCAGCCATCGGATAAATCATGCGCGACAGCTTACGACAAAAAATCCTGACCGTATGCGACACAAAAATCGGCCAGAAAGGCGACAATGTCGGCCTGTCCTTTTACGCATTTTTTGCCAATAAAAACGACAATCCAGAATTGCTGATGGAGGCCGCCGAGTGGTGGATTCAAACCCATAAGCTCGACCATTTCGAAAAAGCGCTGAAGATCAAGGCGATGGTTGCACAAGGACTTTAGGTCAGGTGTTTTCTAATAAACGCATCAGCCCCAGCCAGTTTTTCCGGATTTCGCATAGCATAAATTCCCGTAATCAACCCGTTCTCAATTTCGAGCGCTGTGGTCTGAACGGTTCCGTCCGAACCCTGCAATACCAACCCCGGTAACCCATTGACCAGCGTATGATGAACAAACCGCGTTTCCAGTTTACCTGCTTTCTGTGCCAATCCTTGATACATACGAATGATCTTTTCGGCACCAACAATGACATTCAACGCCGCAAGTTTCTTGCCCCCGCCATCTGATCGCAAGGTTGCATCTTTAGCCAACAATTTGGTTAAGTGAGCCGCATCACCGGATTGGCTAGCCTCATGAAAGGCTCGCAAAATTTCGTTGCCGGTTTGTACACCCACATCAAACCTCGGTTTGGCGGCGCGAATATGCGCACGCGCCCGGCTGGCCAATTTTCGACAATTGGATTCGGTTCCGTTAAGCGCACTCGCCACCTCGGCGTAATCGAGGTCAAACACATCATGCAAAATAAACGCCGCCCGTTCCCGCGGCGATAGGCGTTCCAGCGCCAGCATCAACGCATAAGACACGTCCTTGGCTGAATTCTCGACCGCATCAACAGCCACCTCGGAATCACTTAATATCGGTTCCGGCAACCATGTCCCGACATATGTTTCGCGACTAGCCTGCAATTTTCGCAAGCGATCCAGACATATGCGCGTGACGATCTTCGACAGATACGCGGGCGGATTTTTGATATCAACTTGCTCAAGCGCGTCCCAGCGAATCCATGTATCCTGCACGGCATCCTCGGCCTCGCTGACAGATCCCAACATCCGGTAAGCGATACCCAGCAGATCCCGTCGCTTTACCGCAAATATATCCTCGTTGGTTTTGCCTAAACCCACCCGCATAATATTACCCTTTTTCTGGCGGCGCATTGAACCCGATCGACAGGCGATTCCACATATTTATCATCCCGATCAACGCAGTCAAATTGACTTGTTCACCCTCACTAAACTCCGCTGCCATATCGGCATATTCTGCATCAGGCGCATGTTTCGTTGAGATTTCCGTCAAGGCTTCGGTCCATGCCAACGCCGCTTGTTCACGCGGCGTATAAAAGGAACATTCTCGCCAAACGGATAGCATAAACAGGCGTTGTTCTGTCTCTCCTGCGGCACGCGCATCTTTTGTATGCATATTAATACAAAACGCGCAGCCATTGATTTGCGACGCCCGCGTTTTAACCAATTCATACAAGCTATGTTCTAACCCGGATTTCCTAAGGAAATTTTCCAGCGCATATAGCGCTTTGAAGGTTTCGGGCGCGGCGGCGCTCGCATTTAGTCGCAGTTCCATTTTCATCCTTTCGTGTGATTGTAAGAATAAGACGAAGCCCACGACGAGTTTGTGACATAGATTTCGATTTTATTTTAACTTTATGGCGAGCAAGGGTAGATAAGAGGTAGCAATACCCATCGCCCTACGGAAAGAGCCGCCAAAACGTGACCGACACAAAGCAACCCGTAAAACGCCGCCACGTTTTCTACGTCCCCGGTTATGACCCGATGCCGCCGCGCCGCTATCGGGAATTATACCGTGTGGAGGGGATCAAACAGGCCGAAATTTCCGGCTATGAAATCAACATCGAAGGCGTGACAGGGCAGGGTGAGCGCTATCACTGGAATGTAGACACGACCATTGACGGCGCTAAAACCGCAAGCAGGGTCGAGTTCCTGTTGTGGAACGATATCGTCTTCGATTCCATGAAAAACAACATCCCGCAAACCTATTGGTTGCTACTGAAAACGCTGTGGTTATACGTCGCTGGCGGCACGCTCCCCGCGCTTTTTCGCCTGCGTCGCGCGCCCATTCTGGCCGCCATGTACCCCGTCGTTGTCCTGCTTGGCCAAATCCTGTTTGCTGGGCTTTTGGGGCGCGGTGTTGGGCTGCTATTCGGCGGCACCCTCGGACTGGTCCTCGGCCTTTGCCTGTTCTATGCGATCCTCGTTCTCTTCCGCCGCTGGGACAAAAAATTCTTTGCCTATTACCTTTTATACGACTTCGCCTTCTGGGCTCAAGCACGCGGTGAAATGCCGAAATCTCTGATGCCGCGTATCGACAATTTTTCGGCCCGCATAATCGAGGCCCTAGACAGTGACGCCGATGAGGTCCTTATCGTCGGCCATTCCTCCGGCGCCCATCTAGCCCTGTCACTGGTCGCCGAGGTCGCCCGTCAACGCCCCGAAACCCCGAAACTGGCGTTGTTAACCTTGGGCCAAGCCATCCCCGTCACCTCGTTTTTACCCGACGCATGGGATTTGCGCCGCGACCTGCGTGCCATCGCCATGCGCTCCGACATAACATGGGTGGACGTTTCTGCCCCGGGTGACGGCGCATGTTTTGCCCTAACCGACCCTGTTTCTGTCAGCGGTGTTTGCCCGCCCGAGGACGTACGATTTGGCCCCAAAGTCCTGTCTGCCGCATTCTCGCATACGCTATCCGCTGAAACCCGACGCAAAACTCGCTGGAAATTTTTCCGCCGTCATATCCAGTATCTATGCGCTTTCGATATGCCCAAGGATTACGATTACTTCAAAATCACCGCTGGCCCGATAAGCTTGCAGGATCGCTTTGCCGAACGTGGCTCTACTGCTTCTATGGTCGAAACACCGTATTCGCCGTTTACTTCGACGGCACCCCAAAATGCCTAAACCCGCCCCCAAACCCATTTCGCGCCCCGATGGTGCCAGTTGGTTGCAACGGGTTTCGCTGTTTCGCAGCGACATGTTTTCGTCGCAACCTGACCGCCTGTACCGTGCATGGATGGCAGAAATGCGCGGCCCTTTCTACCGCTCGTTCTTAGTAAACCAACCCGATTTGGTGCGCCGTGTTTTAAACGATCCTGAAAAATTTCCCAAATCGACCATCATCCATGACAGCCTGCGCGGGTTGCTCGGTGAATCTGTTTTCCTAACCAATGGCGAAGTCTGGAAACGCCAGCGCCGCATCATCGATCCCGCATTCGAGGGGCCAAAGCTGTCCTTCCCGGCCATGCGCGACGCAGCTCAAGCTGCCGTGGAGCGCATGAAAACTGGTGAGCAGGAGGTCGAATACATCACCTCCTACCTAGCCGCCGACGTCATTTTTCGCACGTTGTTTTCGATCCCGATCACCTCTGAAATCGCCACGGACGTATTTGGTGCTTTCCGAAAATACCAACGCGCCCAGCCGCTATGGAACTTGCCAGGCCTATTGCGCCTACCAAATTGGTTCCCTCGCTTTCCATCAAAATCCACACGCTCCAGCGCCACTGAAATCCGAGGCTTGCTAGAAAAGCTCGTTGAAGATCGCTGTCAAGCTATCGCGAATGGCACCGCCCCAAGCGATCTAGCGACCCGCATAATGACCACCAAAGACCCCGAAACGGGCACTTGTTTCTCGCCAGAAGAAATGGTCGATCAGGTCGCAATATTTTTCCTCGCCGGCCATGAAACTTCGGCCAGCGCCTTGGCGTGGGGGCTATATTTGCTAGCTGATAATCCCGAATTTCAGGACGTCGTTGCAAGTGAGGGCAGGGAGCTTGGCCAAATACCGGAATTCTCCGGCCTCTCGCGATTGAAAATCACGCGCGATGTGTTTCGCGAAACATTGCGCTTGTTCCCGCCAGTCCCGATGATGGTGCGCGAAGCGGCTGAGGCGACGAAATTCAGGGATCGGAAAATCCCCGCCCGATCCTTAGTGATTTTGTCGCCGTGGCACCTGCATCGCCATGAACGCCTATGGGATAATCCCGATGATTTTGACCCCAATCGTTGGCAAACCGAGAACGGCAAAACCAATAAGCGCGAGGCCTATATCCCGTTTTCCGCCGGCCCCCGCGTCTGTACAGGTGCCGGTTTCGCGATGGTCGAAGGCGTGCTGCTGCTGTCAATGCTGGTCCGTGAATTTCGGTTTGAGGTAACAGACAAAAAACCCGTTCCCGTCGCGCATTTAACTGTTCGGGCCAAGGACGGTATTTATCTGAAAATCACGTCTCGCGATCCTGATAATATTTCAGAACGAACAACCGAATAGCCGAGGCCAACCCCATATCCGTCCCGCGTTCTTCGTCGATCTCAACCGCTAGGCCATTGATCGTCCGGCCTTTTTCTTTGGCAATCATCAGATACGCCCGCCAGAATTCATCTTCCAGCGACACGCTGGTCCGGTGTCCGCGCAGGGTTAGGGAATGTTTTTGCGGTCGCATCATTCCTCCCGCTTATGGCCGTCGAGGTGATCCGTTAGTTTTTTAATGCGCGCAGAAACCAAGGTTTTTTCTGACTTAAAGACACCGTATTTTCGCGCGTTTTCATCGCCCGATTGCTTCTTGGCAATACGTGCCTTGACCTTCTTTGCCGATCTCAAATTAACAATTTTAGCCATCGAACCCTCCGCCTAACATTGTAGCACGCAAATATGCCTCTTGTCAGCGCGTTATTCGCCATTTAGGCATGCCGCATGAAGACGAGTACATATATTAAAAATCACTGGCAACTTTTACTGATTGTCGTTTGTATTTTCCTGTTTTGGAACATGTGGATCATCCTCCCTCTTAAAATCCTTGTTGTATTTTTGCACGAAGCTGCGCACGCGTCGGCAGCTCTGCTGAGCGGCGGCAAAGTCGAAAATATCACGCTATCTATCCACGAGGCAGGGACCACCACCACGCGCGGCGGCAACTTCTTCCTGATTGCATCCGCAGGATATATCGGCTCGCTTCTGTTCGGAGTTTTCTTGTTTGTGATCGCCCTAAGGCTTCACATTGACCGTTTGGTTGTAGGGGTTCTTGGCGCACTTATGTTGCTAATTGCTGCCATCTATATGCGGGAAACATTTGCGCTGGGGTTCACGATATTGATGGGCGTTCTGTTGTTGGCAGCAGCCAAATTTCTAGCCATCAAAGTTAACGACCTTATCTTGCGGGTCATCGGCTTGGCCAGCATGATTTACGTGCCATATGACATCGTGACGGATACTTTGTTGGACCCCAGTCAAATGTCTGATGCACGGATTATTGCAATGACATATGGCGGTCCGACGATATTTTGGGGGTTGTTATGGTTGGCCATCAGCCTTGCGACCATTGCAGCGGTTATTCGCTACGGCCTAAAAGGCCGCAGCAATCTTGCATTGAAATAGACCTATTTAGGTCCGATCATATCTTTGGGTTGCACGACACGATCGAAGGTTTCCCCATCAACAAAGCCCAGATTTATCGCTTCTTCGCGCAGCGTCGTGCGGTTTTTATGCGCCGTTTTTGCCACCTTGGTCGCATTATCATAACCAATTTCAGGCGCCAAAGCTGTCACCAACATCAGGCTTTCCCACATTAGTTTCGAAATCCGCTCCTCGTCCGCCTCGATTCCAACCACACAATTATCGGTAAACGTAACCGAGGCGTCACCCAGCAATTGCATCGATTGTAACACATTATAGGCCATCATCGGCTTATAAACATTCAGCTCGAAATGCCCCTGCGAGCCAGCAAAACCGACTGCCGCGTCATTGCCCATAACTTGCGCACAAACTTGCGTCAGCGCCTCCACTTGTGTGGGATTAACCTTGCCGGGCATGATCGAAGACCCCGGTTCATTCTCTGGCAACATCAATTCTCCAAGGCCGCAACGTGGGCCGGACCCTAGCAAACGGATGTCATTTGCGATCTTGTACAGGCTGACGGCAACCGTTTTCAGCGCCCCCGACATTTCAACCATTGCGTCATGTGCGGCCAATGCCTCGAATTTATTTGGCGCGGTGTAAAACGGCAAGCCAGTGATTTCTGCCATGTTCGTCGCCACCATCTCCCCCCAACCTTTTGGCGTGTTTAGCCCCGTGCCAACAGCCGTGCCGCCCTGCGCCAGCGCGTAAATATTGTGCAAAGCGTGCTTAACCCGCTTGATCCCTTGTTCGACCTGAAACGCATACCCGCCAAATTCCTGACCCAGCGTCATTGGCGTTGCGTCCTGCGTATGGGTGCGCCCAATCTTGATAATCTCGGCAAAAGCCTCCGATTTTGCCGCTAACGCCGCGTGCAATTTCTCAAGCCCAGGGATCAACACATCATGTGCCGTCACCGCCGTGGCGATATGCATTGCCGTCGGGAATGTATCGTTGGAGGATTGCCCCATATTACAATGATCATTCGGATGCACTGGATCTTTGGAGCCAATCACCCCGCCCAGCATTTCAATCGCGCGGTTTGCAATCACCTCGTTGGCGTTCATGTTTGACTGCGTACCAGACCCCGTTTGCCAAACCACCAGCGGGAAATTATCGTCCCATTTTCCCTCGACCACCTCGCCAGCCGCCGCAATCACCGCATCCGCCAGTTTCGGATCAAGCTTGCCGAGCGACAAGTTCGCCTGCGCACACCCCTTTTTAATCACCCCCAGCGCCCGCACAATCGCCACCGGCTGTTTTTCCCAACCGATCGGAAAGTTGATCAAGGATCGCTGCGTCTGCGCACCCCAATATTTATCCGAGGGAACTTCCAACGGGCCAAAGCTATCGGTTTCGGTGCGCGTGGTCATAAGCAGGACTCCTATTTGGTTCATGAATGTCATAACGGGACTGCCAAAATAATCAATGACAAGAACACCCCCAAGGGCATAGAATTACCGGATTAATAGATAGTGAATAGAGGAGGGGGGAAGCATGAACGATACCTTATTATCCCGTAACCCGGCAATTGCGCTGGGGCTTTGCGGCTTTGTCGGCGCAATCGCCAATATTTTGATCACAATGGCCAATATTGAAATATTGATTTATGCGTTCGGGTTCGCGTTTGGCGCAATATTGGCCGGATATCTGGTCGTGGCGAAAAACTTGTCTTGGTCGCGAGCAGGCGCAATCGTCCTTACATTCGGCTTCTCATGGATCGCGGCATTCTATTTCGCGCTCGTTCTCTATGACAGCTTTAACGACGTCACTGGTGGAATAGCGATATTGAGCATGTTGGCTGGCGGCTTGGGTGCCATAATTGTCGCCATCGGATTTTCCGTCGCATATCCAAAATACCGCTCGTTAAAACCGATAGCGATAACTGTAATTGTGGGCACACTCGCCGGACTCGCCTTGATGATCGACCTAGAAAAAGCGGATTCGGAATTCATGGAGGTCGTGTGGTTCATTTGGCAAACCGCCGTCGGCGCCAGCCTTGGCTGGGACCGGAAGGTTTTCGAATAGGGTCGGGCGGGCCACAAACCCGCCCATTTTTTACGCCAGCGACAGCTCACCGCGTTCAACATAAGCCGCATTGCCATGCAACATCGATTGCAACAATTTGGTAAAACGCGGCTTCATCATGCTCATCATTGCTTCGCCGGCAATTCCCATTTTTGGCACCATCTCAATCGTCATCTCGACCTTGGTTCTATCCGCGCTTAGCTGCGTCAAAGCAAACACCGCATAACCCGATTTCATCGGCATAGAGCTGTCGAAAATCTCGATTTTCAGCCGCTCATTCGGTACATATTCAACGATCTTTTCACGCAAGAAATTCTTGCCATCAGACAGGTCACAATGCCGCGTCGCACCCATCCCCGTCTCAACGCTTTTATCCAGTAGATAGGATTTGTTGATATTCGGGCTGAACTGCGCGATATCGCCAAATTCATCCCAGCTTTTCCACACTTCCGCGACAGGCGCATTAACGATTTCATTCACAACAATCTTGGTCATCTGTTTCTTCCTTTTGATTTCGATATGTTTAAAATAGGTGGAACGAAATTGATGCAAAACATCCAATATCGTGTCATGGTGGTCGAATAACGATCCACCTGAACCCCCAACAATCCGCTATACGAAAAAAAAAGCAGGAGCCCACATGACCGAATATCCCGACTGGGCTGACATGCCCTTTTTCCTCGCCATCGCCCAAACCGGCAGCCTGCGCGCCGCCGCCCAGCAGCTGAATTCAACCCACGCAACCGTGTCCCGCCACCTCGCCAGCTTAGAATCCTCCTATGCCGTCCGCTTGTTCGAACGCTCCGTCGACGGTTTAACTCTAACGCTGGCTGGCCAAGAATTACTGCCGCTCGCCGAGCAAGCCGAGCGCGCGGTAATCGGCGCACGCCGCCGCTTGCAAGGTCTCGATAACGAGGCCGCAGGCAGCGTCCGCCTCTCCGTTCCCCCAAGTCTTGCCTATAATATCCTGCCACCAATATTCGCCGAATTCATCGCCAAATACCCAAACATTGATCTGAAAATCACCGTCACCGACCAATTTCAGGACATCGCCCGCAGCGAAACTGACGTGTCCGTGCGCGTCGCAAATGCCGTGAATGACGATGTGCTTGGCCGCAAACTTGTTCAATACTGGTCGGGCATTTATGCCTCGGAAAGTTACATTGATGAGGTGTTGCCAAACGCCGGACCAAAAGGTGAGGGGCTTACATGGATCAACTGGGCGGGCTTTGAACCTCGCCCCGACTGGATCAAATCCTCGCCCTTCCCGAACGCCAGTCTTCGCCACGAGGCCGCCGCAGGCCTGATGCAAATGCATCTGGTCCTGAACGGAGTCGGCATGTCTAATCTGCCCTGCTACGCCCAAGCCTTTGAGGCCGGATTGCGCCTAGTCCCGAATACTGAAACCTATCCCGATCGCAATATCTGGCTGCTGCTTCATTCGGATCTAAAGGACACAATGCGCGTACGTCTACTGGTGGAATTCTTGGCAAAATCCCTTAAATCCCGTCGCGCATTATTTGAAACTGGAGCTATGTCGTAGGCTTGCGAAACGCGTCTAGACTGACAATTTCCGCATCAGCCGTTTCTTCCTCTTCGACCTCCTCGAAAATTTCAATGGCAGGCTCACCCTCGGACGGCACGGTCACATCGTCATGCGCATCAAACCGCAGCCCGAATTCTACCGACGGATCAACAAAGGTTTTGATCGCATCAAACGGTACTACCATCGGCTCAGGATTATTGCCAAAATTCAGCGTCACCGTGAAATGATTGTCCAACACTTCCAGTCCGTCGAACCATTCCTGCATCACAATCGTGATTTCCTCGGGATAGCGTTCTTTCAACCAAGCCGCCATTTCGACATCTGGATGTGTAGTATCAAACGTAATAAAAAAATGATGATTTCCCGGCAGTCCATCTTTGGCCACCCGCCGCAGAATATCCTTCAGCAAGCCTTGCATCGCTAGCTGCATCATCCGGCCATAATTAATCGTATTGTTCATTCAGTCCCCCGACTCTGGTTGCCAAATGATTAACAGATTTGTCGGCAGAGGAAAGCGAAAGCCGAAAAAAACCCTCTAGACAGCGTGGATTATTCATAATACCTATATAACTAGTTATATGGAGATTCGTATGAAGCCCACATTAGCCAGCGCAGGTTTTGCCGCCGTCGGTTCCGCGCCTAGACTTGAAATCCTACGTATCCTAGTGCGCTCGGGCGAGGGCGGGTTGCCTATTGGCGAAATCCAAAACCGCACCAAAATACCAGCATCTACGCTTGCCCATCACCTAAAAGCCCTGATTGAAGGCGGTGTTATGCGCCAAGAAAAACGCGGCACAACCGTGATGAACTTTGCCAATTACGACCATTTGCAAGCGCTGGCTAATTTCCTGATGTCCGAATGCTGTGTCGACGCCCCCGCCCTGAAGGAGCTAGA
>CAZYMT010000102.1:0-11261 GCA_964649035.1 uncultured Rhodobacterales bacterium
ATCACTGGCGATAGCGGCGACAATATTTTGAGCGGTGGTTTGTGCGACGATACGCTTGTTGGGGGCGAGGGTAGCGATATCCTTAAAGGCGCAAAAGGCAACGATATATTGATAGGTGGCACTGGCCGTGACGTCCTTGAGGGCGGTAAAGGTGACGACATTTTGGAAGGTGGAAAAGGTAAGGACACGCTAGAGGGTGGGAAAGGCGCAGACACATTTGTCTTCTCAGCAGATCAAGGCAAGAACGTCGTGAAAGATTTCAAGGACGGCGTTGATTTGATTGATCTATCCGCCTTCGGTTTCGCCGATGAAGAGGCTGCATTAAGTCACTTTGAGGAACGAGGTTCATCTTCTAATGGCGTAGCCGGCTTCAAATTCAACGGCACAGAAATCAAGATCAAAGGCTTGGATTTAGACGATATCAGCGGTGCCGATATTTTGATCTAACCAACGGCAATACCAACTTATCAAGGCTCGCAGTGATGCGGGCTTTTTTAATGGTTCGTACAATTTCCCCCTGCCCGCGGGCCATCCAAATTCTGCCAGAAAGGTTGAGTAGATTGTTTGGTTGCCAAATGGCAAAGAAAAGTGAAATGTCAGTAATAACAATTGAAATCTTACATTTATCAGTGGGCCGTCGACGGTTTGCGAGTTTGCACATACTCCCTCACAACATCCGTCATCGACGGTCGGCTTAATGCTTAATTAGGTCAAACATTATTTTGGCTGAAATCATCAGCCGTATATTTTGGAGCAAATAACAATGGCAGATGTAATTGGAACATCTGGGGATGATATTCTTGCGGGCACCGGCGGCGCTGACTTAATCAAGGGTTTAAAGGGTGATGACGACCTTTACGGCGGCGGCGGCAACGATGTATTCGGCGGCGCGGGGGACGATATTTTCAGGGTAACCAATGGCGATTATGCAGATAATGTAGACGGTGGCACTGGCATAGATACACTCGATTTCAGCCAAAATTCCTCGATACGATTTACAATCGACCTATCGGCTGAAATGTACGAATTCACTTTAAATGAATCAGATGATGACGGCATTTATACACTCGTAAATGTTGAAAACGTAATTGGGGGTTCCAATAGTGACATCATTACCGGCGACGCTGGCGACAATGTCTTAAGCGGTGGTGCTGGTGGCGACATAATCCATGGTCGTAAAGGCAATGACATATTAAATGGTGACCAGGGTGATGACGAATTGTATGGCGACAAAGGTAATGATGTCCTGAATGGCGGGGCTGGAAGTGACTATCTGGATGGCGGCGACGGCAATGACATACTAAATGGCGGCGCGGGTGGCGACACCCTTAATGCGTTCGCTGGAAATGATATTTTGAACGGCGGCGGCGGCAATGACTTCTTAGCGGGTGGTGACGGCGACGACATTCTATACGGTGGCGATGGTAACGATAATCTGAATGCTGGTGCAGGTAATAACACCCTGAATGCTGGTGCAGGTAATAACACCCTGAATGGTGGTGACGGTAACGATATTCTAGCGGCTGGGAATGACAACGACACGCTGTTGGGTGATGCAGGGGATGACGTTCTGTACGGTAATGGTGGCAATGATGTGCTGAAAGGTGGCGAAGGAAATGATGAACTGCATGGCGGTGACGCCGACGATATCTTGAAGGGCGGCAACGGCGTAGACGCACTTTTTGGTGACGGAGGGAATGACATCTTGAGCATCGGCCTCGGGGCGGGCGGGCACAGCGCCGACGGAGGCGATGGGTCAGACACTTTAGATTTTTCTTACAGCCAAGATAATTGGTATATCAATCTGGATCTAGGGATCGCCAGCATAGAAGGAGATGTTTTTGCCACGTTCATTTCGATTGAAAACATTGTCGGTGGTAGCGGAAACGACATCATTTTCGGCGACGAATTTGTCAATGATTTATACGGTAAATCGGGCAACGACACAATTGAAGGCGGCGGCGGAGTCGACAATATTTATGGCGGGAAAGGTGATGATATTCTTGATGGCGGCGCTGACAACGACAATATTTATGGTGGAAAAGGCAACGACACAATAATCGTTAAAGGTAATAGCAACGGTGATAATATCGATGGCGGGAAGGGTATCGACACGCTTGATCTTAGTGGTTGGATTGCCGATTCCATACACTTGTTAGTCGATTTATCCGCTGGAACATACGAATTCGTACATGATGAAGGTTTTAGTGAAAACGACAGCTATGCCATTATCAACGTTGAAAACGCTATCGGCTCACACTCTAACGACACCATTTTGGGGAATGCAAAGGCCAACATGCTGTCTGGTAAATCTGGCGCCGACATTCTTAACGGAAAGAAAGGCGCTGATACTTTGAATGGCGGTGACGGCGATGACGACCTGACTGGTGGTAAGGGCGCGGATATATTCGTGTTTTCAGCGGACGACGGCAACGACATCATTCATGATTTCAAAAACGGCACCGATATGTTCGATTTCACCGCTTTCAATTTCGCTAACAAAGCCGAAGCCAAATCGCATTTCTTTGAAAAAGGGTCTGCAAATAACGATGTAGTCGGGTTTGAATTCGATGGCACAGAAATCAAGATCAAAGGTCTTGATCTCGGCGACATTAACGGCGCGGATTTCATTATCTAAACCCGTCGCAACATTGTGAAGATCAGGTCTGCCGAAACGCAGGCCTTTTTTGTGTTTATTCACAAAATGTTACGCCACAAACCCCGGATATCTTTTGATGTTGCTTCGATTGAATTACGGTTACCCCCTGCCCTATTGCCGTTTACGCAAACGGAACCTGACTGAAAGGCTAGGTAGACTTGGGAAAGGGAAAGGCGTAATTATGACTAAAGCGATACTATAACAATTTATTACGTAGCGAATATCGGTGAATTTTGAGGGGTTTGTGAATGCCAAATGCGCTTAACATCCCCCAAATAAAGAACAAATTTAGGGCAACACGACCCTGTCTAATTTAAACCCTGCACGCCGAATATTTCGGCAAGTATTTTGGAGAGAATAACAATGTCAATTTTTGATGGAACATCCGGAAACGATTTTATAACCGGCAGCGTCGGAGATGACCTTATCAAAGGTAAAGGTGGCAACGACGTAATTAACGGCGTAGCTGGCGAGGACGAAATTCGCGGTGGCTCGGGTAACGATATTCTTAATGGCGGGGTTGGCCGCGACAAAATCTTTGGCGGTACTGGCCAGGATACGATCCTAATCACCGGGTTCAATACGGGTGATGACATTGATGGCGGAAAAGGTAAGGACACATTGGATTTAAGTGGCTGGGGATCCTCTTCGAACGCATGGTTCGTCCATTTGTCGGCGGAAATCTACGAGTTTCTTCCTAACGATAGTGGCCCACTAGGCACGTATACAATCGTCAATGTTGAAAACGTAATCGGGTCAAATTTTGACGACAAAATTTACGGGAATAGTGGCAATAATATCCTGAATGGTGGTGACGGTTTCGACGACATCATTGGTCGCAAAGGCGATGATACGTTGATCGGTGGTACGGGCAATGATTACTTGGATGGTGGCAAGGGAGCGGATTTTCTAAATGGTGGAAGCGGAGACGACTCCCTGAACGGACGAGGTGGTAGCGATATTCTTAATGGCGGCGCAGATGATGATTATCTGTCTGGCGGCAAAGGTAATGACACGCTGAACGGCGACGAGGGTGATGACTTTCTGAATGGCAATGAGGGCAATGATGTGCTGGACGGGGGGGATGGCATTGACGAATTATACGGCGGTTCGGGTAATGATACGCTGCTCGGTGGGGACGGGAATGACCTTATCAACGGCGAGGAAGGCGATGACACGCTGATCGGCGGCGAAGGTGGCGACGGATTATACGGCGATGATGGCGACGACACCCTAAAAGGTGGTGCTGGCGAGGACAGTTTGCATGGTGGAAATGGCAACGATATCCTAAAAGGCGGCGTAAATTTTGACATTTTATACGGTGGTTCGGGCCGCGATATATTAAAGGGTGGCGGGGATGCGGATGAGCTTTTTGGCGGCAACGGCAAAGACGTTTTAAAAGGCGGCGAAGGTAGCGACCTTATCTTCGGCGGTAAGGGCAATGACGCGCTCTATGGTGGTTCGGGTGCTGACGAGTTCTATTTCAACAGTAACGATGGCAAAGACACAATCTTCGATTTTGAAGACGGGATCGATAAACTACTTTTCTCAGGATTTGGTTTTGCAAATGCCAACGATGCGCTTGATCATTTCTTTGAAATCGGATCGGGTTCGAACAATGTTGTCGGGTTCAGTTTTTCAGGCACCGAAATTCGCATCGAAGGTATGGATTTAGGCGATATTAGTGCTGCAGATTTGCAAGTGTAATATCGATAAATTGACGATAAAGGCTCGCTGTGATGCGGGCCTTTTTTTTGGCGCAACGTGGTAAACCTCACATTCCTTTGGTCTGCCGGTTTAATATGACAACAGTTAACGTCCGCCGCGCTTACGTTTACGCAAACGGAACCTGACTGAAAGGCTAGGTAGACTGGCAATGATAAAGGGCGTAAAAATCAGATGAGTGAATGCATTAACCATTTTTTGAGTTGCTATTATGTTATATTTTGAAGGGTCAATGAGTATTGAACACGCTGAATTGCTCAATCCCTACAAATAAAATACCGGCCGATCATGGTCTAAGTAATTACCTTGCACGCCGAAACCTTCGGCAAAATTAAAACGGGAGTGAGAAACAATGGTAGATATTAATGGAACATCCGGGGATGATATTCTTAACGGCACCGGCGGGAGTGACCTGATCAAAGGCCTCGCAGGAGATGACATCCTAAATGGTGCTAACGGGGTTGATGAGCTGCGCGGTGGTATAGGCGATGATATTCTCAACGGCGGGAGTGGTAAGGATAGTGCTTTTGGGGGAGCCGGAAACGATACTTTTCAAAGTACCGGAGGTGACTTTGGGGATAATGTTGACGGTGGTTCAGGTATAGATACCCTTGATTTAAGCTTGAAAGGCCCCATTTCGTTTACAATCAACCTTTCCGCTGAAATGTATACTTATACCAACAATACCTATGGTGAGAACGGCATTTACACACTTGTTAATGTTGAAAATGTAATAGGGACAAACGCGGATTCCCTTATCACTGGTGATGACGGCGATAACATCCTGAGCGGTGTTGGTGGCAATGACGAAATCTATGGTGGTAAAGGCGACGATACCCTGAAGGGTGGCGACGACGATGATGAATTATATGGCGGCAAAGGGAATGATATCCTGAAAGGTGGCGCTGGTATTGACAATTTGGAAGGCGGCAAAGGCAAAGACCTTCTAAATGGTGGGCTTGGCGATGACGACCTTGCGGGGGGCGACGGAAACGACATCCTAAATGGCGGCGACGGCAGTGATGATCTCGATGGCGGGTACGGCAACGACAGTTTGTACGGTGGCGATGGAAACGACGGTATTTATGGAAATGATGGTAATGATAAGTTGTTTGGCGGCGAAGGAGACGATTATCTGGAGGGTAATAATGGTAAGGACCTATTGAAGGGTGGCAATGGAGATGATGACTTAGAAGGCGGCGACGAAGATGACGTCCTAATAGGCGGAAACGGGAATGACGATCTCGATGGCGATAATGGCGACGACATTCTAAAAGGCGGCGATGGCGATGATGAGTTAGATGGTGATTATGGCGACGACATTCTAAAAGGTGGCGACGGCATTGATGACTTAACTGGTGGTGATGGCGACGACATTCTGAAAGGTGGCGACGCTTTTGGCGTTTTTGCACAGCAATTCGCCGCGCAATTAATTGGCACTGCAGACGACGACGAAATCATTGATACAGTTGGTGCCGATTACATTGATGGACTGGCTGGTGACGATTTTTTGTCGGGCCTAGATGGTGATGATCTGATTTTTGGCGGTGAAGGCAACGATTGGCTTTTTGGCGGTAACGGGAATGATACGCTTGAGGGTAACACAGGCAATGATTTTATTAGTGGTGGTGCTGGCGATGACATCCTGAAAGGCGGTAAAGGTCGGGACACGGCAACCTACCGCGATTTCAACGACACGGTTGTGGTCGATCTTCTTGCGGGTACAGCCACTGGTGCTGCCGGCAATGACACTCTCAAGTCCATAGAATCCATTATTGGCGGAAATGGTAACGATATTCTACGGGGTGACTCCGGTGACAATTCACTATCCGGAGGGGATGGAGATGATACCCTCGTTGGTCGCAAAGGCGCGGACCAGCTTCGCGGCGGGGACGGCGATGACATTCTGAACGGTGGCAAAGGCAGTGATTTCATTAGTTATGTGAATGCAGAAGCCGTTATCGTTGATTTGGCCGCCGGAACGGCCACGGGCGAAGGCAATGACACGCTTATATCCATCGAAAACGTCCTTGGCAGCTACGAAGATGATACCCTTCGAGGGAACGACAAGAAAAATGGTTTATACGGTGGAAATGGTGACGATATTCTAAGCGGGCGCAAGGGCGATGACCGCCTTCGTGGGGATGCTGGCAATGATGTCCTCGACGGTGGAAAAGGTGACGATTTCCTGCATGGTGACGATGGGGACGACACCCTGATGGGCGACAGCGGCGACGACTTTCTATTTGGCGGGAACGGCATCGACACCCTTCAGGGCGGAAGCGGCAATGACTACATGGCCGCCGGGGCGGGTGATGACGATCTTTACGGCGGAAGCGGTAAAGACGCCTTGTTTGGTCAGGAAGGTGACGATCTGTTGAAAGGTGGCAAAGGCAAAGATATCCTCAACGGTGGTGCCGGTAATGACTTGCTTTATGGCGGAAGCGGCGCGGATAAATTTGTCTTTGCCCCAGATGATGGCAATAACACCATATCCGACTTCAAAAATGGCAAAGACAGACTGGACCTGTCGGGGTTTAATTTCGCAAACAAAGCCGAAGCCAAATCACATTTCTTTGAAATAGGCTCGACTAGCAACGACGTGGTTGGTTTCGAATTTGACGGCACCAAAATCCGCATCGAAGGGCTCGATCTGGGGGATATCAACGGGGCTGATTTTATCATCTGAACTCCGATAAAACGAGAACGAGGGCCCACCGAAAAGTGGCCTTTTTTGTTTTAAAACAGGTGATTTGAAGGAACGTTACGTTGGGTTAACCTCCCGCGGTAATTGAAATATCAATATTGACCCCCATATGTAACCTATTGATATTACACAATTAGGAGAAAATTTATGGTTGATGGTTTTATCCCACATGGGTCAGAATTTCGTGTTAATACAACATTTTCCGCTAAACAAGGCTCACCCGAAATTGCCGGACTTTCCGACGGCGGATATATCGCTGTATGGAAATCAGACGATGAACAAGACGGTGATACTTACGGCATTTTGGCGCAGCGTTATGACGTAGATGGCAACACGGTTGGCACCGAATTTCGCGTAAACACATTTACAGAAAATTATCCATCCAGCCCATCTGTTACGGCCCTTAACAATGGCGGGTTCGTCGTAACATGGAACGCAACAATACTTGACGGCGATGATTTAGGCATATCGGCTCAAATCTACGACGCCTCCGGCAGCCAAATTGGCACAGAATTTCTAGTGAACACTGAAACAGAGGCCTATCAATCAGGTTCAAATATTGAAGCCTTGGGCGATGGCGGGTTTATTGTAAGTTGGACATCTCGGGCTGACCAAGACGGTGACGAAATGGGTGTTTTCGCCCAACGCTATACCGCCGAAGGAAATACCGTTGGTGGCGAATTTCAAGTAAATACGGAAACTGCGGGTAATCAAATCAGATCAAAAATCACATCACTTGCCGACGGTGGGTTTGTCGTGGTTTGGCAAACTAGTTTTTTTCAGGACGGCGTTCGCAGCAGCGATATTCAAGCACAACGCTATAACGCTGACAGCGTTGCCATTGGCGATGAATTCCATGTGGATATAGATGATACATCTGGCTTTCAGCTGTTCCCGTCTATTGCATCGCTCAAAGATGGCGGATTTATCGTCACTTGGACCTCGATGCCGGCCGATACCAACATCTCAAACGTGAAGGCGCAGCGTTACGACGAGAATGGTGATATGGTTGGCAACGAGATACTGGTCAGAACAGACGCAGGTTTATGGCCAGCGCCAGTTACCGGTCTTGCTGATGGTGGTTTTATTATAATTTGGGAATCTTTTGATGGCGATTGGACGGGTATTAACGGGCAACGGTACGATTCTGACGGCGAATTGGTCGGCGAGCAGTTTCAGGTGAACACTGAATTTGAGGGCTTTCAAGAGGGCCCCGAAATTACTGAACTTGCGGATGGCGGATTTACAGTAACGTGGTCATCCGGCCCAACGGACGATCGTGAAATTGGCACATTCGGCCAACAATTCGCCGCTCAATATTTCGGAAATTCGGATAGCGAGAAAATCAATGGTTCCGCCGTCGATAACTGGATTTATGGTCGCGCTGGGGATGACATCCTTAAGGGCAAAAAGGGGTCTGATACTTTGTACGGCGACGAAGGAAGCGACATTCTGAAAGGCAACAAAGGGAGTGATACCTTGCGGGGTGGTGACGGTAACGATACCTTATTGGGTGGCAAAGGTCGTGATGTACTCGACGGGGGCACTGGCGATGACGCGTTATTTGGCGGTAAAGGTGCCGACGTGTTTGTATTTGCCGCAGGCGATGGGGCTGACACGATATTCGACTTCAAGGGTGGCGTGGATGTACTAGACCTGTCCGCTTTTGAATTTGAAAACTACGGCGAGGCACTATCGCATTTCTTCGAAAAAGGGTCTGCAAGCAATGATGTTGTAGGTTTCGAATTCGACGGCACTACAATCCGAATCGAGGGGCTCGATCTGGGGGATATTAGTAACGCTGATATCATTATCTAGGGGATGATTTGAATGTTGAAAAGGCTCGCTGTGATGCGGGCCTTTTGGTGCCCTTGCCCTAAAACGTGACACTGCGTCGCTGGATATTTCTGGAAAACCTGTTAACGATATCCCAAATATTAAGGTTAATTTTTCAGGAGAGCATTATGCCAGACGGTTTCATTCCCCAAGGGGACGAATTTCGGGTTAATACGGAAACGGCAATCGAACGGTACAACTCCTCCCTTACTGCGCTTGCGGATGGCGGATATGTCGTGACGTGGGCGTCTGACGATGGTCAAGATGGTTCAGGCCGAGGCCTCTATGCTCAACGCTACGATGCTGACGGGGCAACCGTCGGTGCCGAGTTCCAGGTAAATACGGAAAACGTATACGACCCGTCCATCACCGCCCTTGTCGATGGTGGGTTCGTGGTCACGTGGGCGGCTGGCGGGGGCATATATGGTCAGCGCTATGACGTTGATAGCGTAATCGTTGGCGACGAGTTTCAGGTGAGTACGGAAACGCTGGACAGTCAGCAGTATCCCACCATAACCGCCCTTGACGATAGCGGGTTTGTGGTAATTTGGGCGTCCCTACAAGGTCCTTCTTCTGACATCAAAGGCCAGCGCTACGACGCAAACGGCGAAGCCGTCGGTGTCGAGTTTCAGGTGAATACGGAAACGACAATCCTTCAGCTCTACCCCTCCATCACGGCCCTTGCCGGTGGCGGGTTTGTTGTGACGTGGACGTCTATTAACGGTTCTGACTATGGCATCTATGGTCAACGCTATGATGCTGACGGTGCGGCCGTCGGGGGTGAGTTTCAGGTCAATACGGAGACGGCAAACGATAGGCTCTACCCCTCCATCACTGCGCTTGCCGATGGCGGGTTTGTGGTGACGTGGCAGTCTGAAGGTCAAGATGGGGATGGCAGCGGCATTTATGGTCAACGTTACGGTGCAGATGGCACAACAGATGGGGATGAGTTTCAGGTCAATACAGAAACGTCGGGAGGTCAGTGGAACCCGTCCATCACCGCCCTTGCTGATGGTGGGCTTGTGGTGACGTGGGTATCCGATGACCAAGACGGTGATGGCTGGGGCATCTATGGTCAACGTTACGGTGCAGACGGGGCAACGGTTGGGGATGAGTTTCAGGTGAATACAGAAACGTCGGGCGGTCAGTGGGGCCCCTCCGTCACCGCCCTTGCCGGTGGCGGATTTGTAGTGTCGTGGGGGTCTGATGGCCAAGTAGACGAACAAAATGACTTCTTCCAAACTGACTTCTTCGCCCAGCAATTCGCCGCCCAAACGTTCGGCACCGCTAACGACAATGAAATTTCGGACACTATTGGCTCAAACTGGATTAATGGCCGTGATGGCAATGACATTTTGAATGGTTTGCAAGGCGATGACATTTTATTTGGCGGCATGGGGAATGACGAATTAAACGGCGGTGAGGATGATGACACGCTTAATGGTGGTGAAGGTGATGATGTGCTAGTCGGCGGCGACGGATACGACCTGTTGAATGGCGGCGCGGGGAAAGACACATTAAGTGGCGGTAATGACAGGGATATTCTGAAGGGCGGTAAAGGCAAAGATACGCTGGATGGCGGTGATGATTACGATGTCCTCAGAGGTGGCAAAGGCAAAGACACCCTGTTGGGCGGCAAAGGAGGCGACACGCTTAATGGCGGTAAAGGTGCTGACGTTTTGAATGGCGGCACTGGCAAGGATGACCTTTACGGCGGCAAGGGCAAAGACGTGTTTGTTTTTGCTGCGGGTGACGGGTCGGACACGATTTTCGACTTCAAGAACGGCAAAGACAAGTTAGACCTGTCAGCCTTCGATTTCGCAAACAAAGCCGAAGCCAAATCACACTTCTTTGAAAAAGGCTCTGTTAGCAACGATGTTGTCGGGTTCAAGTTCGATGGCACCAAAATCCGGATAGAGGGGCTCGATCTGGGCGATATCAACGGCGCTGATTTTATCATCTGACCAACTCAAACTTGTTACGCCGTATGTTGAATTCGGCAAAAAACCTAAATATACGCATCGAGAGTTACTTTCGGTGCGTACATTTAATTTATCAATATAGGAACCCTAACTATGGCAACTATCCTCGGAACTTCAGGCAATGACATTTTAATTGGGACCGAATTAGATGAAGTAATTAAAGGGTTGGGTGGTAACGATCAGATCCGCGGAAATGGTGGAGATGACACGCTGCTTGGCGGAAAAGGCAATGATTTTGTTACCGGCGGAAGTGGAAATGACATTCTGAACGGCGGCAGCGGTCGTGACATCCTTAACGGTGTCAATCGCAGAGTAAAAGTGTCCCAAATTGCGGCGTAAAAAGGGGCCACTG
>CAZYMT010000103.1:0-11218 GCA_964649035.1 uncultured Rhodobacterales bacterium
CCCCGCCTCCGCAAATGTTGCCATGCCTGAATGACAGGCCACTGCGCCCTTCAGGATACCAATAGCCAAGGCTGCACCGGACCCCTCGCCCAGCCTTAAGCCCAGCACCAATAATGGTTCTTTGCCCAGCGCCGATAGCAGCCGTTCATGCGCTTGTTCTGCCGAGACATGGCCCGCTACGCAGTGATCCAGCGCCCCTGTTGCGCATTTTTCAAGCACCGACGCTGCGGCGGTACAGATAAAGCCGTCCAAGATCACCGGAATACGCAAAACCCGCGCCCGCGCAATCGCCCCAGCCATCGCCGCCAATTCACGCCCACCAAGGCACCGCAGAACCTCCAGCGGGTCACCGGAATGCAGTGCAACACCGCGATCGACAACATCGGCTTTACGTTTCAAACCGTCGTCATCAACGCCCGTTCCACGACCAACCCAGTCAGCGCCCGTTCCACCAAACAGCGCACAAGCAATCGCCGCTGCCGAGGTAGTATTTCCAATACCCATCTCGCCAGCCACCAGCAGATCAGCCCCCGCATCAACAGAATTCCAGCCAACCAGCAAGGCCGTCACAACGTCCGCTTCGCTCATCGCTGCCTCAGTGGTGAAATCCGCAGTTGGGCGGGCCAGATCAAGCGCGTGCACAGTCATTTTCGCTCCAAACGCCTTGGAAAGCTGGTTAATCGCCGCTCCGCCCGCTTCAAAATTCAGAACCATCTGCGCCGTAACCTCAGCCGGAAAAGCCGAAACCCCTTGCGCCGTCACCCCGTGGTTCCCAGCAAAGATCACCACCTGTGGATTTTCCAACTGTGGCGCAGCAGCACCGCGCCAACCCGCATACCAAATCGCCAGATCTTCCAGCCGTCCAAGCGCAGCGGGTGGTTTGGTTAGAACACCATTGCGCGCCGTCGCCCCGGCAATCGCCGTTTCGTCCGCCGCAGGTAAATCCGCCAAAATTGCCCGAAATTCGTCTAGGGTCGAAAAATCTTTCACTGGCCCATCCTTTTGCTATGATCCCCCCCGACCTAACGGGTTTTCCCCGCCATGTTGAGACCAAAAACGCACCAAGGACCGCCATGAACGACTTTTTTGAAAAACTAGGGATCGAGCCGCACGACATCTGGGTCGCCTTCGCCCTGCTAAGCCGCCTACCCGTCCCTGTCGATCACGCCCGCGCTGGTGCGCGCGGTGCCAAGGCCGCATGGGCCTATCCGATTGTCGGCCTAACCATCGGCCTGATCGCGGGTCTGCTCGCGGCGATTGCCCAAGAAATTGGCGCGCCAAACGGCATGGCCGCCGTGGTTGCCATCGCCGCTATGGTTCTGCTGACGGGCGGCATGCATGAAGACGGTATCGCCGACACCGCCGATGGCATGGGCGGCAACACGTTTGAGCGTAAACTTGAAATCATGAAGGACAGCCATATTGGCGCTTTCGGAGCCATCGCCCTAACCCTCGCCCTGCTCGCCCGCTATTCCGGTATCGCAAGCATTTCAGGCTGGTATCTGATACTAGCCCTCGGCGCAGTCGGCGCAGTGTCTCGCGCCGCCATGGTCATCCCGATGCGCCTACTCCCTGCCGCCCGCCCAGACGGCCTGTCGGCCAGCGCCGGAAAACCCAGCGAGCGCGCCACCATTATCGCCTTGGGGCTAGCCCTGCTAACCAGCATCCTGCTGATGGGCCTGTTCAACGGTATCGAGATATTCCTAGCCGCCATAGTCGCCGCCCTCCCCGTCTATTTCTACGCCCGCAAAACGCTGGGCGGCCAGACGGGGGATATATTGGGGGCAACGCAGCAGTTTGCAGAAATCGGGGCGTTGGCATCCGTGGCGGCAATATTAATCTAGCGAACCAATATCGCATAGCTTATTTTGAAATCATTGCCAGTGACCAACATTATTCCATCGAAGGTCGAAAGAGACCAATTTGTTAGAAAAATTTTCTGTTACTTTGGTTTTTCAAAGTACCTTTTCCCAGTATCCATTGATTTCGGATTTTTGATTTTGGGTTTCGCAATCGCACAGATTGTAAGAAGCAAAAGCACTTGGGCATTACGCCGCCCTCCATATTTCTTCCTGATTATTGCCGTTATCACCGCGGCGTCATGTACCAGCTTTTTCGGTCATCTCTCGACAAGGATGATAATAACCGGAAATTTGTGGATATACGTTATGACCATTTATTTGGTCGATACATCTGCCGGCTTTCTTTTAGGTATGTTAGGGCATGCCCGTTCCCAAAGCGCGCATGGCACGGGAAAGTTTGCGTGGCTAACCATAATCCCGATTGCCAATTTATATCTTCACTTAAAGCCTCCCCGCGAGCCTACACCCAAGCGCGGGACAGTTCATCTGCTGGCAAACATCACCATCGTAACATCGGCATGTCTTTTGTTTTTTTTCGGCCTTCTGTTTAACAACGTCGGAAATCAACTGGCAGCGCGGAAAAAGCAGCGGATATTGTCCAACCCAATTTCAGTTCGCGCCCATACCAAAGCAGTATTGAACGCAATTGGGCTTGAAGAAACAGTACGCATATTCGCCAACACTGCGCCACGCGGCGACGTCAACAAGACCACCGTTCTCACGGACTCGGTCGCGCTGGGTTCAACGCTACGACATGAATACATAATAAACGCCGACGAAATTTGGCTTTCATTGCCGCAAGCGCGACAGGCCGTAATCGAGTTCAGTTGTAACGATTCAGGATTAGGGCCGCTCCTAACAGCAGGCGGCACGGTCCAGCATTATTACGAAAACCCCGATGGAACGGAGTTCACAACAGTTACGGTAACACTTAGGGACTGCACATTGTGACCCGAGCGAAAACTCTTTGACATATCAAAGCTGGCCAGTTACATAGCCACATGGCTATTCAATATAAATCCAATCTCGACCGCGCTTTTCACGCCTTAGGCGATGAAACCCGTCGTCAAATTCTGGCGCGCTTAAGCGTCGACGGAAAATGCACCGCCAGTGATTTTGTCCAGCAATTCGATTCCGCCCAGCCAACCATATCCAAACACCTCCGCAAGCTAGAGGAGGCAGGATTGGTCAAGCGCAGCATCGTCGGGCGCACCCATTACTTCACCCTTGGCACAGATATTTTTCAGGAGGTCAATAACTGGCTGCACCGTCATTCCAAATTCTGGGATGCCAATATGAACCGCCTCGAAAGCTACCTTGATCAGCAGGATGACGAATGACCTCGCTAACAAAACAGCACAAATTCCGCCAACCTCCGGCCAAAGTTTTTGACGCTTTCGCAAACCCAAAAGCAATCGCCCAATGGATCGCCCCCGCCGTTGAAATCATAACCGAGGTCACAGAATTCGCCTTCCACCCCGAGGGCCGATATCGCTATGTCTTCACCCTGCCCGACCAATCCCAAATCGCCGTATCCGGCCAATTCCTAAAAATCACCCAGCCCACCCACCTGACCTTCACCTGGATGTGGGAGGAACCCGACATCCACGCCAATATCGAAACCCATGTGGCTGTAACCCTCAAACCCGACGGCACAGGAACCGCGTTAACCCTGACCCACACCAACCTAACAGGCGCGGACATGTCCCCCCGCCATGCAAGTGGTTGGGATGGCTCGCTCCTACGCTTACAAACCCTGCTCGATATTTCAAAAGAATAAATTACGCTGCTTCCCGTCACTTCAACCATCGCTGCATTGCTCGCAATCATCGCGTTTCCTTTAACCCTGCACGTCTCCATGCGCCGCGTCGCGGTCGGCAAAGCCCAAGGTGACGTCAACATGGCCCCGTTTGGCGACCATAGCGACGATATCCTGCGCAATGCCGGCCGCGCCTTCGGGAATTTCATCGAATACGCACCGATTTGCCTGTTAATGCTGGCCCTAATGGAAATACAGGGGGCGACGGCAACGACCCTTTGGTGGATCGGCGGCGCCTTCGTCCTTGGCCGCATCCTGCACGCCTACGGCATGCTAACCAACCCATTCTTCCCGCTGCCACGAATACTGGGAATGTTCGCAACCTACGCCGCCTTACTGGTGCCAGCCGTCTGGTTCATTAAACATATTTGGTTGGGTTAGACACAAAAAAGCCGCGCACTATTAGCATAGGCGCGGCTTTTTAGATTTTGGATATTTAAGCCGCAGCAGCAGCGCGGCTTTCCAATACTTCACTAACCTTGGCTTGTGCGGCATCTTCGCCGTCACCATCCACGGCCGCAACTTCGCGGGTTAGGCGCTCTAGCGCTGCTTCATAAAGCTGGCGTTCGGAATAGGATTGCTCGCGCTGGTCGTCGTTGCGATGCAGGTCGCGTACAACCTCGGCAATCATGATCAGATCGCCGGAATTAATCTTTTGTTCATATTCTTGAGCACGGCGCGACCACATTGCGCGTTTAACCCGCGCGCGACCTTTCATCACATGCATACAGCGTGCAACGACTTCCGGACTAGAGAGCGACCGCATGCCAACGCTTTCGGCCTTTGCCGTCGGAACCCGCAATGTCATTTTGTCTTTTTCAAAGGAAATAACAAACATTTCCAGCATCGCACCAGCGATTTCCTGTTCCTCGATAGAAACAACTTTACCTACACCATGTGAGGGGTAAACGACGAAATCATTGGCTCGAAACATTGCGGTTTTCTTGCTCATTTTATTCTTTCTCTTTGTTTGACAGACAAAAAAACCACGGGTCACATTCCTGCAACCTGCGAGCCTTTCATCCATTTCGACGATTCCCACGCCAAACTTATCCACAGACCATATCACAAAAATGTAACAAATGAAAGCGGTCGGCTATTCAGCCACCCTCGCCAGGTTTTTCACTGAAATATTTCTCAAGCTTGCCCTCTTCGCCATCATGCTTTTCGGCATCGGGCGGTGGGTCTTTTTGCGAAATAATCACGGGCCAAAGCTCGGAATACTTCCGGTTGAATTCCACCCATTTTTCCGCGTCAGGCTCAGTGTCCGGACGGATCGCATCAGCGGGGCATTCAGGTTCACAAACGCCACAATCGATACATTCATCAGGGTGAATCACCAGCATATTTTCGCCCTCGTAGAAACAATCCACGGGGCATACTTCTACGCAATCGGTGTATTTGCAGGCGATACAGGCATCATTCACGATATAGGTCATCGAAAACCCTCAACTAATTTAACTTTTTTGTCGAAGCCTGTCACACCTCGAATTGCTTATTAGGGGTGCTTTTAGAAAGGTTCAAGGGGCATGTCAGGCTGGGCTCACTATTTAAGTTTCTATATTGAACCAGTTCTGGTACGAAATGGCATTCCCAATAGGGTAAACCAAACTAATTTTGCGCTGTTAATATAGGGTGAAGAAAATGTTCCTTAATTCCTTAATCTTGATTTCAATTCGAAAAATTGCCTTTGCAACATTGATTTTACTTTCATTCACTCTGCCAATAGGCGCCGCTGAAACCCATCTTTCGATATATCCACAGTCAATATCACCAGATTGCTTTGGTGGTCGTGCAAGAGCTTATGACGAATGTGGAGATCAAGCCCTACTTATGGAGGCAGCCAAACAAGAGGCAGCAGAAACAGGTAAAACTGTTCTTGTTGTTTATGGTGCTGAATGGTGCATTTGGTGCCATGTCTTTAAATCTCATCTCAAGGGTGAATATGGCGAATTCGAATATGTCATCGAGGGGCCAACCCGCATAGACATGAAAGAATTTTTGCGTGATGACGATATCGAACATGCACGGCAGCTGGCCGATTTCGCCGCCGCGAATTTTGTCGTTGTCGGAATTGAAGCCCAATATACCGACACTGGCTGGGATGTCTTGATAAATACGGGCGCGGCAAACCATTACCCAAACAGCCTTCCTTTTATATTCACAATTGACGAGGTGGGGGAATTCGCCGCTGATTACCCGTCAAAATATAGCGATGAAGAGCTTGACGTAACGCGCAACGGGTTGTTTGGATATTATCGCGGCTATAACCGCATTCTCTTGCTTGAAGAGCTTGAAATACTGCTTGCCGCCGCCCAGTAGAACCACGTTCTTTTATTCGTCGTCTCGAAACCCATGTAACATTTTGTTCCACACACGGCGATCTTTTTTGGTTGGGCGGCCCTTGCGATCATTATTCGGACCAACAGGAACATATTCCGTTTTCGCGGTCTCGGGCGTTAAATCCTCATAAAGCGCTTGCGCCTCGGGTGCCGGTCCGCGCCGTTTGCCCAGTTCCAACACCCGCAGAATTTTGAGGGTGTCGGCTTGCGGAAAAACCAGCCCATCGCCAACACGCACTTGTATCGAGGCCTTAGTCACCTTCACCTCGTTCACGCGCACATGCCCCGCCTTTACCAGCTTGGCGCATAGGGATCGGGTTTTAAAAAACCGCGCGTGCCACAGCCATTTATCGAGCCGTATTCCGGGCGGTTTTTCGGTCATTTGTCCTTAAGGGCCATCAAGGCTGCAAACGGATTATCGGGATCAATCGGCTTGTCTTTCTTCGGCGCTCTAGCCGAGAAGTTCTGCTTATTATCCGGTTTACCCTTACCGCGAGGTTTGCCCTTAGGTTTGCCACGAGGTTTCCCCTGCCCTTGGTTCGACGGCCGTTTGCGCGGTGCCCAAGTAAAGGTGTAGAAAACCTCGACCTCAGGCTCAGCTTCGGCGGTTTCTTCGCTTGCGGGGGCTTCGGCATTGTCGTCAGCTTTTGCCTCGACAGCTTCCTCAACCTTAGGCTCTTCAACTTTAGCGTCCTCAACCTTAGCATCGTCTGCTTTAGCATCCTCGACCTTGGTGTCGTCAGCCTTAACTTCCTCAGCTTTGGCTTCAGCAGGTTTCTCAACCACAGCCTTAACTTTCGGCCGCTCGCCGCGCTCGCCCTTATAACCCAGACCTTCCATCAAATTCGCAAACTGTTCCAGCGTCAGTCCGGTAATCGACAACATGTCCGGATTGGCCTCAAAGCCTTTACGGGTGTCGTGATTACGGATCATATCCGCCAGACGTTCAACCATATCAATGCGGATCGCCCGTTCGCCAGCTAGACGATAACCCGCTTGGGCGTAATAGCCTTCGGGCGCATCTTTAACGGCAGGAACAGTCACCAACCCTGCGGGCGGCGCTTCAGGAAACTCTTGTAAGTCTTTGGCTAATGACCATAAAATCAAACGCAGACGTGTCGGTGCGGGCTTCAACATCAATTGCTGGAAAATCGTGAACTGGCCAAAACGCACCCCGTGCTTACGCAACATGCCACGTTGATCTTGATCCAGCCCCTTAATGTCATCCGCAATTTCAGCGCGCGGCAGAACCCCCATTGCCTCAACAATGCGGAAGGCCACACCTTTGGCCATGCCCGTCAATGTCTCGTCATTTTTCAGGGCCAGCAGCGGCTCAAACTGGGCGGTGATCCGGCGGTCGATAAAATGCGACAGGCGACGGCGAACTTTCTCGGCAACATCTGGCCCAGCGTCTTCGTCAACAAAAGGTTCCACTTTGGGTGACAGCGCATCAGGCCCAGCGACCAGTTTCCCGACCGCATATTCGCCCCACATCAGGCCACCTTGTTCGGTGATGTCCATTTCTGTGTCCGGCGCGTTATAAAACTTGTCGGAGCGCAGGTTAAACACTGGTTGCAGGGCGACAATCGCCGCCGCTTTCAGGGTTTTCGCCTCGTCAGCACTGGCGGATGCGTCCAGTTGAAACCGGAACCCCTCCAACTTGCCAACAAACTGGCCTTCAACCGTTACTTCACCGTTCTCGTTTACGTCTGCCACAAGGGCCTCCTTCTGTTTCAACCGCCGCATCAGAACACTGGTGCGCCGGTCGACAAATCGTTGCGTCAAACGCTCATGAAGCGCGTCCGACAATCGGTCTTCTACTGCGCGGGTTTCGCCGCGCCAATGGGCTGCGTCCTCGACCCAGTCCTTACGTTGCGCAACATAGGTCCAAGTGCGGATAAATGCTAGCCGTTTAGACAAGGTATCTATCTCGCCCGCAGTTTTATCAATTTTTTCGACCTGCTTGGCCAAATAATCAGTTGGGATACGCCCCCCATCATGCAGATATTCATGTAATCTCTGACACATAGCCGCATGTTCCTGGGCCGAAACCTTGCGGAAATCCGGCAGTTGGCAAATGTCCCAAAGGCGGCGCACATCAGGCCCGCCCGATATTTTGTCGTGCATTTCCGGCAAGGCCCACAGGGTTTTAAGGGTGGCTAGATCGTCAGCTTCGCGCCCGCGCACCAATTCATCATGCCCGGGTGATTGTTCCAACGATTTAATCAATGCATCCGGCGTGCCAAAAATCAGGTCGGAACTACGCCATTGCAGTTTCTTAATCGGTGCAAAACGATGATTTTCAATCGCCTCCACCCATTCGGGTTCCAGTGGCGCGGCCTCGCCCGTAATCCCAAAAGTTCCGTCCGTGGTAAAGCGCCCAGCGCGACCCGCAATCTGGCCCAGCTCATTCGGTTGCAAATACCGATGCCGGCGCCCGTCAAATTTCGACGTTCCCGCCAGTGCCACATGGTTGATGTCAAGGTTCAACCCCATGCCAATCGCATCCGTCGCCACCAGATAATCAACGTCGCCGTTCTGATACAGATCGACTTGCGCATTGCGCGTGCGTGGACTAAGCGCCCCCATGACGACCGCCGCGCCGCCCTTTTGACGGCGTATAAGTTCGGCGATCGAATAGACACTATCCACAGAAAACGCGACGATGGCTGAACGCGGAGGGATACGCCCGATCCGCTTAACACCCGAATACGTCAGCTTTGACAAACGATCCCGATGCATGAACTGCACCCCCGGCACCAAAGACGCGATCCGCCCGCGCATCGCGTCCGATCCCATAAACAAGGTTTCCGACAGCCCGCGTGCATGCAGCAACCTGTCCGTAAAAATGTAACCGCGATCAGGGTCGGCACATAGCTGGATCTCGTCCACCGCCAGAAACTCTGCGCCAAGGCCGGTTGGCATCGCCTCGACCGTACAAACCCAGTATTGCGTGCTCGGTGGCACGATGCGTTCTTCGCCCGTCACCAGCGCCACGACGGAGGGCCCGCGCAGGGCCACGATTTTGTCGTAGACTTCGCGTGCCAGCAGGCGCAGCGGCAGGCCGATCACGCCAGACCGAAACGCCAACATGCGTTCAATCGCATAATGCGTTTTGCCCGTATTTGTCGGACCTAAAACCGCCGTGATATTGGATTGCATAGAAAAACCCGAACTATAAAGCCGCGCCTTCTAGTCTAGTCTGAAGGCGAGTCACCGCCGCGTTTACATTATCCATATGCGGGTGAACAGCCTGCGCCGCCAAATAAGCGGCTAACGCCCCTTCATATTTTTCCAAATCCTCGTAGATAAAGCCAAGCCCAGCCAGTGCCCCGAAATGCCGTGGATTGCGGACCAGCGTTTCGCGGATATCCGCAAGCGACAAACCATATTCATCCATCAGATAATACGCGGTGGCACGAGCATTATAGCCTTCGGCAAAATCGGGAGCATGGTCGATCAGGGCCGATAAATGCTCAACTGCCTTGGGGAAATTGTCAGCGTCCATGGCGTTGCGCCCACGTTCCAACAACAAATCCATCGATGCCGAACCGGAGTGCGCGAACACCACGAGGATCTTATTCTCGTACTCTTCCCACTCATCCTCGGTCTGTAGATTGACGAAAAGCTCGTCAAGCTCCAGCTCCTTCTCCCCTAGCGTTTCAGCAAATCCAGCGGTGCCGAAGAATATCAAAATGGCGCATAAAATTCTCATGATGTCTATCCTCAACAGATCGGCTGGAATTACCAGTAAATTCTATGTTATACTTAACGCAACGATAGTCTTCCTTTTTTAACATATCCACCTTATTTGTCGGTTGAACTTACCTCTTGGAGAAAACTATGAGCGACATCCTGAACGCAGCCGTAACCGCGCTAACCGAAAAACTCGACGGCAGTTTTGACGGCAACCTTAAATTCGACATCGAAGGCGAAGGCTGTGTGCGTATTGATGAAAACGGCGTCAGCATTGACGATGGTGATGCGGATTGCACGCTAACGGCGGATGTCGACACGTTCCAATCGATGATGGAGGGCGATCTGAACCCGACCGCCGCTTTCATGACCGGCAAACTAAAAGTTGACGGCGACATGGGCCAAGCGATGAAGCTTGGCGCGTTGCTGGCCTGATGAAAGACGCCCCGCTATTTACTGATATTGGTGGCATCCCTGCGGGTGGCCACGCATATTTTGTCAGTTCAGGGGGCGAACGCGATATTCGAGTGGCCTATTGGGAAGGCGGCAATCAAACTGCCCTCCTATTCCCCGGCCGCACGGAATATATCGAAAAATACGGGGCCATGATCCAGAAGTTGCTGGATCGTGACATGAATGTTGTGGTGATTGACTGGCAGGGTCAAGGCCTGTCAGAGCGCCATGAAGATATTGATACACACGGGCATATTGTTAATTTTCTGGACTACCAGAATGATGTGACCGCAGCACTTGCCATCCCTGAAATCGCGGCGCTATCTGGCCCTCGCATCCTGTTTGCCCACTCGATGGGCGGCTGCATTGGTCTGCGTTCGGTTATTGAGGGCTTGGATGTTAAAGCCGCAGTATTTTCCTCGCCGATGTGGGGTATCCAGAATGATGTTGCCCTGCGTCCACTGCTTGGCGCCGCAACCAATGTCGGCAAACCGTTTAAACTACACAAAGCCTTCGCCCCCGGAACCAAGCCAACGTTTTACGCTCAGGTCGAGCCGTTCGAAACCAATAACATCACCAACGACCCTGTTCATTACGCGATGATGCAATCGCATCTGGCCGCGCATCCGGAACTGGGCCTTGGCGGGCCAACAATCCGCTGGGTCTCACAAGCCGCCAAAGAAATGGCGGCATTGAGGAAAGCAGAAGTGCCGAATATCCCGATGCTGATATTCCTTGGGGCCGACGAAAATGTCGTTGACGCCAAGGCCATCGTCAAGCGCGCGCCCACCCTGCCCAACGCGACGCTGGAAACAATTGACGGTGGCAAGCACGAAAACTGGATGGAAACACCGGAAATTCAGGCAAAGGTTTGGGACTTGACGGATAGGTTTCTGGCCACGCTATAAACGCCCGCCTTAAACGAAAAAAGGACGCCCCTTATATAAAGGTCGTCCAAAATTCTCTTAGTTGACTAAAAGTCAGATATGCACTTAAGCCCAGAAAGGCTTATGTGCTTCGCGGCGCGCTTGTGCGTCGGAAATGCC
>CAZYMT010000104.1:0-11108 GCA_964649035.1 uncultured Rhodobacterales bacterium
GATTTTGGCACAACTTCGACCAAACGCTCCTTGGTTAAGCGTAGAATCGCCTCGCGGATAGGGGTGCGGCTGATGCCTTCCTCCATGGCGATTCTTTTTTCGGAAATCGGGGTGCCAGGCAGCATGTCCATCGAAATGATGGCCGCGCGCAGACGCTCATATTGCGCCTCGGACAAGGTGGTTGCGGCACCAGCATGAAAGCGTGCGCTGCCTGTCGGGGCTGTGTTTCCACTGCGTTTTTTTCGCCCATCACCCTCATTTTCATTGAGGTCTGTTACCATAAACTTCCACCAATCGATTTCACTGGGCATACGCCGTTCAATGTATTGCATTATCCGACCTCCGCCTCGTCGTAAAGGTATTGCTTGTGTTTAATGTATATCTGATATACTAGATATATTTGTTGCCGTCAAACCCTCGATTTCCAAATGGGTAGCGGTTCAGGGAGTGCCTGATTGCAAAAATTGGGCAATTTAGGAGTAAAAAATGAAATTCAATAAACTTGTTATAACGCTGGCGGCCAGTGGTTTTGCGCTACTGTCAGGATCGATGGTTTCGGCGAAAACGTTGAAATGGGCGCATGTCTATGAGGATGGTTCAGCCTATCACACCGTTGCCGAATGGGCCGCCGAACAAATCGCCGAACGCACTGATGGCCGCGTTGAAATTAACGTTTTCTCGGCATCCAGCCTTGGTAAAGAAGTTGAGATCAACGAGGGTCTAGGCATCGGCGCAGTCGATATCATTTATACCGGCCCAAGCTTTGTTGAGCGCTATTACGGCCCAATCGCGATTTCAGACTATCCGTTCATCATGCGCGGCTATGATCATTGGTTGTCCTATCGTGGCAGCGACTTGTTCGCAGAATTGTCCGATGGCTATCACGATGCGACCGGAAATCAGGTTATGGGGCTGGTCTATTACGGACAGCGCCACGTGACATCAAACAAGCCGATTTTGACGCCTGCCGATATGGAAGGCCTGAAAATTCGCGTGCCGAATTCGCCGGTTATGTTGATGTTCCCGATTGCAGTTGGGGCCAACCCGACGCCTATGGCGTTCTCCGAGGTTTATCTGGCGTTGCAACAGGGTGTTGTGGATGCACAAGAAAACCCGCTGCCAACGATCAAGTTCAAGAAATTCTATGAGGTTCAGACAAATATCAACCTTACAGGGCATATCCTGAACTCGCTTTTGATCATCATTTCGGACGATGCGCTGGCAGGCCTTGGCGATGACGAAGCCGTCGTTCGTGAAATTCTGGACGATGCGGCGTTGCGTGTTTCCGAAGAAATCTATCAGTCCGAACAAGACCTGATATCTTGGTTCCGCGATCAGGGAATTACAGTGAATGAAGTCGACAAAGGCCCTTTCCAGGACGCTGTAAAACCGATGCTGACCGCAGAAGGTGTTCCTTATACAATGGAACATTTCAATCGTCTCGGCGAACTTTAAGCACCGGAACGGTTAGTTATGACTAAATCCAGTAACCATGAAGGGCGCGCTGGAAATGCGCGCCCTGCTATTGTTTTCACCGACCCAGAGGTCGATGTTTCCGATTTCCACATCACCGATTTACCGGGACTGCTAGCGCTTTGGCTGCTGGCCATTATCGTGTTCCTACAGTTTTTTACCCGCTATGTTCTGAATGACAGCTTGGCGTGGACCGAAGAAATCGCGCGGTATGTGCTGATCCTTGTGGCCTATTTCGGCGCTATCTCGGTTAGCCGCAAAGGCACGCATATTTTCCTAGAATTCTTCTACCGGTATTTGCCACCCAAAGTCGGGAAATGGCTGACGGTTACGATGGAATTCATATCCCTGATCTTTTACGGATTCCTGTCCTATCAGGGCGTTATTCTGGCGCAGAAAACCCGCACCAAGATGGCCTCGGTCGAAATCCCCAAAAGCCTACTTTACTGGTGCGCCTCTGCGGCATTGGCCGTCATGGCGGTGTTTTCGCTGATCTGGATCATCCGGAAAATCCGCCAATCCCCCGAGCAAGCCCTGCGTGAGCTGGAAGAGCATTCCATGTCCGAAATTCCCGACTAATAGCGAGCAATCATGACCCTGTTTCTACTATTTTTCATTCTGTTTTTACTGCTTATTGCAGGCGCACCGATTGCTGTAGCCCTTGGTGTATCATCGTTGATATTCATCATACTCGACGGGCTACCGCCGGTGGTGGTGCTGCACAATATGGTTAACGGCATCAATTCGTTCCCCCTGATTGCCGTCCCATTTTTCATCATGGCTGGGAATCTGATGAATACGTCTGGCATCACCACCAAAATTTTTACCTTTGCAAATGCAGGAATGGGTTGGATGCATGGCGGTTTGGGCCATGTGAACGTTGGGGCTAGCGTGATTTTTGCTGGCATGTCCGGCGCGGCTGTGGCTGATGCAGGTGGCCTAGGAAATATTGAGATTAAGGCCATGCGCGACGCCGGATATGACACCGATTTTTCGGTTGGGATCACGGCGGCGTCATCAACAATTGGCCCGATCATCCCACCGTCTTTGCCGCTGGTGGTCTACGGCGTGGTTGCCGATACCTCCATCGGGCAGCTATTTGCGGCGGGGTTGATCCCCGGGCTGATCATGGCGATATCGCTGATGATTATGGTCGCGTTCTTTGCTAAAATCCGTAACTATCCGCGTGACGAGCGGTTCATTCTCCGGAATTTCGTCACCTCGTTTTACCATGCTATCTTGCCACTATTCACGCCAATTATCATTGTGGGCGGTATCCTGACAGGCATCTTCACCCCGACCGAGGCCGCCATTGCCGCTGTCGCTTATTCAATGTTTCTGGGGATTGTGGTTTACCGCACTCTTGATCTGAAACGCCTGTTACGCGTGTCGATTGATACGGTGGATATCACGGCCTCGATCATGATGATCGTTGCGTCTTCTGCGATATTCGCGTGGATTTTGACCGCCAATCAAGTGGCTCAATCATTCGCGACGAACCTGTTAAGTTTTACCGACAATCGCACGGCGCTGTTGTTGATAATCATGCTGGTCGTGCTGGTTGTTGGCTGTTTCATGGAAACCATCGCCGCCATCACAATCCTAACGCCCGTGTTGTTACCCGTGGCGATCACCCTTGGCGTTGATCCGGTGCATTTCGGAATTATCCTGATCCTGAACCTGATGATAGGGCTGCTGACACCGCCAGTTGGGTTGGTGCTATTTGTGCTGTCAAAAGTCTCGGGCGTGCCGTTTGAACGATGTGTGACGGCAACGGCCCCGTTCCTAATTCCGTTGGTCGCGGTATTGCTATTGCTAACATTCGTGCCAGAGCTTTCCATGTGGTTGCCACATAAGCTATATCCGGCACCAGGTGGAAATTAGGGGAACGAGCATGAGTTTTGATCTAACTGGAAAAACTGCACTGGTCACCGGCTGCAATCGCGGTATCGGTAAAGCCATGGCAATCGGTCTGGCCGAAGCGGGGGCCGATATCATTGGGGTTAGCGCGACGCTAAAAGCATCCGGCAGCGAAGTTGAGGGCGCGATCATTGCCTTGGGGCGTCGTTTTACGACCTATCAATGTGATTTTTCGGATCGAAGCGCGGTTCGCGCATTTGCCGATAAAGTCACCGCTGACAATCCAGTTATCGACATCTTGATCAACAATGCTGGCACCATTGAACGCACCCCTGCCGCTGAACATCCCGACGAGATGTGGGACAGGGTGATCGAGGTAAACCTGTCTAGTCAGTTCATTCTTAGCCGTGAAATTGGCAAGACCATGGTCGCGCGCGGGTCGGGGAAAATCATCTTCACCGCCTCGCTTTTGACCTTTCAGGGCGGGATCACCGTGCCGGGATATGCAGCATCTAAAGGCGGGATTGGCCAATTGACCAAGGCGCTGGCAAATGAATGGGCACAGCACGGCGTCAACGTAAACGCCATTGCGCCGGGCTATATCGCCACGGATAATACGCAAGCCTTGCAGGATGATGCGGCGCGTTCCAAATCCATCCTTGAACGCATTCCCGCTGGCCGTTGGGGAAATCCCGATGATTTTAAGGGGCCAGCAGTGTTTTTAGCCTCTAGCGCTGCGGACTATATCCATGGAACAATTTTGACCGTAGATGGCGGTTGGATGGGGCGATAAACTATTCGCGCGGTGGTATCGACGACGCTTTCCCTTGGTATTTCTTTAACAATTCGGGCGCCGCATCGTTTTCATCATAAAGCCCAAACAGAATGCCTTTACAGGCTGATCCACCTTTGCGCATAGCGCGAATTTGGTCCTCGGAAATTGTCGTGCGCTGTGACATTCGTCGCGTCCATGTGAACAGGTTTTCATATAGCTCGTCGATGATTTCGGCGTGTTCAACACTAGCACCAAGATCATCGAGTTCTTGTGGGTCGTTTTCCAGATCGAATAACATCGGACGGAATCCACCTTCGGCATGCATCAATTTCCAGCGTTTGGTTGCGACCATGAACAGGCGGGCGTCACGCGGGGCCAGACCTAGTTTTCCCGCCATCGGCGAGGCGGAATAGTCGTATTCGCTAATGGCAAACTCGCGCCAATCGGGGGTTTCACCATGTAAAAACGGGGTCAGGGAGCGCCCTTCGAGGATGTGATCGGGAACCTCGGCACCTATGGCATCAACAAAGGTTGCAGCCAAATCGATGGTTTCGATCAGGGCGTCGCAGACGGTGCCGCGGGTGCTATCTGCTTCGGCCCGTGGGTCATAAACAATCAGCGGAACACGGACGGAGGAGTCGTGGAACAACTCCTTCTCGCCCAGCCAATGATCGCCCAGATAATCGCCGTGATCAGAGGTGAGGATGATCATGGTGTCCTGCATCCGGCCGGATTTTTCGAGATAATCAAATAGGCGGCCCATCTGGTCGTCGCATTGTTTAATCAGGCCCATATAAGCGGGGATGACGGAGGTTCGAACCTCGTCGCGCTGGAAGGATTTTCCGATGACATTTTGCGTAAAAGCCTCGTAAACCGGATGCGGATTTTCCAGTTCGGATTTTGCGCGGATCGGCGGCTGAATATCGTCGGGGCCGTACATATTATGATAGGGCGCGGGCACGATATAGGGCCAGTGAGGTTTGATATAGGACAGGTGGCAGAGCCACGGTTTCTTGGCTGCGTCGCTTTCCATAAAGTCAATCGCTTGGCTGGTTAACCACGGGGTTTCGCTGTCCTCCTCGGCCACGTTTGCTGGCAGAACGGCATTTGACATCAGCCATCCGCTGGCGATATCGCCGTCCTCGGTGACGCCCGCATTGGCGCTATTCGCCCATGGATTTTCGCCTTGATACCCTTTCTTTTTAAGGTATTCGTTGAAGGGCGAGCGGCGTTCGTCATAAAACCCATCCGGCCCTTGGCCCCACAAACCATCGTCACGGGTATGAACATCAAACCCACATTCTGACAGCCGTGCTCCAATCACGGAATCGCGCGAAAGACCAAGGCGATCCATCCCCTCGTCATCGACACGCATATGGGTTTTGCCAATTAGCCAGCTGTCCATATCGTGTTTGCGCAGGTGATCGCCAATGGTCATTTCGCCGACTTTCAGCGGGAAATTGTTCCACGCCGCACCGTGGCTGGAAACGTAGCGACCAGTATAAAAGCTCATCCTTGAGGCCCCGCAAACGGGGGATTGCACATAAGTATGCGAAAACCTGACGCCCATTTCGGCCAGACGGTCGATATTCGGGGTTTTCAGATGCTTATGTCCAGAGCAGCTTAGGTAATCAAACCGCAATTGGTCGAACATGATAAACAGGATATTTTTGATTTTGGTCATAGGTTAAATCCGGATAAAATCCAGCCCACATGACGCGGGCCGGAAGGGTGAAATTACTTCGAACCTTCAGGAATATCGAGGCCGATTTCTTCGTAATATTTCAGCGCGCCGGGGTGCAACAACATATCCCCGTTGGCGACGGCATATTCCAGCGTCAAATCAACCAGCCAAGGGTGAGTGTTAACGGCGTCGGCCTGCCCCTCCCAGAAAGCTTTGGTCATGCGGTAGACCAGATCCGCGTCCAGATCGGTGCGGGCGGTGACGCCAACAGCAGCGGCCAGGGTATAGATTTCTTCGGTATTCACTACACCTTCACCGTAGATACCGGCGGGAATAATCCCCAATTCTTCGCCGCGCACATTGATGAAATCCTGCGCTTCTTGATTGGCGTTATATTCATTTTCGGTCAGGCCAAGGATACGTAAATCGGAGGTAAGCGAAAGCTGTTCCAGTTGTGGAAACGGGGCGATACCGCTGATAATATAGACATCAAACTGGCGATCCTGAAACCCTTGAAAGGCCGAAGACCAGCTGGCTTTGACGTTTTCGTAATCCACGTCGGGTTCAAACCCGTTTGTTGCCCGCAACCAATTGCGCGCCGCGTTCCAAGCACCACCACCAGGCGGGCCAAGGAACACTTTGCGGCCAGCAATATCGTCCAGCGTCATGATGTTATCATCGGCGTAGGTCACGACGTGATATTGCCCAAGCGGGAACCACAGCATCAAGCGCAGATTGTCGGCCAGCTCCGGCGCATTCTCCAATTGTTGATACATTGCGGTACCTTCACGCAGGAATTTATAGACGGTGGGCGACGTCATCGACATGTCCAGATGACCTTGTGCAACCTCGACCATATGTTTGGTTGCAGCCCCCGTCGCATCCACCTGAATATTCACGTCATCCAGCGCCTGATTGATGATCGTCGCCATGGTAGTCATCGTCAGATAGGCTGACGTTCCCGGTGCAATCGTTGCCATTTTCAGGTTTTCTTCGGCATTAACCGCGCTAGCAAGACCAAGCGAAACCACGCCTGCCAAAGCCGTTTTAAGTAGGGTATTCATTAGTTTCCTCCCAGTTGATCCCATTATATTTATGTGCGCGCAGGGCGGGACAATAGCCGGCGCTGAATTGTTAAGGCGATTAGAATTGCGAGGGCGCTAAGGGCGATGATCGGGCTAACAGCCAATACCGCGAGGCCACAGATCAGGCGCAATATGCGTTCCCAAATTGGTAACGGCACGCCTTCCCAGCCACCAATTGCGGTGACCAGACCCCATGTTGAAACGGCGAATGCCAGAACGGCCCAGATGACGCCGGTGATCTGGAAATCCTCGACGATAAGCAGGATGTCGGGGTGGTAGACGAAAAGAAACGGGATGATGAAGCCAGCCAAGGATAGACGAACGGCGGCGAAGGCGGTCTCCATTGGGCCTGCTTTGGCGATCGGGGCGGCGGCGAAAGCGGATAGGGCGACGGGTGGGGTTACCGAACTTAGGACGCCAAAATACAGCACAAACAGGTGGGCGGCGATGGTGGGAACGCCGAGGCCCTCGATTGCGGGGCCAAGCACGATGGCGATAATTAGGTACGCGGCACCCGTTGGAACGCCCATACCCAGAACGAGGCTGGCGAGCATTACCATGACTAAGGCCATGGCTAGATTGCTGTCGGAAAAGGCCAGTACGCTTTCGGCGAACATCAGGCCGATGCCTGTCATATTGACCACGCCGATGACAAATCCGATGGCGGCAACGACGATCATTAACGTGGCGGATGAGCGGCCTGCATCGACCAACGCGTCCCACCAGCGCAGCGGATTGCGGAATTTCGGGAAGAGCAGCAGGCACATGACAAACGCAGTGGCTAGCGCGTATGCGCCCGCGTTTTGGGCAGTGCGGCCAGTCATAAGGACACTGACAATGACCCCCAGTGGCACCCAGAACGCGAGGCTTTGGTACATGTCTTTGCCAGTCAGTTTCACTCGTTCTGACGCGGGTTGGGGTTTGATGCCTAGGCGTTTCGCCTCGACATAAACAATCGCGAAGAGGGAACCGTAATACATCAGGGCGGGGATCAATGCGGCGACGATAATTTTCAGATACGGAATGCCAGTGACATCAGCCATCAGGAACGCGACCGCGCCCATGACGGGCGGCATTATTTGGCCGCCGGTGGAGGCCGATGCCTCAATCCCGCCAGCGAAGCGGGGGCTGAAGCCAACTTTCTTGATGATCGGAATGGTGAAAACACCTGTGGAAACTACGTTGGCGACGGCGGCACCGGAAAGTGTGCCGAACATAGCTGATCCGACAATTGCCGCATGTGCAGGTCCGCCTGACAACCGTCCGGTGGCGGCAAATGCGATTTTCAGCAGCACCGCGCCCGCGCCGGATGCCTGTAAAACGGCCCCTAAAACCACGTAGATCAGGACGATACGACCGACGACTTCGACGGGGCGTCCGAACACGCCATCAGTGGAAAACCACAGGTTCTCGCCAACACGGGTCCAGTGTTCGCCGCCACCGCCCATACTGGACGGGGCTAGGACATAAATCGCGGCAACGGCGATAACGGCCAACATTGGAATGCCAAAAAATCTATAGGTGAAATACGCAAGAAGCGTGAAAGATGCCCACGCAAAAATATCTTGTAATGTACTGATTGTGATGAAAAATTCTTCTTGCCGATACATCAGGTTGGTCCAGTCGGCTATCAGCCAGATCAACGCAATCGCGAATATACCATGCAGCAACATCATCCATGTCGGGGTTTGGTCAACTTCCTCGTTTCTGCGCCAAGCAAACGCGCCGTAAAGCACCGCCAACAGCACCGTCAGGCCAGAGACAATGATAGTGTCAAAAACCCCGAACGCAGCTACATACATCGCAAAAAGCGACATACAGACAGCCAATAGCATTGCTATCCTGTCATAGGCCCAAATACACCAATCCCTTACCAAACGAACCTCCCAGTTCTTTGCGGGAAGTGTGACCATATGCCTTGCCCAAACAATCCTTGATGTATTAACGTGCCGGATAGCGGCACGAAGGGCGTCATTTTGGAAAAACTGGAACATAAATCCCTAGACCGCGGGATCACCGTGATGGAGACGCTGGCCCGCAACGGGTCTTGCACATTGGCGGATATTCACAAGCTGACGCTGATATCAAAATCCTCAATCCGGCGGTTGTTGGCGACCTTGATCGCACGGCGTCTGGTTTGGAAGTCGCTGGCGGATGGCAAATACAGGATCAATGTCATCTTCCCCGTAAATGCCAGTGAACCCGTCCCGACCGAGCAGGCGTTCGTTCTTGATGTGGCCCTGCCGCATATGACCGAATTGACCAAGTCGATTAGTTGGCCCTCGGACATTCACCTTATTGACGGGGATCGGATGCGCATTCTAGATTCCACCCGTCCGCTTAGCCCGTTTCATTTGTACCGCGGGGTCGTAAACCGTCACATCAACATCTTTGGGTCTGCAACCGGCATGGTGTGCCTCGCCAATATGAAGGATAGCGAATTCATCAAAATCGCAGCGCATACCCAAGAAGACATGAAATGGGGGTTGGAGCGTTTCCGTCTTAATGTCGACGATTATCGGGGGCATCTGGAAACCTCTCGAGGCCGTGGATTTGGTGCGCGTATCTCAAGATATATCGGTGAAACCGTATTTGACGACGGCCTAGCCGCAATCGCCACCCCTATCTTTTGCAATAATAAACTATTTGGCGCGGTTTCCCTGCTATGGCCCAAAAACTACCTGAAGGTCGAGGAATTTGCCGCAGAATATTTTGAACACCTGCAAGCAACCACAAAAAATATCTCACTCGATCTGGAGGAACTGCAGACAACAACGCCTTAAGCGCTGACAAAGTCAGTATGTTTCGCGATCTAGTGGTGATACAATATCTATACCCTTTCAAAGGAATTCATCGAAATGCCAAAAATAATACTAAGTTTTCTAATATTGACGCTCCTTCTATCTTGCGGGACCCAAAGCACGCATTCGTCGGGATCTCGTGGGCCATCTACGTTTTTGATCAATCTTCCGAAAACCAGTTCTGAATTCCGCAAAAACTATATGTTGGCCTCTACAAGCCATTTTACGAATGATGGAATAATTACGCGGATGGATGTTTCGTTCAATTTGATGACCATCGGCAACAGCCTACCTAATCGAATTCCTGTTTTTGTCACGTCTCCCGAACAGGCGATGCGTGTAGCGCGCTCATTTTCTGCGGGACAAGATAGCGACGCGGTTTACGCGCTAGCAGTGCAAATTGCGCGGGCGACATATTGTCGAACTGGACCAATATCACCTAACAATGGCATAACTGGGTACAGTAATCCTGCCGACATACAGGCCATAATGGTTGAAAGTACGCGGCTAAATCGGGATGCGGTGCCTGCCGGTCTTCGCGGTGAAGCAATTCCTGCGACTAGATACAGGCCAAATGGTACACGTACAAAATGGGAAGTATCGCTAATATGTCGGTCAACAAATCCTTACAGGTAAGCGGAGTATTGAGTTTCCGTGCTGCGCAAAATTTCGCAGAATTTTGTTTGGGGAACAAAAGTCATGGTATCTCCTAAAGTATCTGGACCCGTTGGGCGGCAGCTGTTGGGGGAGTTTCTTTTAAGGCGTTGCGCAAAGGCAGCCCAAATGTGTCTGACTGGATTTCAAAAATATCACCATCCTTGGGCTTGATCCCGTCGGCAAAAGACAGCGTCGCCGTCCCGAACATATGCACATGCACGTCACCCGGTTGGCAGAACACATCATATTTGAAATGGTGATGTTCTAGATTGGCCAGCGTGTGGGACATGTTGGCCTCGCCCGACACAAACGGCTTTTCCCAGTGGGTTTTGCCGTCCCGAAGAATGCGGGATGTGCCATGCACATCTAAAGGCAGTTCGCCGATTAGAATCTCAGGGCCGAAAGAACAGGGGCGCAGTTTGGAATGGGCGAGGAACAGGTAATTCACCCGCTCGGTCACATGATCAGAGAACTCGTTCGCAAGGGCAAAACCGACACGGAACGGGGTGCCATCAGGGCCAATCACATAAATTCCGGCGATCTCTGGTTCCTCGCCGCCATCTTCGGCAAAACTCGGGGAGGTCAGCGGCTGTCCGGGGGCGACCGCCATCGTGCCATTGCCTTTGTAAAACCACTCCGGTTGCACGCCGATTTTTCCATCTTCGGGGCGACCATCCTTTAGGCCCATCTGGAACATTTTCATGGAATCTGTCAGGTCTTCATCCGCCGCTTCATCCGTTTTGGCATGCATCGCATCACGGGTCGAGGCGCTG
>CAZYMT010000105.1:0-11055 GCA_964649035.1 uncultured Rhodobacterales bacterium
GCAGCGGCTTCTTCGCCATCAGCTGTGTGTAAGACCCGATAACCTTTGAAACAACCAGATGCATCTAGGCGCTTCGTGGCAAGGATCGTTTCGCCATCCAGCAGCGAGCAATCGGTCTTGAAATGGAGTACATCGGGGGGCGTTTGCACCTCGCGTAATGTATAGCCGAACTGGGTGATAATCTCACGCAACTCGGCGACCCCTGCGGCATCCGTGCGCGCAGATTTGCCAACCAAAACCTCGCGGGCCGTTGTCAGGATATCTCCGCCTTCGATAAAACCAGGGCCTTTTATTTCAAAGACATTTTCATATTTGGCGCGAATTGTGCTGGCCATTTCCGCAACTTCACCCATGCGCGTCGGCGCTCCTGGGCGCATCAGAATAGCAACATCTTTGAGGCATAGCACATCATCCTCGACGAATACAGAATCTGGAAATTTTTCTAGCGCGGGAAGCTCAATGACCTCTGCTCCAGTTTCACGTAAGGTAGCGACATAATTGGCGTGATCCATTTCCATTTGCATGAAATCCGGTGTTCCGAAATCTTCGGCGCGCAGCCCTGCAATAACGCTTTTAGAAGGCTTGCGTGTAATCGCATGTGCGAACTCGAAGGGAGGGTTTGTCATGTGGTAATTCCGTTGGTTAGGATATGCTGGGTTGATATTTTTTTTGCAGATTGCACCGGTGCCCTACTAAATTCAAGACCAACGGGTTTTTGCCCGTCACGGCCTGCATGACGTTAGGTGTTTTCCAAAAACATTCGAATGTCCGCTTCCCCCCCATCAACTCGCCATTTGTCGTGACCAGCCGAGCACCACACAATTCAAGCTGAAGGGCTCAGTTCCTTCGTTTTCCGAAGCCTGCCGTCAGCTGATTAGTAAGGGTTTGATTGAGCGCGACAGGTCTAAGTGAGCGGTTGGCGGCAATATCACGTGCTGCGGTGTGGAGGTGATTTTCGGCCCAAAGTGGTCATTCGCGCCCAGTCCATAATGCTGCATCCGCATCCCACTTTGCTGCCATTCGCTGCAGACGCAAAACCGATGACACCTCAAGCTTCGGTTGGCAGGGACGAGCGTACCTTGCTTTCCATTATGAGAATGACCACATTAAAGTTGATTTCCCGAGAACGGACCGATTCAGACTAAGTAAAACGGCGAGCCAGATGAGTAGCGAACCTCCTCTTCCCGAGAAGCTTGGTGGAACCCGAGACCACGACAAAAAGCGTCCTTGGGTAGGGCTTGTTGGGCATCGAAACAACGGATGGAGTTATGCTACCTGGAGAAAAGGCAGTTTCAGTACTGCTGGAAATCTGGGTTTGGCCTATACCTTTTCCACTCAAGAGGCTGCTTTGGCATTTGCGAAAAGCTTTCCGTTCGGTGGAAAGAAATCTGCCAAGCGCCTAACAGTTCTAAGCAACCCAACTTCTCAGCGCTATCGCTCGCCAGCTCAACGAGCGCCCGCGAAAGACCTTGCAATACCAAACCCCAGCGGAGAAGTTTGCACAGTGTGTTGCGTCGATCAGTTGAACCCACCGCGGAAGGCAGACCTAGATGGGAAGCGCAGCCAATGGCGGCTTGGAGCCCACTTTACCAATTTTCTGTGACGCAGCGAATGTCCGCTCACCGAGCTCATACGAGAATCGAACTTGCCTAAAGGCCCAATTGTATCCTTAGCCGGGACATGCGCAGCATTGTATTGTACCGCCAACCGGGGCGGTAGTTTTGTTTGAATGCGGTTCCCCCTGTAAGATCAAGAAATGGCCGGGCTTCCAAGGCGATAACGAACTCCTGAGAGCCGTCAATTGCATGGCTCTTATGGAGGTTCAACCAAATTAAGCCCTCAATGCGTGTCAGTGGTTGCAGCGTTTCAATTTGCGTTTTGCCGATATCCAAGCGTTCGAGAGACGGCAATGTCGCAAGTGGAGAAATGTCCCGGACCCAAGTTCCATGCAGATAGATCAGTTGCAGATTTGGCATGTCTTTGAGTGGTGTTAGATCGACGACACGAGTGTTGTTCAGATCCAGTCGGCTAAGCGTTGCGTTCCCCTCCAGTCCGGAGAGATCACTCAAGTTTGTGTTTCGCACATTCAAGTATTTGAGATTTGAAATTTCGCCAATGTTGCTGGGTAGCCGACGGATTTCCGTGAGATCGCTAAGGTCCAGGTTGTTTGTTCCATTTGTAACAATCTGAGTGATCCGCTTTTCGGCAACGGCAAGTTGTTGCCGCGCTTCCTGCCAAGATGGATACTGCCAACCGCCAAAAACGAGCGCGATCAAGACTATGAGAAATAAATAGCGTTTCATGACTCATGCGATGATGCATAAAGTTGTTCACAATAAGGCACCCCAAAATCTGCCTTTCAAACATTTGATTGCATAGTTGGCTTTGTCCGCAGTTTGTCCTTGGAACTGGCTGCGCTGAACGATGGCTCACTGCCCACAGCGGACCATTCCCCTGCCGACTGCACGGGCACCTTTTGAGGCGCGGATGTGCCGAAATCACTGATCGAGCATTCACGGCATTTACCGCCCTACCAAATGACATAAGGAAAACATCAATGAATTTAGCAAATCTTCCCAGTGGTAATGTGTAACGGAGTGGTAAATTCGACTCTAGAAAAGGTAGTTCAATTCGACATAGAGGCCATTACTTCAAGTCTAGATTTTTCTTCAATTTCTTCAATTTCAGTTCGATAATTGTGTATCGCATCGACGAAGGCTTGCATAACTTGGGGAATGTCCGCGGGCTCTCTGTTCGTGATGAACCGCATACCGAGCTTGGTGTCATTTTTGGTCAAATCACGGATATGGGCGAGCTTCGATAAAATGTTTTTCCGAAGGGATTGGGATGCTGAAAATTCTGCCTTTAGGTGAAGGGAAACTTTTACTTCGTTGCTGTTTGGTATTCTCATTAATTGTAGATGAACTTTTCGATTTATGTCCGAAAGGTAATATTGCATGAAGCTGCGATCTGTCCGTAGGTCAGGATAAACCGAAATCGGTAGTTGGTCGCAAATATCACCGTAGATATCTTGCCAATATAACCGTTTTCGCGCCGCCAATATAACTTCGTGTGATTTTTTCGGGTGGACAGATTCTAGTTGATCTTTACCTTTGAAAGCGATGCCTCCTTGTTGAACCCAGCTGCGCTGATACTGTCCCCACTCTGGAAATGTGGTTTTTAGGGAACTAGCATTCCAAAACTTGTGCTCTCCAACGGCGTGGACAACACTAGCAATATCGATTCCCTCCGTAGCCGATGGCTGGTTATAGGCAAGCGGGTATTCACGAAACGGTGCCTTACGAGATGCTGCAAGCAGGCTGTATGACATTTCGTCAATTGCGTTAACTGTGTGCGCTTCAGGGTCTGTAAAAATTGCGTTACCGATGCTCCACAACGCTTCTGCCGTGCAATCGAAGTGATCCCGGACATGGCGAGAAACTGCGATTACACCACCTTGTGGAATGGAAGTCGCATTTTCACCCAAGTATGAAAAATGTGCTAATAATCCTTTGTATTCCTCGAACATTTTTGGAACGACAGGTCGCCAAGCAAAACCTTCAAATTCCCAGAAGTCGCTTAGGTCTTTGCGGACAAGCATATCAACATCGAACCAAATACATTTTTCATAATCGTCTAAAAGGCTTAATAATTCCATTTTTGAATAGTTCAGCGGGCTGAACCGTTCAATCAATGCCTTTGCATGTTTGTTTTCGGAAAGGTTCGGTACATTCAATCGTTCGTACAAATCTTGTTCTGTAAAAATCTTGAACACCATTTTAGCGTATATTTTGCGTAAAACGTCCTTCTGTTCGTTCGAAAATCCGTCATGGAAAACGACGACCGTGCCACGAAAGCGCTTATTATGATTGAAAAAACCAATCAGGAACGTGCCGAGCGCAAAATCCAAATTGGAAGTTACCCCGAGAACGATGGCGTCTTTTCTGTTAGAATTGCCTAGGTTGGAAGTTAGTCTTGTTATTATATTATTTTAACGACCATTGAGGCGTTTTCCTTATAGTGGATTATCGTATCAGTTGCCGTCGGAAACGGAATTTTGGAATATCTGTTCGCAGTAATTGCCGATTTAAGTAACGATTTGAAAATCCGAAAATCGTTATGATTACTAGCGTTAGAAAGATGAAATAGAGCTCCATAATTGGGTAGGAAAGCAGGCGTCCGTTGCCCACGTCTCCGGTCTATAATTCCGGAGCATCAACTTGTCTAGCCAATTGATTTTGTGGTCAGCGATGCGCTCCAGACCCCTCGTAAGCCAAGCCAGCGGATCGACCTTGTTCAGCTTGGCTGTTTCGATCAGGCTGAAGATGATTGCCATAGAATTACAATAGTGTTGTGACCTTGCGAACATCCAGTTTTTACGGCCAACACTCCAATTGCTCCTTCAGGCGACACAAGTTAAAGTACAATCATGCGCGGACGTGAAATCACTGGCGATATAACATGGAAGCAGATTTACGATCTGCTGAATATTCATGGCACCCCGCCCGACGAAGAACTCCGCCCGAGCTACAATTCTGCCCCAACATCAATGAACCCAATTGTCATTCCTGACGGTGGCGTGATGGCGCGGTGGTAGTTGATTACGCATTGGTTCAAGAAGCCGTTGAAAGAAGCAAAGTTCACATCCTTCAACGCTCGATCTGAGACCGCACATGAAAAACTGGTGTTTCGTGATGCTATGAAGTCCGGCAACTGTCTGGTTCCAGTACAAGGCTACACGAGTGGAAAGACAAGCAGCCGCATGTGATCCGAGTAAACACCAATAATACCGCGGCGTTTTGCTTCGCCGGCCTCTTCACGCAGGTCACCCTGCCCGACTACACCGTGCTGACGGAGCCATCTGACGGGCCTATCAAGCGCATGCCGGTGATGGTCAATGAAAGTAGTTATGGGGATTGGTTGAGCGCGCAAATGCCGCTCGATGAGATCGAACGTGTTGATTTGGACCGGCTGCAATTTTATCCGGTCAAGGGTCCGATAACGGGAAATGATCCGTCGTTGATTGATGAATTTTAAAGGCACGTATATTTATTAAATAGGGAGAATGAATAATGGGAGCCAGGGTGAATTGGTGAAACTGGCACACGGATCTTGACGAAAAAGCCATCAGACGTGATTTGATCCACGGCTAATTTTTTGTTTTGGATAGATCACTTTCAACCCAAAGGAGATTATAATGCTAAAACTAAGCTTAAGTATTTCGGCAATCGTATTAACCGCTGGATTGGTGACGGCGGGCGAAGGACAAGGTACAGCAGGAGACTTGGCCGAGATTGTCGGTTCTGGTGAGCCTACGGTTGTTGGCTCAAATGTCGAGAACACGGGTACTGAAATCCTTGATGGGAAAGACGGTCAATTTATAATCTTGACCGCCGACGAAGAACCCGCAGTTGGTAAACAAAACGCCTAAACCAACTTCACGCGCTCAAGGGGCGCGTGAAACTATTGCGGCCCCTGCTCTATTCTTGATCGGTATCACCAGTTGGGAACACTTGGTGACACAAAGGGTGTTCAGCGGGAGATACTCCGCCGCACGCCCTACAATTCGGAAAATTCCTAATTAGCAGATTTCCATTCCTTGATCGCAGCATTGTCACCGTCACCTGCTTTCGTTTCCGTATCATCAGCCGCAACCCCATCCTCTCGCAATGACCGGATAGCTTGCACATTCTGGACTAACCGCTGCACACGTTCTGGCGACGCAAACCGCGCATCACGACTATGATGCAACTCACGAGCGCCGAAATAGAACGTAATGATCGCACCAAACAGCCACCAAAGTTGTTCTGGCACTAATTCCAGCCCGGCCATGCCGTTCTGCAAAGCCCGGGGGGTTTTGCATGGCATACCAAAACAGCGCAATCACACCGAACGCAATGATCGGGCGCGGCAACCGGTTCAGCGCCGGCCAACGTGCCGGTGATGTCGTGAAAATGTAACGGGATCACCTCGATGGTGAATACATGGCTGTGGTTCAGGAAAAAACGGGCGCTCGCATTTGGGTGTATTGTCCTGATCGATTGCTAAACTTGTTGGCAGAAACACCGAAAAACGGGAAATACATCTTAGCCAAGAACCTGACCAAGCATATTACCTATAACAGCATTCAGAAAAAGGTTCGTGCTATTCGCGATCTAATCAACGCTAGAACCGAGCATACAATCCATGGCTGGAGGTACAACGCAGTTGTGCAATTGGCCGAGGCTGGGTGTTCGGATAGCGAAATTCAATCTGTGACCGGACACGCAACTTTGGAAATGGTGCAGAAATACCGAGCCCAAGCGAGTCAGAAGAAACTATCGAAATCTGCACAAATTCGCCGTGCGAACAGAACAGAAACGGAACGAGAATAGGGGAAATTTTTTCCAAAACCTAAATTCAAGAGGAAATTAACATGGTTATTTTATCAACGAAATCTAAATGGTACCCGAGGCCGGACTCGAACCGGCACACCTTGCGGCGGGGGATTTTGAATCCCCTGCGTCTACCAATTCCGCCACTCGGGCACATATGATCGGGTGGTAGTGTTTCCGATCGTGCTAGCAATCACTTGCTGAAGCATCTGCTATCAAAAGCTGAAACCCGCGTAAAGGCTAATAAGTCGATTTCGCACACTTGACGTGACGACGGTGACATGTTGCATGGTGGCAATCGATTTGAGGGTGCAATGTTACGAACATTATACAATAGAACGTTGGCTTTGGCCCAATCAAAACACGCGCTTTGGGTGCTGGCGGTCGTTAGCTTCTTTGAAGCATCGGTTTTCCCGATCCCTCCGGACGCATTGTTGATTCCAATGGTACTGGCGACGCCTAAACGGGCTTGGCTGATCGCGGGCATCACAACCGTCTGTTCTGTTCTTGGTGGTGCGTTAGGATATGTGTTTGGCGCGTTCCTATATGACGAGCTTGGGATTAAAATTCTTGAGGCCTATGGTAAAACAGACGCATTCACGCAATTTTCCGATGTCTATAACGAATACGGGCCACTCGTTTTACTTGTGTCGGGGTTAACCCCCTTCCCCTTCAAGGCAACAACAATCCTATCTGGCGCAACTTCTCTCAACTTTGTGACTTTCATGGGGTTTAATCTGATTGCGCGTGGGCTGAGGTTTTATATTGTGGCCGCATTATTGTGGAAATTCGGACCGCCCGTCAAAGATTTCATCGAGAAACGGCTGGCGTTGGTTTTCACAATCGGTTTAACGCTGCTGATCGGCGGCTTCTTGGTCTTGTGGGTATTTTAATGACAAAACTACAAAAAAACGCGTTGCTGGCAACCGCCGGCTCGGCAGCACTAATGCTTGGCGCATTGGCATTCCAATATATCGGTGGCATGCCACCCTGCAAAATGTGCATCTGGCAACGTTGGCCACATGTGATTGCTATTGTGTTGGGAATCATTGTCTTTTTTTTGCCCAAACGGATCATCGCACTGGTATCGGGATTGGTCGTTCTGGTTGGCGCAGCTATCGGGGTGTATCACGCGGGCGTCGAACAGAAATGGTGGCAAGGTCCAACCAGCTGCACAGGCAGCGGGTTAAGCGCCAGTGACAACCTGCTGGATTTCAGCGCGCCCGTACAACTTGTCCTATGTGACGAGATCGTCTGGGACTTGTTCGGCGTCACAATGGCTGGATGGAACGCGCTCTTCTCACTAGTATTGGTGTTTATTTGGCTTCGGGCCTATGCGTCTAACTCGGCGTCCCAATAAAGATAATCCACCCAGCTTTCATGCAGATAATTCGGCGGGAATTTCCGGCCGTTATTTTGCAAACGCACCGCGTCGGGGCGAACCGGTTTTCGTGCCAAACGCATTCGCGCCTGCTTTAGGGTTTTGGAAGCCTTATACAAATTACACGGCCCGCAAGAAGCCACAACGTTTTCCCACGTCGTCCGCCCCCCTTTGGAACGCGGAATAACATGATCAAACGTCATATCCCCCGTGTCGCCACAATATTGGCAGGTGAATTGGTCGCGCAGGAACAGATTGAAACGTGTGAATGCTGCCGTTCGCGCCGGATGCACGTAATCTTTCAACACCACAACCGACGGAATTCTCATCTCGATCGAGGGGGAATGCACCACGGTATCATACTCGGCCACCACAGAAACCCGATCCAAAAATGTCGCTTTTACGGCATCCTGCCATGGCCAAAGTGATAGAGGCATATAAGAAAGAGGTCTGAAATCAGCGTTTAAAACTAATGCCGGATGATGTTTGGTAAACCCCGGCTGCCTTACAAAATTATTGATATGCACATTCATAGCGACTCTAATTCCCGTCCTGAAATGCTCAAACAAAGCCAAGACGGGAACATCCCGTCCCAATTGCAGCGACTATATCTTGATCGCTTTAGCAAACAACCCCTATATGAGGGGAAATTGTGACGGGTACATTACAAACAGCTATGTTTTATTGGCTCAATTGTTTCAGGATAAATTGCAAGGCCACGCCAAGCCCGTCTTGTGCAATCCCGTGGGCTGTGCCTTTTGAAACATGTGTGTAAACCTCGAATCCGGCTTTGCTCAGCGCGTCCGCGGCTTCGGGCATGGATGCAGGTGGCACCACATTATCCATATCGCCGTGGATCAACATGATCGGCGGTTTGGAAACGCCCTCGCTCGCCAGTTTTTTAGGTTCAAGCAATCGCCCCGAAATCCCGACAATTCCAGCAATTTCGTCCGCTCGGCGCGGGATAACATCAAGCGCCATCATCGTCCCTTGCGAGAACCCGATAATGATCGTGCGATCGGCGTTGATCCCTTCGGAAATGGCAACCTCGTCCAGCCATTCATTCAGCAGTTTACGCGATGCCAATTGCCCTTGGCGCGCCATTTCCATGCTAGATCCATCCATATGGGGGATCGGAAACCATTGATATCCCATAGGATTATTGGTGCAGCGGTCCGGCGCATTCGGTGCCATAAAAACGGTATTGGGCAAATGATCCGCCAGAACATCGCTAAGGCCTAGCAAATCATTGCCATCCGCACCGTAACCATGCAGGAAAATCACCAGACTATCCGCCTGCCCCGATTTAGCGTCTTTTCGTTGTGTTGTCAGGCTCATCTGATCCCCTCTCGGTTTTTTACAACGTGGTAATATGCCCAAAGCAGGCGGGCTGCAACCGATCTCCATGGGCTCCAGTTTCCCGCCATTTTTCGCAAGGTTTTTTCATTCGGGCGTTCATTAAGATTGAACAATCCACGCGCGGCTTCCTGAAGGGCCAGATCACCCGGCGCAAACACATCAGCCCGCCCCAAGCTGAACATTACGTAAACCTCGGCTGTCCATGTTCCAATGCCGCGAATGGCCACCAGTTTGGCGATAACCTCATCATTCGGCAATTCGCGCATTGCAATATAATCAAGATCGGCCTCAGCCAAGTCTTTCGCATACAGGATTTTCTGGCGCGAAAACCCGCAAGCGCGCAAGTCATCATCGCTAGCCTTCAAGATATTCGCGGGATTTGTCATCCCTGCCGCGTCCATCCGTGCCCAGATAGCGCCAGCCGATGCGACCGAGAGTTGCTGGCTGGTAATCGCACTTAACACCGCCTCAAACCCGTCATCACGACGACGAAGCGGCAAAACCGGACATGCCTTATGGGCGATCGCGAACCGAGGTTCGGTGGCGCGCAGCCATTTCACCCCCTCGTCAATATCTGCTTCCTCGGTAATAATACGGCCAACCATTTGCGCCCTTTCCGTTGGAAAACACGCTATTGCAAAACCCCATTCGAGGTAAGTCCATTTCCCGCTGGTATTCTCCATTTTCCAGACGTAGAACTTCGAAATGGATATTCAAAATGACATAATTGCCAAGCGCAACGTGAAGGTTCTAGTGGCGGCGCAAGCCATCCTAGGCAGCCAAATGACCATCATTTTTGTGCTGGGTGGTTTATCGGGCCAATATCTGGCCTCTAACCCATGCTTTGCAACCCTGCCGATCTCGCTTGTTGTGCTTGGGTCGATGTTTACGGCACCAGTTATGTCGTCAATCATGCAAAGTCATGGCCGCAGAACCGGCTTTGTTATTGGCGCAATCGCTGGGATGATAGGCGCGAGTATCGCGGCAACCGCGCTATGGATCGGGTCATTTCCACTGTTCTTACTTGGATCCCTTATTTCCGGTATCTACATGTCTTCACAAGGTTTTCTTAGATTTGCGGCTGCCGATATGGCCAGTGATGAATTTAAACCAAAGGCGATTTCATGGGTGATGGCGGGTGGTCTTGTCTCGGCAATCATCGGGCCGCAACTGGTAAAACTTACATCAGGCGCGCTAGAGCCGATTCCATTTGTCGGCGCCTATATCGCCGTGGTCGCCCTTAACGTTGTCGGCGTTACCTTATTTGCCTTCCTAAACATCCCAAAACCCGAAAAACCGGCCAAAGACGCCCCACAAGGGCGGACGCGGCGGGAATTGTTACGTTCCCCAAAAATCATCGTGGCGATGATCAGTGCGATGGTTTCCTATTCGTTGATGAACTTGGTCATGACCTCAACCCCGTTGGCGGTTGTCGGCTGCGGTTTTGATACTGATGACGCTGCAAATATCGTCTCGGCCCATGTGCTGGCAATGTTCGGACCATCGTTTTTCACTGGTGCATTAATCGCCCGTTTCGGCGTCGAAAAAATCATCGCAATCGGCCTAGCAATTCTGGCTACCGCGGGTGGCGTAGCGTTGATGGGCGTCGAGTTGGGGAATTTCTATGTCGCACTAATCCTGCTAGGAATCGGATGGAATTTCGGATTTATCGGCGGCACGACCCTGCTGACCTCGGCCCACACCCCCGAAGAACGTGGTCGCGTGCAAGGCATGAATGATTTCGCGGTATTCGGCATGGTGACGCTCGCGTCCCTAAGCTCTGGTGGCTTGATGAATTGTTCCGGTGGAACAGCCCAAGACGGTTGGGCAGCCGTGAATTATGCAATGGTTCCCTTGCTGACACTGGCCGGTGGCGCACTGATTTGGCTGGTTATCCAGAACCGACGCGGCGAGAATGTTTAGCCGACGAAGGATCGTTTC
>CAZYMT010000106.1:0-10232 GCA_964649035.1 uncultured Rhodobacterales bacterium
TCGGCGGCAGCAACGGTCAGGATGAACAGGGTGAATACCTGCCCGACCATGTCGTTCAAATGCACGGAGAATGCGACAAAGTTGATATTCACCGCCAAGAGCATCAGCTCAATCGACATTAAAATCACGATGACGTTTTTCCGGTTAAGGAAAATCCCGAAGATACCAATCACAAAAAGAAATCCTGCGACGGTTAGGTAATGTTCTAGGCCTATCATTGATCACTATCCTCTAAGTTGCAGATACAACTATTATTATTGAAATCTTCGATCTCTGCATCATATCCAGAAATAGCAAAATAATTTCTGACGTCTTCAAACGAATATATTTCATCGCTATCGATTATTGCATCCATTTCATGCAAGACGTCCGTCCAAGAGGTATCCGTCAATTCACCGTTGTTCGTAACATTAACCCGCCTTCCGGTCGCACAACTTAATAGAAGCACAGTTGTGTAGTCGGGCTCAACAAGTGATCCGCTGAATAATACCGCAGTAAGCAAGTCATTTTGAATCTCATTAACGTGATAGTACTCTGTTCGGTCCTCGGCGATACAAAAGGGGGACGTGATCGAAAGTGGAGTTGCGGTGGTGGCGAATGTTATTGCTGCAATAACGATCATTCCGGCTGAAATACGTCTCATAGCCCCTGCCCCGGCTTAACATCTTTCATTTCAATCGCGGCCTCTGGGTCGCGATAAATCTGTTCAAGAATGTTTTGGCGTTTGACGTTCGGGCGATGCCGCATGGTCAAAACAATTGCGCCGATCATAGCCACAAATAGGATCAAGCCAGCGGATTGGAACAGGTAGACATAATCGGTATAGATCAATTGCCCCAAGGCGACGGTGTTGTCGACATCTTCGGGCTTGGGGGTAACGGCCGCGCGTAAAGCTGGCGCGTTTTCGGCGAAGGTCCAGTGACCAAAGACCAACCCCAGTTCCATGATCAGCACCAGACCGATCAGCAGGCCAATCGGCAGGTACTGTGTGGCAGAGCCGCGCAATTCCGCGAAATCCACGTCCAGCATCATGACGACAAACAAGAACAGCACGGCGACCGCGCCGACATAGACGATCATCAGCAGCATGGCGATAAATTCAGCGCCCATCAGCACAAACAATGCTGCGGCGCTAAAAAACGTCAGGATCAGCCATAGGACCGAATGCACGGGGTTGCGCGCAGTGACCACTAGTATCGCGGATATGACCGCGATACCGGCGAATAGGTAAAATGCTAAGGTCGTTATGACCATTTTCCATTCCTTCTTTTGTCCCCGCTCGCGCGGGAATAACGGGCCTTAACGGTAAGGCGCATCCAGTTCAATATTACGGGCGATCTCAGCTTCCCAACGGGCGCCGTTATCCAGAAGTTTCTCTTTGTTATAGAAAAGCTCCTCACGGGTTTCAGTCGCGTATTCGAAATTCGGACCTTCGACAATTGCGTCTACGGGACAGGCTTCTTGGCAGAAACCACAATAGATGCATTTTGTCATGTCGATGTCATAACGCGTCGTGCGACGGCTGCCATCGTCACGCGGTTCAGCGTCGATAGTGATGGCTTGCGCCGGGCAAATCGCCTCGCACAATTTGCAGGCAATGCAGCGTTCTTCGCCGTTTGCATAGCGGCGCAGCGCGTGTTCACCGCGAAAACGCGGACTAAGCGGGCCTTTTTCATGTGGATAGTTGATTGTGGCTTTGGGTTTGAAGAAATACTTCATCCCCAGCCTAAATCCCCCAATAAAATCCTTGAGGAAGAAATAGCCAACGGCGCGGTTCCAATCGATTGGTGGCATGGACATGTTAACAAGTCTCCGTTTCGGCGTACCGGAAAGCGTTCTCGAAGAACCCTTCCAATACCAAATATTCGTCAGTTAGCGCAGCAGGCAGTTCGTCAGTTTTGGGTAGATAGGAATTGAGGCTCTCGGCAATGAGGGTCAGGCCTTCATCGACGATCCCACAATCACCATCCGCGGCAATTACCCCGAACACATCCCGATATGTCGCAAGGGTAGCCATGATCGCGTAGGATTCGAGGCCAGCATCGTGATATGGTCGCCCGAACCCGGGCGATAACATATCAAGGGCATTTTGTGCCATCTCCACCGGACATTCCGCAGACCCAATCACAGCCTCGCCGCAAGCGATTGGCAGCGGAAAAGCATCCGACAGAACCTGCGCCTGTGCCATATGTCCAGTTATCCCGAACATTGCTGCCAACAGCATTGTTTTATATGGGCTCGACACTATCAGCCTCCTACTGCCCAGCGGGCATAGCCCGGTACGCCATATTGTGCGAGCGCCGCAACGATAACGACCCATGCCAGCGACATCGGCAAGAACACTTTCCAGCCAAGGCGCATCAATTGGTCATAGCGGAACCGTGGCACTAGGGCTTTCACCATCGAGAACATGAAGAAGAAGAAGAGCATTTTGCCGATCATCCAGTGGATACCATCAGGCAAACCCGGGATCGGGGACAACCAGCCGCCAAAGAACAGGATCGACATCAATGCACACATAAAGACCACGGCCATCAGCTCGCCGATCATGTATAGCAAGAACGGGGTTGAGGAATACTCAACCTGATAGCCGGCAACCAATTCCGATTCCGCTTCGGGCAGATCGAATGGTGGGCGGTTTGTTTCGGCAAGGGCCGACACGAAGAACAGCCAAACCATTGGCAGATGCGGCAACCAGTACCAGCTGAATATACCGTAAGAACCATCTTGGGCGCGGACCACATCTGACAGGTTCAGGGAGCCCGTGGAAATCAGGACGCCAACGATGATCAGGCCGATGGAAACCTCGTAGGAAATCATCTGTGCCGCGGAACGCAGCGAGCCAAGGAACGCGTATTTCGAATTTGACGCCCAGCCACCCATGATCACGCCGTACACTTCCAGCGAGGAGATCGCGAAGATATAAAGGACACCAACATTAAGGTCGGAAATCACCCAGCCCTCGTTGAACGGGATCACCGCCCAAACGACAACCGCAAGGATAAAGGTGATCATCGGCGCAAGGAAAAAGACGATTTTGTCGGCGCCCGATGGAACGATGACCTCTTTAACGATGTATTTGATGAAATCCGCAAAGGATTGCAGCACCCCGAAGACACCAACCATGTTTGGACCTTTGCGCAACTGCACAGCCGCCCAGATTTTGCGATCCGCATACATCAGGAACGCCAAAGCCACCAAGATCAGGACTACAACCAGCAAGCACTGGCCAAGGATGACCAGAAATGTGCCGAAATAGAGGCCGAAAGTGTCGATCATAAATTCCATGTCTTACTCCGCCGCGATAGGTTTGATGCGATCCGCAGCCAAGCGGCTTAGATCCGCCATGACCGAACTTGCGCGGGCAATCGGGTTCGTTTGATAGAAATCACCAACGCTTGAGGTGAATTCGCCTTTGCCGAGCGCCTTGGGTGCCGCAGCTTTCCATGTGTTTTCAGGCACGACGTCAATAGCCGCCAGATGCGGGAATTCTTTGAACATTGCCGCGCGCAAATCCGACAGAGTGTCAAACGGCAGTGCTGCGCCCAGTTCTGCGGATAATGCCCGAATGATCGCCCAGTTTTCGCGTGCATCCCCCGGGGGAAAACCCGCGCGATTGGCCATTTGCGGACGCCCTTCGGTATTCACAAAAATGCCGCTTTCTTCGGTATAGGCAGCGCTTGGTAGAATAACGTCAGCGCGATGCGCGCCGCGGTCCCCGTGGCTGCCCTGATAGATCACAAACGGGCCTTTTTCGATTTCCAACTCATCCGCGCCAAGGTTATAAATTACCTCAGCCTTATCAAGGGCGTTAACCATACCACCAGCGGTCGTAAATCCGATATCCATGCCACCAACACGCGCCGCAGCATTATGTAAAACCATGAATTTTGAACCGGTTTTCTCGACCAGTTTCTTGGTCGCTTCCAGAACCGCCTCACCATCCTTACCGATCAAAGCGCCCTGCCCGATGATAACAATCGTGTTGGCTTCTTTGGTTTCGGAGGTGACGTTTTTCTTCAACAATTCACCAAGCGCCGTGCGGCCATTACCGATATGGGCATAGTCATATGTCAGATCGGCATTTTCGCCAACAAGACCGATCACTGTACCGTTCAACCAGGCTTTGCGAATGCGTGCATTAAGAACCGGTGCCTCAATCCGAGGATTGGTGCCAATCAACTGGATCATTGTCGCATTATCAATGTCTTCAATCGTCGCAGTACCAACGTAACCGGCACGATCCCCTTCGGGCAAATACGCCCCGTCAACGCGACATTCAACATTACCGCCTGCCCCGCAAATCAAGGTTTTCAGGGCGTACATAGCTTCGGTGGAAACCAGATCACCGGCAATCGCCGCAACCTTTTTGCCGTTCACAGCGTTGGAAATAGCGGTAAATGCCTCGCCCCAAGTCGCAGGCTGCAATTTACCGTCTTTGCGAATGTAGGGTTTATCAAGACGTTGGCGGCTTAGGCCATCCCAGATGAAACGGGTTTTGTCGCTGATCCATTCCTCGTTCACGCCGTCATGATTGGTCGGCACGATCCGCTTAACTTCACGACCTTTAGTGTCGACGCGGATGTTCGAACCAAGCGCATCCATCACATCAATCGTCTCAGTTTTCTTCAATTCCCAAGGACGGGCCGAAAACGCGTAAGGTTTCGACGTCAACGCGCCAACAGGGCACAAATCAATGATATTGCCCTGCAAATTGCTGTCGAGTGTTTGGTTCAGATAGCTGGTGATCTCCGCATCCTCGCCACGCCCTGTCTGCCCCATCTGGGTCAAACCGGCAACTTCGGACGTGAACCGCACACAGCGCGTGCAAGAAATACAGCGGGTCATGGTTGTGGCAACCAACGGACCCAAATCAAGGTTTTCGACTGCGCGTTTTGCCTCGCGAGAGCGTGAGAAATCAACCCCGTAAGCCATCGCCTGATCCTGAAGGTCACATTCACCGCCCTGATCACAAATCGGACAATCGAGCGGATGGTTCAGCAGCAGGAATTCCATAACCCCTTCGCGCGCCTTCTTAACCATCGGAGATTTTGTTTTAACAACAGGCGGTTGCCCTTCTGGACCGGGGCGCAAATCACGAACCTGCATTGCACAGGATGCGGTTGGTTTTGGTGGGCCACCAACGACCTCAACCAAACACATGCGGCAATTGCCAGCAATGGTCAGGCGTTCATGATAGCAAAAACGCGGAATTTCGATGCCTGCAACTTCGCAAGCTTGAAGAATGGTCATTGCACCATCAACTTCGATTTCGTTGTCATCGATGACTATTTTTTTAAGGTCGCTCATACTATCCTCAAATCGTATCCCAAAGGGCAACTTCTTTGTCAGCTGCGGCTATACACCGCCACACTGATCTAAAGTCAATCCGGTTATTAAACGCGTTACCATTAAACGCTTCGCCTGCATGGCAATTACTAAATATTTTTGGCCGATTAACGCGATATGGATTGAATACCATCCCGTCTTTAAAGGCTTCCCAGAAGCCAACATTATCGACAAAAGTTCGCTTGTAGCGGAAAACCAATGACATGCTCCGGTTCCATTCCTCGGAACATATTTTCTGGTCAGAAATGTTTCCGGGGTGTTCGCCGCGACATAGATTGTCACGCGGAGAAATCCAATCCTCAGCCACAGCTGGTGCACCCAATAAAATCGCCATAAAGAATGCGGTAATTTGCATGTGACCTTTTATCATCGAAACACCCCCACGCCAGGAACAAACAACACTTGCGTCGTTGATTCTTGGGTCATTACTGGCTGCCCGTTTATCGAGGTCGTACGGCGTTCTTGTACCTGCACGCACGCGCATAGGCTAATCAAACCAAAGAGGGTCACTATATATCGCATCATAATACTCATCCCCATAACCAACAATCAGTTGGCTGTGGATAAGCAAACAATTCATCGCTAATCCAACGGAATCGCGGATCACCCCAACTGGCTATTGCCCAAGTTTTACCACCAGCTTGCGACATCTCGACAATAAAATTGGCAGCCCCTAGTTCGACAGGTGAAGGGCCCGAATTCTCAAGCATGCCAAGCCCAAGCTGCAACCGCGCGTATAGTTCAGGAATTACTTGATCGTATGGCTGTACTGTTATTTCCATTTCTGGTGTAAACAATTCTTCTTCGTCGGTCCCGATCGCGTAGGTAGGGTTAAAAACCATAACGCACTGCAATCGATCATCAGGCGTCACCACAAAAGTTGTTGTTTGCCCCATGGCCGCACCGTCAAAGAGACCACCATGCACAAACACATAATCAGATGTACCAGCACGCACGCCTTCAATCTCGTGACGTAAATCACCAGCATTCCCCCCGGTCGCTAAACCGAGAACAGCCACAAGGGCTAATATATGCCGAAAAACGAGCCTCATTCAGCCGCAACCGCGCTAACGCGACCAGTGCGTTTATGCTTGATACGGTCTTCGATTTCGTTGCGGAAATGGCGAACCAGACCTTGGATCGGCCAAGCAGCCGCATCGCCGAGCGCACAAATTGTGTGGCCCTCAACCTGTTTGGTTACATCCAGTAGCATGTCAATCTCTTCGATCTCGGCCTCGCCCGTTACCAGACGTTCCATGACGCGCATCATCCAGCCAGTGCCTTCGCGGCACGGTGTACATTGACCGCAGCTTTCATGTTTATAAAATTTCGCCAGACGCCAAATCGCTTTGATCACGTCGGTATCCTGATCCATAACAATCACAGCAGCTGTTCCAAGACCGGAACGCTGTTCACGCAACCAATCAAAATCCATGATCGCGTCATTACAAATATCAGCAGGCAACATCGGCACGGAAGATCCACCTGGAATAACCGCCTTAAGGTTTTTCCAACCGCCACGAACGCCGCCGCAATGACGATCAAGCAGTTCGCGCAACGGGATCGACATTTCTTCTTCGACCACACAGGGGTTCACCACATGGCCGGAAATACCGAACAGCTTAGTTCCGTGATTGTTTGGCCGCCCCATCGAGGTGAACCAGTCAGCGCCACGACGTAGAATCGTTGGCACAACGGCAATTGATTCAACATTGTTCACCGTTGTCGGACACCCATACAGACCTGCGCCTGCTGGAAATGGCGGTTTCATACGTGGCATGCCTTTGCGGCCCTCAAGGCTTTCCAACAAGGCAGTTTCTTCGCCGCAAATATACGCACCCGCACCGTGATGCAGATACAGATCAAAATCCCACCCAGACCCACAAGCATTTTTGCCAAGGAACCCAGCGTCGTATGCTTCGTCAATTGCAGTTTGCAGCGCTTCGCGTTCGCGAATGAACTCGCCGCGAATATAGATGTAACCCGCATGCGCGCCCATACCGAAACCGGCAATCAGGCACCCTTCAATCAATGTGTGCGGATCATGACGCATGATCTCGCGGTCTTTACATGTACCGGGTTCGGACTCGTCAGCGTTCACCACCAAATAGGACGGACGACCGTCACTTTCTTTGGGCATAAACGACCATTTTAGACCGGTCGGGAAACCCGCGCCACCGCGTCCACGAAGACCGGAATTTTTAACCTCGTCAACGATCCAGTCGCGGCCCTTTTGCAAGAAACCAGCTGTACCATCCCAATGACCACGCGCCTGCGCGCCCTTAAGGCTACGGTCGTGCATACCGTAAAGATTGGTGAATATACGGTCTTTATCTTGTAGCATTTTTTGCCTCTCTCAAAGCGGGCCAGAGTGTTTTGAAGAACACCGCTGCCGAGCATATTGCCATCACTGCAATCGCAATGACGGTGTATAGGGTAACCTTGTCAGAAGTCAGAGTATGTGGCGCAACACCGAACCCCGACAGAATATCCGTATATAAATATAAAAGAGCAGCAACCAAAGCGAGGACCAGAACGGTATCGACAACGGCAAAGGTCAGCAGAGCCTGAACGAGCCCACCTCCCTTACCTTCATCAAACCCAACTTTCCGAACCATCTCTACTCTCCTTCTTGGCGTTGCCGCCAGACTTTGAACAAAACGACCAGCGCCCAGATCAGGGCACCTATCGCTGCGAAATCCACCAGAAACGCAAAGCGCACTGGTAATCCCATTTTCCCGCCGAGGAAACTGACCAGCATCCACCCACCCATTGCTACAAGAATTACGATTGCTGCCAATCGCGCCTGTCTCTGGTTGGGTTCCTGTTCGGTCACCTGCCTCTACCTTTCAACGTTAATAAACGTCGCCTTTATCTACTTTTTTCGAAAACGCTGTATTACCGCCACCGGCCAGTGTTTTCGCCTGCTTAACCCAGCCATCACGTGTGACCCGGCCTTTAAATCCTTCGAGGTTTGCGTCAACCCACGCGATTTCATCAGCGCTCCAGCTTGCTAGCTGGTCAAAATGATAAAAACCTAAAGAATTCAATGTTTTTTCGAGCTTCGGGCCAACACCTTTAATTTTCTTCAAATCATCGGCCTTGCCTTCGCGGGCAGTTGCCAGCATTTCGGGGCGCTCGCCCTCATCATCACCTTCAACGACTCCGTCTTTGTCAAAATCACCATCTTCGATCGTGACTTCAGGAGTTGCTTCAATGACTTCAACAACAGGTTCAACCACAGCAACCACTTCTGGTTCAACAGCTTCCGGCTCGGCGGCGACTGGTTTAGGGGTGGTCAAAACAGGTTCCGCAAGTGTTGGTTCAACTTTTCGCGCAGGTTCGGCCTTTGCAGGCGCGCCCTCAGCCTGATCTGCGGTTCCACAAAATTTGTTCACCAACCACATACTAACGGCTAACAACACCAAGAACGCCACAACTGCTACCCATATTGGATAAGTTTTTTCGACGTAATAGCTTATCAAGCCGACAATCATTGCCGCAAGTACCAGACCGATGGATCGGCAGGTTTGGCATTCTCTGGCCTCGATTTCGTTGCTCACTTTATTCTCCCCTCAAGCGGTCTAATAGACGCCGCCTTTTTTAACTTTGGATGAAAATTTAGTGCTCCCCCCAGCGGCTAAAGTCTTGGCTTGGCCAACCCATTCATCGCGGCTTACGCGACCCTTGAAGCCTTCAAGGTTTTGATCAACCCAGGAAACTTCATCAGCCGACCAATTAGCGATTTGATCGAAATGGTAAAAACCAAGTTTATTCAGTAGTGCTTCAAGTTTTGGTCCAACACCCTTAATCATTTTCAGATTATCCGCGGAACCATCACGCGCGCCCTTAAGCGCTTCGGGACGTGTCCCGTCAGTTGTTTCAGGCGCGGCTTCCGGTTTGCTGGCTTTTGGTTGCGCTTTGGGCGCTTTTGCTGGCTTTTTCTTACCGGATCCTTTTACCCAAGGCGTCAGTAACGGAACTTCGGTCCCGTCAATACGCTTTACGGTATCTCCAATTTCAAGCGCGATCGCGACAGACCCATTGGCAGCCTCGCCCGTGAATTCTTTCAATGTGGTTGCACCACCCAAAGGTTCAGCTGCAAAACGACCATTTTGCGGACCGGGTTTTGGCACATTCCCTTTCGCGAGCTCAGCCAAGAGATCACGGAATTTGTCGCCACTCAGATCCTCGTAATAGTCTTTACCGATCTGCGCCATTGGGGCGTTGGTGCAAGCACCTAGACACTCCACCTCTTCCCAGCTGAATTTTCCGTCTTTGGAAATTTCGTGCGGGTTGGCGGCGATAACTTCTTGGCAAATGCCGATCAGGTCTTCCGCACCGCAAATCATACAGCTTGTTGTGCCACAAACTTGGATATGGGCAATGGAACCAACGGGTTGTAGCTGGAACATAAAGTAGAATGTCGCGACTTCGAGCACCCGAATATAGGCCATGCCCAACATATCCGCGATATGTTCGATGGCAGGCTTAGAAAGCCAACCTTCTTGTTCCTGCGCACGCCAGAGTAGCGGAATAACACCACTGGCCTGACGACCGGTCGGGAACTTGGTTAATTGCGCTTCGGCCCATGCTTGGTTAGCGGATGTGAAGGCAAAATCTTCTGGTTGTTCAGAATGTAGGCGGCGTAGCATTAACGGTCAATCTCCCCGAAAACGATGTCAATTGTTCCAATAATCGCGGCAACGTCGGCCAACTGGTGGCCGGTTGCCAAGAAATCCACGGCTTGTAGATGCAGATACCCAGGCGCACGAATTTTGGTTTTGTAAGGTTTGTTCGATCCGTCCGACACCAGATACACACCGAACTCGCCTTTTGGCGCTTCAACGGCAACATAAATCTCGCCCTCGGGAACGTGTAGG
>CAZYMT010000106.1:10242-11013 GCA_964649035.1 uncultured Rhodobacterales bacterium
AATGGTGGATCAGCGCTTCCATCGAGGTTTTCATGTCGCTGCGTTTTGGCGGCGTATGTTTTCCGCGCGTCAGAACATCCTCACCTTTGCATTCATCCAGTTTGGCGATGGCTTGGTGGATGATTTTGACGCTCTCGCGCATTTCCGCCAGTCGACAGAGGTAGCGATCATAGCAATCGCCATTTTTGCCAATCGGGATTTGGAAATCAAATTCATCGTACAGCTCGTAAGGTTGTGCGCGGCGCAAATCCCAAGCCATACCGGAACCCCGAACCATCACGCCTGACATACCCCAGTCGAGGCAATCCTGTTGCGACACAATCGCGATATCAACGTTACGTTGTTTAAAAATACGGTTCTCGGTCAGCAGGGTTTCAATATCGTCAAGCACTGAGGGGAAACGATCCGCCCATGCGTCGATATCGACCAAAAGATCTTCGGGAAGATCCTGATGCACGCCACCGGGACGGAAGTAATTCGCGTGCAAACGCGCACCACATGCCCGTTCATAGAAAATCATCAGGGATTCGCGTTCTTCAAAACCCCAAAGGTTCGGGGTCAAAGCGCCAACATCCATCGCCTGCGAGCAGACATTCATGATGTGGTTCAGGATACGGCCGATTTCACAGTAAAGCACACGGATCAGGCTAGCGCGACGTGGTACGTCGATGCCCGCCATACGCTCAATCGCCAAACACCATGCATGTTCCTGGTTCATAGGGGCCACGTAATCGAGACGGTCGAAATACGGCAGGTTTTGCAGATAGGTTC
>CAZYMT010000107.1:0-11000 GCA_964649035.1 uncultured Rhodobacterales bacterium
GCGCCTCGGTGATGCCTATAACAATATAGCCGCCTGATTTCAGCTGCACGGTCGGGTTAAACATGCCCGAAAGGTAAGTCTCGACCTGAAAACGCGAGAATAAAGGCATGGCGTCTTTGTAAAGCTTCACGTTTTGCGCATGCGTTGGCATGAGCATGGTCATGTATTCCTTGGCCTCATTATAGCCGCGCTCACCATCAACGATAATTTCGTCAATGTCGCTATTATAAAGGTCACGGATCGAGCGTTTGATCAGGCTACCTTCTTCATAGATATGCGTAGGAGCAGTCGATTTCAGCGTCAGGTCGCGGATTTGTTCCCATTGGCGCAACAGATATTCGTAGTCTCGACGAATGTCGGTATTGCTGCGTTTTGCACCAGCCGTGCGGATAATCAAACCCGCGCCTTTTGGTACACTGATGGAATTGGCGATGTCTTTTAGTTTCTTGCGGTCGGAAATATTGGTGATCTTGCGGCTAATGCCACCACCGCGTGCGGTGTTTGGCATCAATACGCAGTAACGACCAGCAAGGGACAAGTATGTAGTAAGGGCCGCGCCTTTATTGCCGCGCTCTTCCTTAACAACCTGAATAAGCAGGATTTGACGAACTTTGATGACTTCTTGAATTTTATAGCGACGTGGACGGGATTTGCGCGGGACAAATTCACCACGAATATCGTCTTCGTCAATTTTTTCTTTGGTGGCAACTTCAGTTGTGTCATCGCCTTCGTTAGCATCTTCAATTTTGCCCTCAGGCACGTCAACCATACCGTTATCAACTTCGGACTGATCGTCGGTTTTAGCTGCCTCAACGTCGACTTTAGCCTCAATCTCAGGCGTTTCTTCAACGGCAGATTCCTCGACCTTAGGGGCCTCGGCATCGTCATTTGCATCGCTTTCGGGCTCGGCAGTTTCGGACGCGTCGTCTGAAACTTCTTCGGAGATCACCGCGTCATCAGCGCTTGGTGCACCTTCGGCCTCAGCTTCAGGTTTCCGTCGACGGCGCGAACGTGACTTAGGCTTTTCGGCCTTTTCTTCTTCAGCACGTTGACGGTCGGCTTCAGCAGCTTCCTCGTCGAGGATCGCTTGACGGTCCTCGGCCGGGATCTGGTAATAATCCGGATGAATTTCGTTAAAGGCAAGGAAACCATGGCGGTTTCCGCCGTAATCTACGAACGCCGCCTGCAACGAGGGTTCAACCCGCGTAACTTTGGCTAGATAGATATTTCCAGCGAGCTGGCGTTTATTGAGGGACTCAAAATCGAATTCATCAACCTTGTTTCCTTCGACAACCACAACGCGCGTTTCCTCGGCGTGGGTGGCATCGATAAGCATTTTCTTTGGCATGTGTTCTTTCTGAGATCGGGCGGTCCTTTGCTAAGCAAAGTCGCGTAGATCATTGTTTTTTGGGAGAAAAAACGCGAAACAGCACGGGATACTAAGGGGATTACCCCCGTTAACTCGGTATTGCCTGTTTCAACGCGTTTCATCGCGGTTATATCCTTAAGCGCGTCTTTGCGCCTGAATTTCGGCTGCACAAAGTGCAGGATTAGCGGGTGGCGCAAGCGCCTATCACACATAACGGGCAGTTTTTTTGCCAAGTGTCGTCCATGTGCAACAAAACTTTCTGACCGGCGACAGCGATGTCGGCGCGGTATGACGATAGTAGTCAATAATATGGATGTAATACAATCGAATTCTAAATGTAAGTGCCTGTGGATAAATAAATTCTTAAGGGCCAGCATTTATATGCCGAAAACATATTGGTGTTTTGACGAGGGAAGGGGCCTGCACTATACCATAACTGTTCATTGGAGGACGAGTCGGTGCTTAAAGCCATATTAAATTTCTTCGGGTTTCTATTTAGCTGGGGCGTTCTTGGATTGTTGGCGGGGTCTATGGGCTTGATGGCGCTGTTCTGGATTTACAGCCGCGACCTGCCGAACCATGAACAATTGGCCGATTATGCCCCGCCGACGCTGTCGCGAATTTATTCGGGTGACGGTCAGGTTATGGACGAATTCGCCCGCGAACGCCGGATTTTCACGCCAGCCGAGGAAATGCCGGAAATCGTTAAAGCGGCATTTATCAGCGCCGAGGATAAGAATTTTTATACCCATGCGGGCTATGATCCTTTGGGGATAGTGAAGGCGATGATTGATGCGGCACGGGGCGGGCGCTTGCGCGGGGCCTCGACTATTACGCAGCAGGTAATGAAGAATTTCTTGCTGGACGGGTCGCGCAAACTTGAACGCAAGATCAAGGAAATCGTGCTGGCGGCGCGGATGGAAAATACGCTATCCAAGGAGGATATTCTTAGCCTCTATCTGAACGAGATTTTCCTTGGCCGGAATTCATATGGGGTGACGGCGGCGGCGCAGACCTATTTCAACAAAACTCTTGAGGAATTGTCGATTGCCGAAGCCGCGTTTTTGGCAGTACATCCCAAAAGTCCGAACGCCTACCATCCGGTGAATAACCGTGAGGAGGCAATTGAACGCCGCAATTTCATCATCAAGGAGATGCAAGAAAACGGCTATATAACCATCGAAGAAGCCGAAATCGCCAAGGCATCGCCATTATTGACCGTTCAAGGCGGTGATTTCCCGTCGGCGCGTTCAGAAATGCCGTCGCGTAGTTATTTCACTGATGAAATCCGTCGGCAATTGTCGCGGTCATTGGGCCAAGACGAATTGTTTGGCGGCGGCTTGGCCATTCGTTCAACGATGGATCCGGTGTTGCAGGCCGTAGCTGCGAAGGCCTTGCAGGATCGCCTCGTTGAATATGATCGGGGTTTGGAAATTTACTGGGGTGCGCTGGAAAATATCGAAGGCGCCGATTTGATGTCCGAGGATGAATGGCGCACAGCAATACGTCAGTTACGCCTACCGCGTGACGTTGAGGGCTGGCATTTGGCCGTGGTTCTGAAGGTTGGTGAAGGGTCGGTTCGTGTTGGCATCGAGGGTATCGCGGAAGACGAGGACGGTCATTACCTGTTTGTGAAAAATTCAAACTGGGCCCGAAAGTTAAATGAGGACCGCCAGCCACAGCGGCATCCGCAAGTGGCGTCCGACATTTGGGAACTTGGCGATATTGTACTGGTTTCTGCCAAAGAAACCGACGGCGAGTTCGAATATTGGGATTTGCAGCAGGTACCGTCTATTCAGGGCGGTTTCATGGCGATGGACACCCAAACGGGCCGTGTTTTGGCCATGCAGGGCGGTTTTTCCTATCAAGCTAGCGAATTCAACCGTGCAACCTTGGCCAATCGTCAACCGGGATCAGCGTTTAAACCGTTTGTTTATGCCGCGGCTTTGGACAACGGTTACACGCCGGCAACCATCGTGGTTGATGCACCAGTTGAAGTTGATACGGGCAACGGAATTTGGCGACCGCAGAATTCTTCGCATAAATTTTACGGGCCAGCGCCGATGCGTACTGGCATTGAACAATCCCGCAACCTGATGACCGTACGGATCGCGCAGAGCATCGGTATGGATGTGGTTAGCGCCTATGCTGAACGCTTTGGCGTTTACGACGATATGCCGAACTTGCTGTCCTATTCACTGGGCGCTGGCGAGACGACATTGTTCAAAATGGTCGCGGCCTATGCAATGTTTGCTAATGGCGGCACGCAGGTGGAACCAACGCTAGTTGACCGTGTACAGGACCGGTATGGCAACACGATTTTCCGCCATGATCAACGGATTTGCGACGACTGCGCGGGGCCGGATATGGCCACGGAACGCGAACCATGGGCGCGCGATAATTCGGTGCGGATTATGGATCCGATTACGGCTTATCAGCTGACCTCTATGATGCAGGGTGTGGTTTCACGCGGAACGGCGGCCAGAACAGTTGGCGCGGTTCTGGGTGTACCAATTGCCGGTAAAACCGGAACGACAAACGAGTCGAAAGACGCGTGGTTCATCGGTTTTACACCCAAAATCGTTGCGGGATGCTATATTGGTTTCGACAATCCCAAACCGATGGGCCGCGGGGCTTATGGTGGGGCGCTTTGTGGTCCGGTGTTTTCTGATTTCATGAAAGTTGCGCTGGAAATGTACCCAACGACAACCCATGAACAGCCCGCAGGTTCGGTCTTTATTAGGATTGACCGGTTCAACGGTGTGCGCCTGTCGGATGACGAAAGCGGGGAATACGCGGTGTCCGAGCTGTTCCGCCAAGGCGAGGAACCAGGGTTTGGCGCTTACGGCCAGTTCATTGACGGCGGCTTCACGATGGGACGCGATTTGCTGTTCTTCAATAATGGCGAGAGCGAGAATTATCAAACCGTTAATATTGGCGGCGAACAAGTTATTATCCCTGTCGATCCCACATTTGGCGCTCTTTCCAGTGGTGCCCTACGTTAACACCCCTTTAACTTTTTGATTTGGTTGGCTAAACACTAATCAGACGAGGAGTAACTAATGCGCGCGGAAATCCAAAATCAGGTCGCTGAGATCGAAAAATCACTGGGCTTATTGCGCCAGCGGATGGGCTATGACACGGCCAAACACCGGATGGAAGAGTTCGATGCGATGTCCGAAAACCCGACGCTTTGGGATGATCCGGCCAAGGCGCAAAAACTAATGCGCGAACGGCAGAACCTGCTAGATGCAATGAATAATTATCAATCCTTGGCAACAGATTTACAGGATAATGTTGATCTGATTGAACTTGGCGAAATGGAAGATGACACCGATGTCATCACCGAAGCCGAAGGGGCCATTACCGCGCTAAAAACCCACGCCGCCAAGTTGGAGCTTGAGGCGCTGCTGGACGGCGAGGCCGATAGCAACGACACATTCCTTGAGGTCAATGCCGGCGCTGGTGGCACGGAAAGCTGCGACTGGGCCTCGATGTTGGCGCGGATGTATGTTCGTTGGGCCGAGAAGAAGGGCTATACGGTTGAAACCATGTCTTATAATTCCGGCGAGGAAGCTGGGATTAAATCGGTCACTTATCGGATCAAGGGGCACAATGCCTATGGCTGGCTGAAAGGCGAGAGTGGGGTACATCGTCTGGTTCGAATTTCCCCGTTTGATAGCGCGGCCAAACGCCATACCTCGTTCAGTTCGATTTGGGTTTATCCGGTGATCGACGACAACATTGATATCGAAATTAACCCAGCGGATATTCGGGTGGATACCTATCGCTCGTCCGGCGCTGGTGGACAGCACGTTAATACGACGGATTCGGCGGTGCGAATTACGCACGCTCCGTCCGGTATTGTGGTGACCAGTTCAGAAAAATCGCAACACCAGAACAGGGCCAACTGTATGGCCGCCCTGAAATCCCGGCTGTTTGAAATGGAGATGCGCAAACGCAACGAATCCATTCAAGAAGCCCACGAAAACAAAGGAGATGCGGGTTGGGGAAACCAAATTCGCTCCTATGTTTTGCAACCGTACCAGATGGTTAAAGATTTAAGAACAAATGAGGAGACCTCGGACACTAAAGGTGTGTTAGACGGGGATTTAGATAGATTTATGGCGGCAACGCTGGCGCAAGGCGTGGCGGGTAAATCCCGCGCCGAAGCACAGAGTGAGTAGAATATGAAAACGATATTGACGACAGAAGAATTGGCCGCGTTTTGTAAAGAATGTGCCACCCAACCTTATGTGACTGTGGACACGGAATTTTTGCGTGAACGGACCTATTTTTCCAAGCTATGCTTGGTACAACTGGCCTATCCCGGTGAGGGTGATGAAAACGCGGTAATCGTTGACCCATTGGCCGCGGGCATTGATTTGGCGCCCTTATATGACCTGTTTCGCGACGAAAACGTCGTAAAAGTCTTCCATGCGGCCCGTCAAGATTTGGAAATTTTCTGCGTTGAAGGCGGTGTCATTCCAAAGCCGTTTTTTGATACACAGGTTGCGGCGATGGTATGTGGCTTTGGCGAACAGGTTGGCTATGAAACTCTGGTTCGTAAGATTGTCGATGCGGCAGTGGATAAATCCTCGCGCTTTACGGATTGGAGCCGTCGACCGCTGACGGACAAACAAAAAACCTATGCACTGGCAGATGTGACGCATTTGCGGGTGATTTACGAATATCTGGCAGAGCAATTGGTGAAAACCGATCGCACCAGCTGGGTCGAGGAAGAGGTCGCGGTTCTGATGGATCCAGCGACCTATACCGTTATCCCTGAAAATGCGTGGAAGCGTCTGAAAACACGGACAAATTCACGTAAATTCTTGGCAGTGGTGCGGGAACTAGCAGCGTTTCGGGAAATTACGGCGCGCGGACGTAATATTCCGCGCAACCGGATTTACAAAGATGATGCCTTGATGGAATTGGCGGCGACCCGTCCGAAATCCTTTGATGATTTACATAAATCGCGGTTGTTGCTGCGCGAAGCCCGCAAAGGCGAAATTGCCGAAGGGATTTTGGCGGCCGTGAAAAAAGGTGAGGCTTGCGAGCCAGAAGACATGCCAGAAGTTCCAGCGCAACGCGTGAAACGTAATGGTTCCGAGAGCTTAGCAGATTTACTTCGTGTGCTTTTGAAAGCCAAGGCTGAAAAATATAGCGTAGCGCAGAAATTGATTGCCACCTCGGCTGATCTGGATGCTTTGGCAAATGGTGACGAGGTTGGGGCCCTTCGCGGTTGGCGTAAAAAAGTGTTTGGTGAAGATGCGCTTCGCCTGAAAAATGGTGAAATTGCCCTGTCGGCAAGCCCGCACGGCGTCAAGATCATCGAATTGTGATCCGCGTTGCCATCATCGGCGGCTCGAAAGAGGCGCTTGAATTGGCGCGATGTTTTGATGGGAAAATCGAATATTGCCTGTTTGAGAACAGTTATTACGGCACGCCGGACGGGATGAAGGCGCAGCCTTACGACAAAAACACCAATTGGGCGGAAACGCTCAAGAATTTTAGCCACATCGTTCTGGCCCCGCATCCGTTTGCATTCCAGCGGTTGCTCAACATTCTGCCCATAAATATTCCGCAAATTGCCCTGCGGCGCGCTGGCTGGGCGCTTGAACCTAACTGGCATATGGCTATTGGCGAAGATGATGCCGCGCAAATTCTGACGCAGATCAACGTCAAAAAACCGTTGCTGGCGGTGGGGCGGATGCGTCTAAAACCGTTCCTGACCCTTGGGCTCGATTTGCAAATTCGCTGTCGCACCGAACCACTGCCTGATCTTGGGGATGCGGGCAATGCGATACTGGCGCGTGGGCCGTTCACGGTTCAGCAGGAAATAGATTATATAGTTGGCGAAAACGTCGACTGTATTGTCGCCCATAACGCAGGCGGGCAGGGCGGTTGGCCTAAACTGGCGGCAGCCAAAGAAACAGGAATACCGGTCATATTGATCGATAGGCCCGATATTGACTGGAAATCTGTTGCAACAAATGACGAGATATTCGCGTGGCTGGGTCTGGACGTTTCCCAAAACAATCCCTAAATCTCGCGCTTATAAGGAGTCCCCATATGGCCACTGCCCGTTTTGAAGAAATTGTTGACGATTTTGAGTTCCTGGATGATTGGGAGGATCGCTATCGCTATGTGATCGACCTCGGCAAAAATATGGCGCCGCTGGACGAGAACCAGAAAATTCCAGCGACCAAAGTTGAAGGCTGCGCCAGTCAGGTCTGGATCGTGCCGAAAATCGACAATGGGCTGATTGGGTTTCAGGGCGAATCCGATGCGATGATTGTCCGCGGGTTAATCGGGGTGCTGCATGCGCTTTACGACGGAACCACACCTTCGGGAGCGTTGGCCGTTGAAGCGCAAAAGGAAATGGGCCGGCTGGGGCTGGACCAACATTTATCTTCACAACGATCAAACGGCTTGCGCGCGATGATCGAACGTATTAGGCAGATCGCAGAAGCATTAGAAGAGGATTTGACGGCATGACCGACCTTCTTAGTGAACTTCTAGCCGAACGGGATTGGCTACTGGGCGATGGTGCCACAGGGACAAACCTGTTTAATATGGGGCTAGAAGCGGGCGAAGCGCCCGAAATATGGAACGAAACGCATCCCGACCGGATACGTGCGCTCTATGATGGATCAATCAACGCAGGTAGTGATATTTTTCTGACGAATACGTTCGGCGGAAATGCAGCACGCCTGAAATTGCATGACCAGCAGGACAATGTTTTCCGACTTAACCGTATCGCCGCCGAGATTGGCCGTGAAGCGGCTGATGCATCTGGGCGCAAGGTTGTGGTTGCAGGGTCGGTCGGGCCAACAGGCGAGATCATGGAGCCCGTCGGGGCGCTATCACACGCCAGTGCGGTCGAGATATTCGAAGAACAAGCGCACGGCCTGATGGAGGGCGGTGCCGATGTTCTTTGGGTTGAAACAATTTCCGCCCCTGAAGAATTTCGGGCAGCGGCCGAGGCGTTCAAAAACGTCGGCGCGCCGTGGTGCGGCACAATGAGCTTTGATACGGCCGGCCGCTCGATGATGGGGGTTACCTCCGTTGCATTGGTTGAACTGGTCGCAAGTCTGGAAAATCAACCGATTGCTTTTGGGGCCAATTGCGGCGTCGGGGCGTCGGATTTGTTGCGGACTTTGACAGGATTTGGTTCGGTTCATCCAAAAATCCCAGTGATTGCAAAAGGTAATGCCGGCATTCCAAAATATGTCGAAGGGCATATTCATTATGATGGTACGCCGGAATTGATGGCAGAATACGCCACCTTGGCTTTGGATGCCGGCGCGCGGATCATCGCGGGATGTTGTGGCACGCAGCCCGAACATCTGGAATCGATGAAACGGGCCATGGAAGCGCATACAAAAGGCGAAATGCCTAGCGCAGACCTCATCCAGTCAAAATTGGGTGCGTTTTCATCGCCTTCTGATGGGCTTGGAGATGCACCAATGCCGGCACGCAGCCGCCGTGGACGCCGCCGTTAGGTCGGAAATTCTGTCCGCGCGGTCGTAAACCGCCGCGACCCAATCCAAAATCGCGCTGTAATTGCAGTAAGCGTATCTATTCAGGAATATCCCATGTCTGACGAAGAAGAAATTATCCTAAGCGAGCTATCGGACGAAGAATTAACCCTTCAAATGATGGACGATCTTTACGACGGTATGAAAGACGAGATTGAGGAGGGGGTTAACATCCTGCTCGGCCGTGGTTGGCTGCCCTACGACGTGCTGACCAAGGCATTGGTTGAAGGCATGGCGATTGTCGGCGTTGATTTTCGTGACGGTATCCTGTTTGTACCCGAGGTGCTTTTGGCTGCGGGTGCGATGAAGGGTGGGATGAAGATTTTGAAGCCATTGCTGGCCGAAACCGGGGCGCCGCAGCTTGGCAGAATGGTAATTGGCACAGTTAAGGGTGACATCCACGACATCGGGAAAAACCTTGTTTCCATGATGATGGAGGGGGCTGGTTTCGAGGTTATAGATCTAGGCATCAACAATTCCGTCGAGTCATATATCGACGCGGTTGAGGAACATAATGCCGATATTCTTGGCATGTCAGCGCTGCTGACCACCACCATGCCGTACATGAAAGTCGTCATTGATACACTGGTCGAAAAAGGTACGCGTGACGATTATATCGTGCTGGTTGGCGGCGCGCCTTTGAACGAGGAATTTGGCAAAGCAATTGGTGCTGACGCCTATTGTCGCGACGCGGCGGTGGCTGTGGAAACGGCCAAAGAACTTATGGCCAAACGGCATAACTCGATCGGGGCCTAGGTGTCGTTTCAGGACAAAAATCTGAAAGTTGAACGGGTTTTACTGCTGGCCTGCGGGGCTTTGGCACGGGAAATTCTGGCGCTGATCGAGATAAACGGTTGGCATCATATGGATTTGCAATGCCTGCCCGCCAAGCTGCATCAGCATCCGGATCAAATACCGAATGCGGTTGAGGCGGCTGTGCTGGAGGCGCGCGAAAAATATTCCAATATCTTTGTGGTTTACGCCGATTGTGGCACTGGCGGCTTGTTGCAGGCGCGGTGCGAAAAATTGGGCGTGTCGATGATCGAGGGGCCGCATTGTTACAGTTTCTTTGACGGAAACGAGGCGTTTGCCGAACGTGGCGAGGTTACCTCGTTCTACCTAACTGATTTTCTGGTGCGCCAGTTTGATACGATGATTTGGAAACCGTTGGGATTGGATCGCCATCCACAGCTGTTAGAAATGTATTTCGGCAATTACGAAAAACTGGTTTATTTGGCACAAACCGACGCGCCGGAACTGGACATAAAGGCCGCCGAAGCCGCGGCGCGTCTGGGTCTACAATTTGAACGACGCGCCACAGGATATGGTGATTTAGGTGTGGCCCTAGCTAAACATAGTCAGCCCGACTTAGCCCGTATTTAGCCATTTTTTCGTTCAATGTACGGCGCGGCAGGGACATTTCCTCCATCACGCCGGCGACGGAGCCACGATTGCGCCGCAGGGCGTTTTCGATCAACATCCGCTCGAACGATTCAACATGTTCTTTCAACGGCTTATTACCCGATTGCGTTGGTTTTTCCTGCAATCCTTCATCGGCTAACAGACTAGCAATACCGCTTTCACCGCGCCGTGATTGCAGCACCGCGCGCTCCGCCAGATTTTGCAGCTGACGGATGTTTCCAGGCCATGATGCGTGCAACAGGCTGGCGGCGTCACTGGCAGCCAGTTCGGGAACATCGCAGCCGTAATCCTCGGAAAACAGTTGCATGAAACGATTGAAGAGCAACAGAATATCTTCGCCACGATCCCGCAAGGCCGGGGCAATAATTTCCATGCCAGCGAGGCGATAATACAGATCATCACGGATGGTTTTCTGGGTTTCTTCGCTGGGTTGGCCAGATACGGCAACAATGCGAATAAAACCGGGGTCATCGTTTTCAGCGTCCAGTTTCTCAATCGCTGCCAGTAGCTTAATCTGGATGGAATCCGGTAACATATCAACATTTTCCAAACACAATGTGCAAGATTCACTGCCCGCCATGACCGGACGATGCTCGGGGGATGCGGCGGGCCCAAATAGGCGCGCCTCCAACTCGTCCTCGTCAAGCGCGGCGCAATTCAGGGTC
>CAZYMT010000108.1:0-10943 GCA_964649035.1 uncultured Rhodobacterales bacterium
CAGGCGGCTTATGATAAGGGTGCGGCTGATATTGCGGTGCAGCTTGAGGCGGGGCATGACGTGATTGTGCTGTGCGAGGGCGATCCGTTTTTCTACGGCTCGTTTATGTATCTATTTGCCCGTTTGTCGGAACGTTTTGAGGTCGAAGTGGTGCCGGGGGTGACGTCTGTAACGGCTTGCGCTGCGGTGGCTGGGCGTCCGTTGACGGCGCGAAACGAGGTGTTGACGATTATTCCCGGGCCAATGCCTGAAGATGAAATGCGGAACCGGATTGCCGGGGCTGAGGCCGTGGCGATCATGAAGGTCGGGCGGCATTTACCAAAAATTCGCCGCGTGCTGGCAGCGCTGGAAATCAGCGATGCCGATTATATTGAGCGTGCCACATTGGCGACCCAAAAAGTTATGGCGCTGCGGGATGCACCCGAAATTGCACCATATTTCTCTATGATACTTGTTACGAAAGGCGACGATCCGTGGCTGAATTAAAACCGATAGTTTTGTGCTTGTCCCGTTCGGGGCAAGAGGTGGCGACCCGTGTTGCCAAAGCGTTAGACGCACCCTTGCATGGTCGCGAGGGGCGGGTGGATCAGGCGGATGTGTTCTTTCCAAACGCGCTCGATCATATACGCATGTTGTTTCAGGCAGGGTATCCGGTGATTGGCGTTTGCGCTGCGGGGATATTGATCCGTGCGGTGGCACCCGTGCTGGCCGATAAACGGGTTGAGCCGCCGGTGATTGCCATTCCTGACGATGGGTCGACGGTTATTCCGCTGCTCGGAGGGCATCGTGGGGCTAATCGGTTGGCGAAACAGATTGCCGATATTTTGCAGAGCCATGCAGCAGTGACCACAGCGGGTGACGTTGCATTGGGCCTCGCGTTGGATGAGCCGCCTCTGGGGTGGCGTTTGGCCAATCCGGAGGATGCAAAAAACGCGATGGCCGCGATGCTTTCTGGCGAACAGCCGATCATTGAAGGCGAAAATATTTGGGGTTTGGAAGGCGGCGCGGGACCGTTGCGGCTGATCGCGACCGAAGCGCCGAGTTCGACGGATAATGCGTTGATTTACCATCCGCAGCGCCACGTTTTGGGACTGGGCTGCGCGCGCGGCTGTGACCCCGCCGAGATGTGGAAATTGGTGCAGGATTGTCTGGCGATTGCTGGTATTGCGCCGGAATCTGTGGCTTGTGTGACCTCGCTCGATTTGAAGGGTGACGAGCCGGCGATGATTGAAACCGCGCGCCTTTTGGGCGTGCCTTTCCGGATATTTGACGCGGAAACCTTAGAAGCAGAGGCACCGCGCCTAGCCAATCCATCCGATGTTGTTTTTACCGAGGTTGGCTGCCACGGCGTTGCCGAAGGCTCGGCCTTGGCGGCGGCGGCGGGGGGGGCGGTTTTGTGCGTGGAAAAACGCAAAACAGCAAATGCGACCTGCGCGATTGCCCGTGCGCCGGATGTAATCGTTGAAATGGCGGGGCGTTCTCGCGGCAAACTCTCTATCGTCAGCATCGGGCCGGGGCAGCATTCTTGGCGCACGCCGGAGGCATCGCAATTAATTGCCGAGGCTGAGGAACTGGTGGGGTACGGCCTTTATATTGACCTATTGGGGCCGCTGGCCGCTGGTAAAATCCGTTCTGACTTTCCGCTCGGTGGCGAGGAAGATCGCTGTCGATATGCGCTGGAAGAAGCCGGAAAAGGCAAAAATGTTGCGCTGATTTGTTCAGGGGATGCGGGCATTTATGCGATGGGGGCGCTGGTTTATGAACTGCTCGATCGCGGCGCGGATGCGCTGGGTGTGTCGGATGCGGCGAAACGGGTTGAGGTGATCTCGACTCCGGGGGTTTCGGCATTGCAGGGGGCTGCTGCGCGGGCGGGAGCACCGCTTGGGCATGATTTCTGTGCGATATCTTTGTCCGATCTTCTGACCCCGCGCGAGGATATTATCAAGCGTCTGAAAGCGGCGGCCGAAGGGGATTTTGTTATCGCCTTTTATAATCCGGTTTCCAAACGCCGCCGCACATTGCTGGCCGAGGCGCGCGATATCCTGTTGCAGCACCGCCCCGATGATACGCCAGTGATGCTGGCATCGTCGCTGGGTCGGCCAGAGGAACATATCCGCTATCGAAAACTTGTCGATCTGGAGGTTGATGAGGTCGATATGCTGACCGTGGTGCTGGTTGGTTCCAGCCATTCTAAACTTGCTCAACTGGGCGAGGGCCCTCGGATGTATACGCCGCGCGGCTATGCCCGAAAAATTGATGGAGACCTGTCATGACTGTTCATTTTATTGGCGCGGGCCCCGGTGATCCGGACCTGATAACCATAAAGGGTCGCCGTTTGATCGAACAATGTCCTGTCTGTCTATATGCTGGATCACTGGTGCCGGAGGCGGTTGTGGCCTTCACGCCAAAAGGCGCGCGGGTGCTGGATACGGCGCCGATGACGCTGGATGATACCCACGCAGAAATTGTCGCGGCGCATGAGCGGGGCGAAGATGTGGCACGGGTGCATTCGGGTGATCCGGCGTTGTACGGCGCGATTGCCGAACAAATTCGGCGCTTGAAAGCCGACGGGATTGACTACGATATTACCCCCGGCGTTTCGGCTTATTCGGCCGCCGCGGCGGCGATGGGGCAGGAACTGACAATACCGGAAATCGCGCAATCCATTGTGCTGACCCGCATGTCGATGAAATCAACGGATATGCCGGCGGGCGAAACGCTGGATAATTTTGGCCGCACGGGGGCGACGCTGGTTATTCATTTGGCGATCCGTAATCTGCGTGAGATTGAACGGCAGCTTATTTCGCATTACGGGGCGGATTGTCCGGTGGTTGTTGCTTATCGCGTTGGTTGGCCGGATGAGCTGTTTTTGCGCGGCACCCTGTCGGATATTCGTGGCAAGGTGCGGGCTGAGAAGATAACGCGGACCGCCTTGATCTTTGTTGGGCCTGCTATGGCGAATGTAACGGATTTTAAGGACTCGGCATTGTATGATCCAGCCATTCCGCATGTGCTGCGGCCGAAGGTCAAAGCATGAGAACCTCTCGCGATCTAGGGTTTGCGTGGCTGGATGCACTGCTGGCTGGTCCGGTTCCGCGGGGGAATTGACGGATGCGCGGGTTTATCATTGCGGCACCGAATTCGGGAGCAGGAAAAACCACCATTACCTTGGGATTGCTGCGGGCGTTTAAGGCGCGCGGGATTGCGGTCACCTCGGCTAAAAGTGGGCCGGATTATATTGATCCCCAGTTCCATGCTGCTGCCAGTGGCGCGGATTGCGTGAACCTCGATGCTTGGGCGATGTCGCCAGCGGCGCTTCGTGGTTTGGCGGCGGCGCAGTCGGGAGAATTGTTGGTGGTTGAAGGGGCGATGGGCCTGTTTGATGGCGCTGCAACATCCGATCCGATGGGCAAGGGCAGCGTTGCGGATTTGGCTGAAATTCTGGATTTACCTGTGGTCTTGGTGTTGGACGCGGCAAAACAATCGCAGACAGCGGCAGCGGTGGTGCATGGATTGGCAAGTTTGCGGCCCTCGGTTCGGATTGGCGGCGTGATTTTGAACCGCGTTGGGTCAGAACGGCATGGAGCGGTGATCTCAAGGGCGATTGCCGCGCTGGGTATTCCGGTTTTGGGGATGGTGCGGCGGGATGGGGCATTCGACATGCCCTCCAGACATTTGGGATTGGTGCAAGCGGTTGAGCGGGCGGATATTGACGGGTTTATCGATGGTGTCGCCACAAAATTGGCGAAGGCGGTCGATCTTGAGGTGTTGATGGGTTTGGCGCGACCTGTTGAGGCGGCCGGTCTGGCTGAAACGCTGGCCCCGCTTGGACAGCGAATTGCGGTGGCGCGGGATGTGGCGTTTGCGTTTGCCTATCCGCATGTTTTGGCGGGTTGGCAACGGGTAGGGGCGGAGGTTTCGCTGTTCTCGCCGCTTAAAAATGAAGGCCCGCGCGAAGATGCCGATAGTGTTTTCCTGCCGGGGGGGTATCCGGAATTATATGCTGGAGAGCTGGCGTCTAGCGACGGGTTTGCCCGTGGCATGGTGGCGGCGCGGGATCGCGGGGCGCTGATTTACGGGGAATGTGGTGGCTATATGGCCCTTGGGGAGGGTTTGAGCGATGCCGATGGAACCGTTCACCGGATGCTTGGGTTTTTATCGGTTTCCACCAGTTTTGCGGCACGGCGTTTACATCTGGGTTATCGAAATCTGAAGCCATTACAGGGGCTGCCGTGGTCTGGTGCGCTGAAAGGGCATGAATTCCATTATGCTTCGATACTTGAAGAAACCGGCGAAAACCTGTTCGAGGCCACAGATTCGATGGACGAAGCCTTGCCCGCTATGGGGCAAATTCGGGGGCGGGTGATGGGATCGTTTGCCCATGTAATTTCCTAGGATCAAACGGAGCGCCGTTGGCGCACGCCGATCAGCGCTTTGCGCGATTGCCGTTTACCTGAATGTTGCATCAGCTTGATTTACCTAGGATTTTCAAAGCTTTTGCGTGGATCGTAGCATTTCCGGCTGCGAGGATTTGGCCGCCCATATGGACGGGCTTACCTTGCCAGTTGGTGACGATGCCGCCGGCGGCCTCTATCACGCCGATGGGGCCTTGGATGTCGAACGGGTGTAGGCCTGCCTCGATCACGATGTCGATTTGACCCATGGCTAGCAGCATATATGCATAACAATCGAGGCCGTAGCGGGTTAGGCGGACTTGGTCGCGAACCGCCTCGAACGCGATGCGTTCGGCGTCGGTGCCTAGTTCTGGAAATGTGGTGAACAGGATGGCATCGGATAGGTCGGTATTAGGGCTGGTTTTCAGGGGGCGGGTGGTTTCGCCGCGCAACATTTCCGATTTGCCGAAACCGCCGATGAAACGTTCGCCGATATAGGGTTGGTCAACCATGCCGAGGATCGGGCCATTGCCGTCATCTAGCCCGATCAGGATGCCCCAGCTGGGGTTGCCGCTGATATAGGCGCGGGTGCCGTCAATGGGGTCTATGACCCATGTCAGGCCGGATTTTGTTGGCTTGTCAGGGAATTCTTCACCCAAGATGCCGTCATCAGGGCGGCGGGTTTCTAGAATGGCGCGAATGGCCAGCTCAGCCTCGCGGTCGGCGCGGGTTACCGGATCGTACGCGGCGGCGTCTTTATTATCCGCTTGCAAGCCGTCGGTGCGGAAATATTTTAACGTGACCTCGCGTCCGGCATCGGCCAAAGCATTGGCGACGTCCAACAATTCTCGTTTTTCACTATCTGCAAGTTTCATAAAAAAATCCCCATGCTGTTGCTATGGGGATTTCATAAGTTTGGACGCCAGTCAATCACTAGGCGGGGTTCTTTCAAGCGGCGTCGCTTAGAACCCTTGCCAGATCGAATAGACGGCGGCGCTGGATTTCCGGAATGGCGTAATAGGCGCGCACCAGTTCGAGGGCCTCTTTATCCGCTAGCAGATCACCTTTCAGCTTGTCAGCTGAAGTTGCCTGATGGACGATATCTTCGCCCGCGGTTTCCAACCCTTCAAAGAAGAAGCTGATGGAAACGTCAAGAGCCGCAGCAATATCCCATAGGCGGGACGCGCTAACACGGTTCATGCCCGTTTCGTACTTTTGAATTTGTTGAAATTTAATGCCGACAATTTCGCCGAGCTGTTGTTGGGTCATCCCAACCATCCAACGGCGGTGGCGAATGCGTTTTCCCACATGCACATCTACTGGGTGCTTCATGATCTATACTCCGTTTTATATTATTCTACTCATATTATATGCAGTTATCGTGCCAACCACTAATATATAGCGCGGCTCTGTGACATTTTGTCCAAATGAAAAACAACGCAACTTGTAACTATAAGAAAAATAACGACAAATTAGTCGACAAAAATCGTGAACTTTTCACAACAAATATGTGACAATCCACACAGTCGCTTATAAAATTAAATGCAACCGCTTACATTCGCATATTGCGATTATACAATCGGAGGGTGTTTCGCGTAATGCAAGGCGCATCGCGCGAAACTAACTTTATTACCCTTCCAACTTTTTTGTTTCTCTCTTGCGTTCATGTGGGTCTAGGTGACGTTTACGAAGGCGGATATTTTTGGGTGTTACTTCAACCAACTCGTCATTGTCGATATAGGCAATGGCTTGTTCCAGGCTGAAACGGGTCGGCGTTGTTAGCACAACTGCCTCGTCTTTACCGGATGCCCGCACGTTGGAGTGTTTCTTACCTTTAATAGGGTTCACTTCCAGATCATTGCTACGGGAATGTTCGCCGATGATCATGCCTGTATAGACTTTTTCCTGAACACCGATGAAGAATTTACCACGATCTTCGAGGTTGAACAGCGCGTAAGCAACAGACTCGCCGTTTTCCATGGAGATCAGAACGCCAGCGCGACGACCTTCGATTTTGCCTTTGAACGGGGCCCATTCATGGAAGACACGGTTGATAACGCCAGTGCCGCGTGTGTCGGTCAGGAATTCACCGTGATAACCGATCAGGCCACGGCTGGGTACATGGGCGACGATACGGGTTTTGCCAACACCGCCGGGACGCATTTCGGCCAGCTCACCTTTGCGGATGCTTAGTTTTTCGACCACAACGCCGGAATATTCGTCGTCAACGTCAACGGTGACTTCCTCGACGGGTTCACAGCGGACGCCGTCAATATTGCGGAACAACACCTGTGGGCGCGAGATTGACAACTCAAACCCCTCGCGGCGCATGTTTTCAATTAGAACACCCATCTGCAATTCGCCGCGGCCATGGACCTCGTATGCATCGCCAGTTTCGCTGTCATTTACGCGGATAGCCACGTTGGATTCTGCTTCTTTATTCAGGCGATCGCGAATAACGCGCGACTGAACCTTGCTACCATCACGACCCGCAAGCGGCGAGGTGTTGATGCCAAATGTCACGGTAATGGTCGGCGGATCAATCGGTTGTGCTTCGATCGCTTCGGTCACGTCTTTGTCGCAAAGCGTATCTGCAACCGTAGCTTTGGTCATGCCGGCAATCGCCACAATGTCGCCAGCTTCGCCAATATCAATCGCTGACTGTTCAAGGCCGCGATAAGCGAGGACTTTGGTGACGCGGAAATTTTCGATCAGGCTACCGTCGCGCGAGATCGCCTTGATATTGTCGCCAGCTTTCACGGTACCAGATTCAACGCGGCCCGTTAGCAGGCGGCCAAGGAATGCGTCGCCGCCAAGTGTTGTTGCCAGCATTTGGAACGGTTCGTCGCGGCGGACGATTTGTGACGGGGCAGGGACGTGTTTGATGATCAGGTCCATCAACGCATCCAAGTTCTTGCGTGGACCGTCAAGTTCGGCGTCGGCCCAACCGGAACGACCGGATGCGTAAAGCACCGGGAAATCGAGCTGCTCGTCCGTTGCACCAAGATTGGCGAACATGTCGAAACATTCATCAAGCGCGCGATCAGGTTCGGCGTCCTGCTTGTCAACTTTGTTGAGAACCACAATTGGGCGCAAACCAAGCGCTAGCGCTTTGGCGGTCACGAATTTGGTTTGGGGCATCGGGCCTTCGGCTGCGTCAACCAGCAAAATAACGCCGTCAACCATCGACAGGATACGTTCAACTTCACCACCGAAATCAGCGTGGCCCGGGGTGTCCACGATATTAACGCGCTTGCCGGCCCATTCAACGGATGTAGCTTTGGCAAGAATCGTAATGCCGCGCTCACGTTCCAGATCGTTCGAATCCATCGCACGTTCCTGCTGTGCTTCGTTTTCACGATACAGGCCGGATTGTTTCAGGATTTCATCAACCAGCGTTGTTTTACCGTGGTCGACGTGGGCAATGATAGCAACGTTACGCATGTCCATGGGACGTATTCCTTTGAAATAGATGCGGGGCCACAAATGATGTGCAGCCCCGTTTGGTGGCCACATATGCTTATTTACGAGGTTTGGCAAGACGGTGGGTGTTTCAAGCACAAAAAAACCGGCGTTCGGTGGGAAACCGCGCCTTTTAGGTCTGATCTGCTCGGGGAGGTCCGAGAACCTGTGGGCGACATGTCTTTGGGTTAAAAACCTGTCTTGGTGACTGAGACGGGGTGAACCGCGCAATGCCCTGCCTGAGCGGTTGCTTTCATGTGCCGGATTTTAGGCGGCGCAACACAAGGCGGGTAGGAGGTGCTGCGGTGATAAACGCAGCGGGTATCATAATAGTATTTTGCGCGATAAACCCTTGAAGGCCCTTCGGCCCGTCTCGCTCAGTAAAAGGGGTTATACAGGTGATAGGTAAAATTTGAGTTAATTTACTAATTTGTTTGTTGCTGCACCATGCGGTTCCGATCTCGGTTTTCTAGCTAGGTGAGGATATCAAATGCACTCCGCCGATCCATTCATCCAGATCGTTTGTCTCAACGAAGTTTTCGTTTCCATCAAGGCAATCCTGACCAGAATTTCGTTATTCTGGCCTCACATGACCACATTTGTTTAATGTCGCCTCTCATTTCGATACAAGGGGAGGTCTGGGAAGGGCTGGCGAGCCGTTTCATACATGCGAACAGAACCAAATCACCGACCAAATCCATCCGATCCCAGCTCATCGCTGGGCCGACAATACGAGCGGACTTCGTCCAGTCTGAACTGGCATTTTGCAAAATTTTAGTGGCGATTGATCCCAAACCGCTGGCCGTATTCGGGTAACGCAACAAGAATGCTTCGATGGCATTGTCCAATGTGGTTGAACCTGTCCCGATATTAGCGAGTGTTGCAAGCTTTTCCGATGACGGTGCCGTTAGTGCCGACCAAGCCTTGTTAAAACGAGCGGTTTCTTGAGTGCTTAGTGTGGTCGCCTTTGGTCTATTTGACAATGTCTTCTCTAAGAAAGCGTCAAATGCAGGTCGTCTTTCTACGTTTGAAAAATCCACTATTTTGACAATGTCCAAATCGATATTTTGATGGATAAGTAGTTGTATGCAGGTCAGTAGGAAAATCTGCTCTTGCACCCCTAGATCCACCCATATCTCGATACTATCGGCATTCTGAACGAGAGCATTGATGTCGGAAAATTCGCGCGCCCACTTTCTCGCCGTTGTGATGTAACCGCAGCTTCGCCAAAATCTAGCGCGCGCTGCGGCAAATACACCCATATCTGTGATCGGCAATAATGGCCCGTGCGAGAAATCGTCACGGCAACCAGCAACACGAACGTCGTACTGGTTTTCCAATGTTATTTGTCTGCGGATCATTCCGGCTGACGACAAACCGCGTGTAAGGATAATCTTGGACATGTCGATTATTTGAACTGCCTCACCACTATTGTCAAAGGTTTCCCTTCACTCCGCCGCCTGCATCAGCTCAACTCCGCCATATGCGCCGCGCACCATATTCGCCAGTCGTTCGGCCAGTTCGGCCTGTGGGCCGGCGGCTATGTACATGTTTATGTTGAACTCTGGCAGGTCGGGCAGGGTGCCGTTATGGGGGATGACTTCCATGTGGTGGTCAATCGTGTCTTCGAGGGCTGCGTGGATGGCGAGGTCGGCGGAGACCGATGCCTCGATCGTGCGGATACTGTCGCTCTCGACGCCCATTTCCCAGCGGATATCGGCCTCGTCCAGCGCACGTTGGGCGTAGTTGCGAAAGATGCAATCATGGTTGAAGGCCAAGCGGACAGGGCGGGATTTCCAGGCGGTGCCTTCATGCGCGCCAACCCATAACATCCGCGCGTTTTGCAGGGTTTCGCCGCCGATATCGACGTCGGTTTCTGTGGTCAGGATCAGGTCAACCTCGCCGCGCTGCATTTGGCGACGCAAGCGCGAGGTGTAGGACGAAATCAGGTTGACCTTGATGCGCGGGTATTCCACCGAAAAGCGTTTCAGGATGGTCGGGACATGCGGGTAGACGATGTCGGCGGGAACGCCGAAGGTTACCTCGCCCTCATAGGCGTGATCGGTCATGCGGGACCAGACCTCGTCATTCAGCGACAAGATGCGGCGACCATATCCAAGCAGTTGTTCGCCGTGGGCCGTCAGGGCAACCCCGCGACCGGCGCGTTCCAGCAGCGGTTGGCCAATTGATTCTTCCAGGCGTTTGACCTGCATCGATACTGCGGATTGTGTCAGGTGCAATTGTCCTGCAGCGCGCGTTACCCCACCGGTTTCGGCAACGGTTACGAAGGCGCGAAGGGCTGTCATGTCTAGATTTCTCGGCATATCACAATCCTTGATGATTCACTTAATAAACATTCATTTTACTAATCATTCTCCATATGTCAAATCATCACCATTCCCGATGGGATGTTAACGAATTATCACAAGATCTAATGGAGGGCATCATGGGCCACGCAATCAAAACCGCAACAACAACATCATTCAATGCCTTTTTCGGCTGGGTTATCAGCCGTCCGGCAGTTGCAAAACAACGTCGCGATCTGAACGCACTAGGCTTTAGCCTATTGGACGACCTTGGCATTTCCGACGCACAAGCGCGCCGCGAAGCACATAAGCCTTTCTGGGCTTAAGCTACACGCGCAGGCCTTTAGGTCGGCAAAATAAGAAGTATAGGGCGGTCCATCATAATGGGTCGCCTTTTTGTTTGGGCCGGTTCACTTCATTTATCTAAGCCGTGGCTACCAGCGCCATAAACTGGCGTTCAGTAATGATCCGGATATTTTGTCCGTTGGAAATATAGGTTTCCGCTTTTCGATGTTTTCCGCTTTTGCTGTGCCTTGCCAAAATGCTTAAATCTTGGACGCCGACAACAAGGATAGTTATCTTCTTTGTGACATTGGAGTCGACGGTGATACCAGCGGATGCCGCAAGTTCGGCCGCTTCTGCACGAGGAAGTTCGATTTCGCCGGTGAAAACGGCATGCTCGCCCCTCAGTTCACCATTTGGGTTTCCCGTGACCGCTATTTTTTGCTCGCGTATATACGTTTTTTTGTGCTGGTGATGTCCAGCCATGTTTCAATGTTTT